>LGFT01000029.1 GCA_001509375.1 Methanothrix harundinacea | reverse complement strand
TTTTCGATACTGGCTTTCGTATACTGATGATTTCTCTTCAAATTCATAGAATTTTTAGCTATATTGAAGAAAATCTCGATCCTATATCGTATGAACTTGAAATGTCCCCAATGATTCATCATTTTCTTGAAATTCTCCACAATTGAATGCCATTTACGTAATTTATAATTATTTCTAAAAATATCTAATGGAGGGGTCAGATTGGATATTATTCTCCGCAAATTCGTATTTTTTCTTGGATATATCACAGGGATTAGTGAAAATCGATTAATAAGTGCATTATAGTTCTTTTTTGAAGGAAAACCACGATCACAAATAATTACATCACCAGATATGAGTCTTCTCGATTTATAGAGGTCTTCAACAAATGATATTAGAATTTTAGCATCATTAGGTCCATTTTCATGGACTTTAAATCCTATAAGTTCGTAATTTTGATTAATTGCCAAAATCAACTTAAATCCGACGTAATATCCCACGGATGGAGAATATGAATATTTATATTCTTTATCTATTTTTCATAAATCTTTTTAGTTCATTAGACGTATTAATTTCGGATACTACGTTAGAAACATCCCTTTCAAATAGGCTAGATATCAATAAAATTTTCATAGATATAATAAAATAATATACATCCCTTATTTTTAGTCTGCCGGCAACCTTAACTGCGCGTTTTGAATCGACACGTTCAAGTACATTCTGAGCTACAATCCACTTCGGATGCTTAATATCTGGAATTAAGGGTGATAACATGGATTTTCACCTTTTCGTTTTGGTTTAACTAGATATTAGGCATTCAAATTACTTTAATGTTTCTGATAACGATTGGAATTGAATTAAAACACATTCCCAGATAATATTTCCGTATTAAGACGGAATATAACGAGAATTCATTATTTAAACGATTTTAATCGCGTTTCAAAAATTACATTTTGGAGAGGGGTAATCATGAACTGAGCAGATCTGGGGCAAAGCTCCCTCCTTTTCAATCGCTTATGTCCTTTATTTTCTTCCTGAGCTCTACGCTGCTCAATATGGTTTTGAATTGGCTAAAAATCGCCAAGTCCCATGATCGCGTTGATGATGGTCTCGGTCAGAAATGCCGCGCCTCCGAAACCCGCATACGGCGCATTGTCGTAAATGCTGACCTGATCGAAGACCGGATAATTGAACCTCACGAGAGGCACTTCAAGCTCCCTCGCGAGATCTCGCTCGAAGCTGGACCCAAATATCATCATTGTGTCAGAACCTCTAACTTCCTGCTCGAACCTCTGCCGATCCAGGTCACTTCCAGATGAGGAAAGATGCTCCACCTCGAATCCGAGTTCTGCTGCCAGAAACTCGGCGAGAGGGCCCGCATGAAAATCGCCAATTATCGAGACCGGGGTTTTGCAAAGCTCGTGCAAGTAGAGGTAGACCTTCTTGAAAGGCTCGATCTCGTGCTCAAGGTCGGCATCCCACCCCGTCCCAAGAGATTCGGAGACGTATTCGATGAACTTCTCCGTGCCTTCGATCCCGTAAGGGTAATCAAGCTCTGTGTAAGGAATTCCAAATTCCTCTTTCATCAGTTTTGCAAGATCGGTTCCCTGGCCGAAGACCACGTTGAGTTCTGCTGCCGGAGCTTTCTTGAACTCTTCGGAGCTGCAGTTTGAAATGACGCAGTTGACCTCGATTCCGGCTCTCTTCATCGACCTTTTGATCTCCTTTACGTCTGATTCGACCTTGAAGTCGTCTGGACAAAAACCGATCAGGTTGATTGAGCCTTCAGCCGTGTCGCAACCGCTCATCAACGGCGCCAGCCTCAAGAGGGCCTCTTCATACCCAGATCTCATGGAGCCGCTGAATCCTGCGGCCTCCGTCCACAAAACCTCCTTTTCCAAGGAGAGTTCGTCTACAATTCCCGCAACGTCATCCCCGATTATTGAGGGTACATCTCCTGCGATGACCAGAAAAAGGGGTGCATCGTAAAGCTCGTCTGCGCGCAAAAGCGCCCTTCGGAGCGACTCTTCGCCGCCGAAGACTATCTCACGTTCGTGCATTACTGTACAGGCCTGCCTGACGTCGGCCTGATCCGAGATGGTTCTGAACATTCCCGCGCCCCAGTTGCACCCAACAGGGACGTGATTTAACACCACCGCATCTCTGATCCCGGAAAACGCCCGATATGCGCCGAAAAATTTGCCACCGTCCATTCTCATATCAACACCATATCTCAGACCACATTCTTCTCGAAGATGAGCACATGGGATCTTTGATCATCGGATAACAGTCCTCTTCGTAATCGAACCTCGAGACGATGAGCTTTCGATGCGGATTCGAAGCATCCTTTTGAGCATCCTTTTTTGTACGCCTTTGCAGCTTCCATGCGAGATGCTTTCCAAACTCGACGATGCCGCAAAATCCCGTCTGATGGATCAAGTTGCTTGCAGTTGCGATGTTCATCATCCCAAGGTCCCCTTCTTTTTCAGATGGTGGGCCAGTCCGATCGGTGAGAAGCCAATCCACACCTTTTGCGACTCTGGCCATCTTCTCGGAGGACGGGTCCACCAGGATCTCGATTTCCATATCCTGTTTTTCTGCAATGTCAATCAGGTTTCCAGTCATCATCTCGACGGTATCTCTGGATATTTTCATGCTCTTCATCGGCTGAGAATCGATCAGGATCCACCTCAAAGGCATCTGGAGGTCCTCTGTATAGACGCTCAAAAGGTTCGGGTTGAAGAGGAAACTCTGAGTCGAGATCGCAAAGCTATAGCTTTTGAAGAGGCGACGGCTTTCGCTCAGATCTCCAAGAGCCCTTTTTCTCTCGCGCCTGATTGCGTCTTCAGCTTCGCCTTCGAGGCCGAGCTTCGAAGCCATCTCGATGAAGAACTTTCCGACTTTGTCGAATCCGACGTAGAAATACCATTTCTTCACGTAATCGGTTCCGAACCTCTCCTTCATCCTGTCGGCCCATCTCGTGTTCCTGGTCACGACGATGTTTAGAGGCGCGGAAGGCGCGCGTTTGATCGCATCGACGCTCGCCGTTGGGACTGTCGTGTTCAACTCTACCCCGATCTTTCCCAGGATGCGCCTCATCTCTTCGACGTCGTTCCAGAACCTGTACGTATGCCTTCCGAAAGCTTCCAGGTTCACAGAATTCTCGATCACGTCTTGCTCTTCCATCAGCTGATCTGCAAGGGCGAACATCATCTCCTCGTGACCACAGCCCCGGAGGTCCTGAGCTGTGGGTGGCGCCGAAGAACATTTCATCGATTTTGCGGCGTTTTTGAGCGATACCTCGACCGAATCGCCGTCCCTGTGGGAAAACCCTTCTGAAGGCGCATGCAGAATATCGCAGGATATCTTTGACCTCAGGCTCTCGATCACGCCGGGAATATCGTCGCCGATCAGTCCAGATACGCATGTTGGCAAGATCACGATCAAGGCGGGATCGTATCGCTGGTAAACGTCGATTATTCCCGCTCTGAGCTTTTCTTCTCCGCCCCGTATAACGTCGGTTTCGTCCATCTCTGTGCAAGCCAGATCGGAAATGGGCGAAAAGAGCTTGCGTGGGGACAGGCGGTGGTGAAAGGCGCAACCGCAAGATCCGTGCACGAGCGGGACTGCACCCTCGATCTCCGAGACCACGTAGACCGAGCCTGAAAGCTTGCAGTTGATCCCGTAGAAGTGGTTCTGGCGAGCCACGACTTCGTATATCCCGTTGAAGGCGCGCTCTCGAAAGGTGCTCTGGAGCAAGGAAGGCCCTTTCCTTGATGAGTCTTGAAGCTGTCTTTCCATGTGACATTCGCTCCGCGTCCAGTTTTTTCCTCGATCGCCCCCAGTTTATAAAAACTCTTGCATCTTGCATAATACGGTCAACCCTTTTCCGAGCCCCTCTCCTGCATTAAAACAAACTTTAAGTAAACTAAAGCTATTTTGCTTAAATGATTGCAATCCAACGCGGATCGATTGGGATAATCATCATGAATAAAATTTGTAAGATCTTGGCATTCATTCTGGCTCTAGTGCTCACGGCGACAGCTTCTTGCGTCCTTGAAGATGTCGCCGGATCGGAATTGGGCGTGGGAAACGACGGCGATGACTGGCCTCAGTTTCACCTCGACCCCGAACACATCGGCGTCTCCCATCGATGGCACACCTGACCAGCCAGACGGCTTGGGTGACCGAAGAGATCGGCTCTTGGGGCTGAACTACTTGGCAAAGATCCTCCACCCGGACCTCTTTTCAGGTCTCGATCCGGAGGCGATCCATCAGGAGTACATCATCGGGTTCCAAATACTGGACTGCGACCCGACTAACCACGGCGTCTTCGTCCGCTCAGAGGAATGACCGGCCGTCGAGTCTCTTTTTTCTTTTTCAAACCCGCCTTTTTCCCTCTCATTTTTTTGGGTTCTTCTTCTCCGAAAGCTTAAAATCAAATGGCCTTTCCTATGAGCAAATTAATCTGGTTGCATAAAACTCAAAAAGATTTGTGCAGGTCGCGGTCATTATGGGTGGACAATACACAAAATTTTTCATATGCTCGTTTGTCTCGATCTCGCTGATCATCGGCTTGGCTTGCGCGTCGGATTGGCCCTCTTTCCAGAGGAACGAGACGAACTCGGGCCTGACCGCCGACGATCTGCCTACCGATCCCCACGTTCTGTGGTCCGTCGATCTCCAGCGGATCGACGTCACCCCCATAATTGCTTCGGGTCAGGTATACGTCCTCGCAGACAACGGCACCCTCTGGTCCCTGGACAAGGTGACAGGAGATGCGATCTGGAATGCTCAGATGGACGGCTGGGTCTTTCAGATTTCCACCCCGGCCCTCGCTGGTGATAGGATATTTGCTGCCACGGACTCGGGGCAGTTGGCGGCCTTCGACGCTCAGACCGGCGAAGAGCTCTGGGCCCATCATCTGACCGAGAAGAGGTTTGAGGTTCCCATCACCTCCTTTGATGGGCGGATATACCTCGGCGAGGGGAGCGGCTACGGCCAGAGCGCGAAGCGTTATTTCTGCCTCGACGAAGACGGAAACGAGGTCTGGAACCTCTCGCGAGATACTACCGGCTACATGTGGTGCGGAGCCTGCATCGCCGGTGATTATCTCGTCTACGGCGCAAACGACGGCCTCCTTCTGAGCGTCGATAGGATGACCGGCCACCTCGCAGACCATCTGGACCTCTCCGACGCTTCGAGGATCGATTTTGCGGTATCAGACCCCGGACGGGTCCGGGCTTCGGTCTCCTACAGCGACGGCTCGATCTACACCGCGTCCGAATTCTCGGCTGAGAAAGGCTACGCCTGGAAGATCGGTTTCGACGAGATGAACGGGACCTTTGAGAACCGCGGCTGGAGCGTTCCCGTGGGCTTCAGCACCTCCACCCCCACCGTCTATGACGGCAGGGTCTACCTCGGCGTCGGAGAGCACGGTCATCCCGGTGCTCTGGCCTGCATAAATGACTCGAACGGTGAAGTGATCTGGTCTTATCCCCTCGACGCCGGGGTCAAGTCCTCGCCGGTGGTTTCAGCGGCAGATGATAGGCCTCGCATCATTTTTTCTACCGCCAAAGTCGACGGATCGATCTGCTGCTTAGAGGACGCCGGGGCCGATCCCGTCCTAGCCTGGCGGTTCGATCCGCCCGACGACGGCTACATCCTGGCGGGGGTCGCAGTCTCCGACGGGATGGTTTACTTCGGCACCGAAAAGGGCCGTTTCTACTGTTTATCTGACGGAGAAGAAGCCTCACAATTGGATGATAAGGATGATAAAGATGACTCCGACTAAGCTCCAAATCCTGAAGACGGGTGCAGTCCTCGTTCTACTGGTGGCGATGGCTCAGGCCGTCTCCGACGACGGTCAATCAGACCAGAACTCCACCGAAGCAAGCGGATGGTATCAGTTTCACCAGGACCTCCAGAACACTGGATTTTCCAGCTCGACCGCCCCGAGGACGAACTCCACCCTCTGGGTGAGCGAGGATCTCGGCTTTCAGGCGGGATCTTCGGTGGCCGTAGCCGACGGGAAGGTCTTTGCCAATGGCGTCGACCAGATCGTCGCTTTCGATGAGTTCACGGGCGAGGTCCTCTGGACTGCGCCCTTCGAGAAGAACGCAGACGTCTGCTGTTCATGGTTTACTCCAGCCTACAACGAAGGCAAGATCTATTTTTCAGGGATGAACACGATCTGCCTCAGCTCGGAGGACGGTAGCGAAATCTGGAACTGCTCCCACCCCTCAAAGAGGGGGGCTGTGGATGGAAGCCCCATCGTTGTGGATGGCAAAATTATCGCCAGCGACTGGGACGGCCACCACTACTTCTGCCTCGATGAATTGACGGGAGAGGAGATCTGGAGCTTCGAGGTTGAAGGAGATGCCCAGTCAACCCCCGCCGTCTCCGAGGGCAGGGTAGTCGTCGGGGCTTGGGAGTGGGGCCTGGGGGGCGCCATACACTGCATCGACCTTGAGACAGGCCAAGCGATCTGGATGATGGACGCCGAAAACTCGCCCGCCGGATCTGCCGCCATCATGAACGGCGTCGTCTACATGGCGACCTACAACTTCGACGGCGACGGCGACCTCTTCGCTCTATCCCTCGACGACGGCTCAGTCCTCTGGAGCAAGGTCATCTCCCCAACCGACTCGACACCAACTCTTGTCGACGGCAGAGTCTACGTCTCAGGCGGCTGCGAGGGGTTCAGCGACTCGGTCTCCTACTGCTTTAACGTCGCCGATGGCGACCTTCTCTGGTCGACGGACCCGAAAGACGAGATCGGGGACTGGCGGTGCTCGATGGCCTACGCCGACGGTCTCGTCTTCTCCGGCAAGCCCGACTTCGAAGATTTCGGTGGAACCGTCGCCCTCGACGCCATCACCGGTGATGTGGTCTGGAGCCATCCGGGAGGCGGATCTTCGCCGGCCATCAGCGATGGGATCGTCTTCTCCGTCGGAGGCGGCAGAGTCTGGGCCTTTGGCGAAATTGAAGCTGAAGATGGGGCAGAGACGTAAGGAGGGTGCAGCGTGACGACCAGATCCCTCTTTGCCCTTCTCTTTATCGCGGCAGCCGCTCTCCTTCAGCCGGCCCTCTGTGACTTCCTGACCTTTCATGCTGATCTCCAGAGGACCGGAAACGCCAGCGGTCCTGGCCCTGATGCGCCGGACCTACTATGGAGCGAGAAGGTGACCGCCAAGGGCTATATCGGCGGCGGAGCCGCAGTCTTTGATGGTCGGGTCTACGTCGCCTCCTGGCCTGACATGTCCTACAAAGGCGAGCAGGGGATCGGGTCTTTTGGCGCTGGTAATGGGTCACTTCTATGGCTGAACCCCATCGGCGGGAAGGGCGGGGCCTCGACCCCTGCTCTGAAGGATGGCCGAATCTACGTTGGCTCCTTTTATGGAGACCTATACTGCATAGATGCTTTGACGGGAGAGACGGTCTGGAACAGGACCCTGGAGACCGACCCCCAGTGGTGGGGGATCGCCTCCTCTCCCCTGGCTCTGGACGAGGGTGTCCTGGTGATGACCTTCTCCTCGGGGGCTCTGCACCATCTCACCTTAGATGGCCAGGAGATCTGGAACCTCTCCACCGGCAAGATCGACCCTTATACTTCGCCGGCATACTTCGATGGGAAGGTCTACTTCGCAGGCGGTGACCCGGCCCTCTACTGCGTCGACGTCTCCTCCGGCCATATCCTCTGGAAATTGCCTACGGAGGCGCCGATAACCTCAACCCCATCGGTGGCCGACGGGTCGGTCTTCTTCGCCAGCGGCGACCGCTTCGTGGCAGCCGATGCTGCCACCGGCGATGTGATCTGGGAAGAACCAATGACTGGCACCATATCATCTCCCGCCATATCTCATGGCCGGGTCTACGTCGGAACCGGCGACTCCTCTTTGAATTGCTATGATGAATCAAGCGGCAACCTCCTCTGGAGGGCGGAGACGAACGGCCCGGTCGCCTCCTCTCCGGTCGTCGCCGGCGGCCTCGTCTACTTCGGAACTCAAACTGGTGAGGGCATCGTCTACGCCCTCGACGCCATGAGCGGCTCGACGGTCTGGAGCTACAACGTCGGCGAATATGTCATGTCGTCGCCGGCGGTCTCCGACGGGCTCCTCTTCATCGGAGCCGACGACGGCCGGGTCCGGGCCATGGGGCCAAAGGCCCCAACCGAGGCAGGTGTCGAGATGCCCTTCGATCTCACCCAATTTATACCGATTTAAGGGCTATTCCATCTTGGTGAAATCAGGAGAGGGGTATTTGGGATCCACTACGGTTCAGATGAAATCGATTCTGAATACCGCCAAATGCGACCTTGCGGGGCCGAAGGCATCTGCATCTGATGAAGGTTAAGGCTAAGAGACAGAAAACCATATCAAACATAATGAATAAATTTTGTATAGAATGGATAATCCTTATAAAAGAAAAGAGACCTTAAATGTACAGCTGGAACGAAGCTATGTAGAGGTTCAAAATAGGATGAAAACGATCCGGATAGGTGGAGATGGGAGGAACTCAAATTGCAGAACATGAAGATGAGCATGAAGTCCGACCCCATGTACAAGAATTTTAGGCATGACATAACCCCCGAGGGGCTTGCACTGGCCTTTCGGTGGATCCCCGATGCGACGGGATTGAGCGAGGTGGATAAAGAGCTGGTCGTTCTCAAGGCCCGGGAGGATATGGAGGAGATCTGGCCTGCGGCGAGAGATCAGAGAGAGGCGATGGCGATATTCCAGGAGAAGACGAGAAATATCAAGGACCCCGAGAAGCTGAAGGTCTACCTCTGTGAGTTTCTCCTGGACCTTTCGATCCTCGCCTCCACCTGGATTGAGGCGCAGGAGAAGGCGGAGATGAACGCCAGCGCCCAGAGGATGTTCGGTTGAGCCAGAGACGTCCGAATATCCCCCCGGTCGACTGGGCTTGCTACCCCAGCGCGGCAGCGCACGTCAACGGGAGAGCATCGACGCTTGCGCCGCCTGGGATGTGGCGGGCGAGATCGCAGATTCCGTCATCGTCCTCATCGGTGCAACTGAAGGAGGCGTAATAGTTGCCCACAGTGCCATTGTCCCAACGGTTTTTGCCATCATCGAAGGCGTCCTCTATGTTGTTATAGAGCTTGTTATTGAAGAGACGGTTTCCTTCTGAGGTCGCAAGGCAGATACCTCGGTTGTTGTCCATCGCAACGTTGGCACTGACAGTGCAGTTTCTGGCCCTCTCGAGGATTATGCCTGCACCGCCATTGCCGCTCGCGAAGTTGCCTATGATGATGTCGTTATTTGAGATGACCCTGATCCCGGCATCTCCAGATTGGTTGCCGGAGTTTGTGACCCTCATGTTCTCAACCGTCACCATGTCAGCGCCGACGGTTATGGCGCTGCCTTTCCCATCGGCGTTTATGAGGGGAAATTGATCACTTCGCCATTTCTCGCCTCTTAGGATGATGGGCTTTGATATGTTGACGTTTCCGTGGAAGTTCCCGCTCCTCACGAGGACGGTGTCTCCAGGGCTGGCCCACTCGATCGCCTCCTGAATGCTGAGGTACTGACAACCACAGGCTTTGCACTCGCACACTTTCAGGGTGACCGCCCCCTGGGCTACCCCAGCGGCGATCAGGACGACCAGAAGAGCGAGCCCCGATGTGATTTTTCTCTCTTTTTTGATCATTTCCGTCTCCCTACCGATTATTACGACCGTCGCTAGGATTATTAAAGCTTATCAGGTCGGCTATTTTACTAAGGCTCTCAAATAACTATTTAACCGCTCGTCTCTCTCTAACCGAGCGTTATGGAGCGCTTTCCCCCCCAGATTTCAGAGAGGCTTAAAAGACAAGGATATCACATGGTGGCCCACGGCGCAGTCAAACCCTGCCTCTGGCTGCGACGGAGCATCCGTGGAGGCGATCAGTGCTACAAGAATCACTTCTACGGCATCGCAAGCCACCGTTGCGTCCAGATGACGCCGACTCTCCTCTGCAATCACCGCTGTCTCCACTGCTGGAGGCCCATCGACGATATGCCAAACTCCTCTGGGGACTGGATAGAGCCCGCCGAGCTTCTGGACGGCATCCTGGAAGAGCAGCAGAGGCTCATCTCCGGCTACGGTGGTGCTCCGGAGACGACCGATCTCTCCAGGCTGGAGGAGGCAAAGCACCCTGCTCACGTCGCCGTCTCCCTTATGGGAGAGCCGACCCTCTATCCCATGATAAAGGAGCTCGTCGATGAGATTAAAAGCCGGGACATGACAGCCTTTCTGGTGACGAACGGGACCATGCCCGACGTGATCGGCGAGGTCCGACCAACCCAGCTCTATCTCAGCCTCAACGCTCCCGATGAGGAGACGTATCTCAAAGTCTCAAACCCCCAGGCCAACCTATGGAGCCGATTTTTGGAGAGCCTGGATAGGATCAGAGAGTCCCCTTCGCGAACGGTGATGAGGCTCACCCTAGCCAGAAACCTGAACATGATCGACCCCCAGGGCTACGCGAAGCTCATCGAGATCGCAGAGCCGGACTTCGTGGAGCTGAAGGCCTACATGCACTTGGGAAGCTCCCGAAATCGTCTCGAAAGGGATTCGATGCCGACCCACGAAGAGGTGATGGAATTTGCGGGGGCCTTATCCGAGATACTGGGCTACAGGTTACAAAACCACGTCCCCCTCAGCAGAGTGGCCCTCCTATCCAGAGGCAGCGCGCAGGAGAGGATCGAACTCTGAAAAAGCCTTAAATATATTTACATCCATCAGATTTTGTATGAATTTAATCAACATTTATGCGGGGTTTCGTTATTATCGCCGCGTAACCATCTCCAACGGGAAAAGTATTTTTAGGGGCAATATCTCGTGGTTAGTGGGAGAAGGTATCGATGTCTGCGGTGATTCAAGGATCGAAAAGCTCGGAGGTGAATGTGGATAGAAGAGATCAAACCCTGAAGATTTTGCTTGTGGAGGACAACCCAGACGATGCTGAGCTCACCTCCAGGCAGCTTCGAAGGATCTGTCCGGAAAGGGAGATCTATCTGGCCGGGGACGCCGAGGAGGCTCTGAGCTGCCTTGAGCAACTCCGCCAGGATGGCTCTGGCCTCCCAGATCTGATACTGCTGGATATCAGACTTCCCCGTTTAAGCGGGATGGAGCTATTAGAGCGGCTGAAAACCAGCCCCGAACTTCGAAGCATACCAGTGGTGATGCTGACGGGCTCCCTGGTATCCGAGCACATCCAGAGAAGCTACGATCTGGGTGCGGTCACCTATCTCTTGAAGCCGATATCTGAGGACGATCTTCTCTTGACCCTCAGTTATCTCACGTGATCCGATTTCAAGATCTGTTCTTTTTCCTCACGGTACCTTCCTTTCTCTTATATGCCGCTCGCCGAAGGCCGACGCTCACCGCCTACATCTCAGCAGTTTACATCGCCGGCTAAGAGCGCCCCCACCGCTTGCGAAGCGTGGCCCACCAGGCCTCCGAATATGGCGTAGGCGAGGATCATGTAGGAGGGCATCCCGAAGATCTCGGCGGGGGCCGCATACCACCATGCTCCAGCGGAGATCGGGAGCGACTCCACCAACGGCCCCAGGAGGGCTCCAGCCCCCATCATCACCAAAGTCGTCCTCTCCCGGAAGACCAGGATCAAGGCCGCTGCCAAGATCGCCCCTCCCCCCAGGGCGGCAGGCGGATTCATGCTAAATGAGACGAAGATCGCAATCTCCACCCCCACCCCGACCAGGGCCAAGAACAGATTCTTAGGAGAGCAGGATGTTGGAACATTCGCCCTCAGAAGGGCTCTTGCCAGAAGCCAGATGGCCAGGGGAAAGCAGGCCCAGGCCGGAAAGTTCCATGGAGGGACGTAAGGGAGGCCTCCAGTATTGGCGTAGGTCCAGACCCCACCCTCTACGCAGGCCATCTCCGTCAGGGGGCCCAGGATGGCGCCCGCAAAGCCCATAACCGCCGCCCTTCTGGGATCGCCCAGCTTAAGACCTAGAATTACCGGCGGTGGCACCAAAAGAAGGGCGGCAAGATAAGGACGATCCCAGAAATTCGTGAGGATGAGGGTTCCGTAGGCTGCAAGAATCGCGACGGCGGCGACGTCCCCCCGAGGCCCTTCGGCGAGATGCCTTATCTAATCCCCTCCCGCCAGCTCTCGGACCTTCGCGATGTTCCCCCGATCTCCCCTCCTCTCGTCGGAGGGGGTTTCCAGGATCAGGGGACGGGTCCTTATGGCGGGGTGGTGGAGGATCAAACTGAAACCCTCTTCGCCGATCTCGCCCAGGCCTATGTGCTCGTGGCGGTCCAGCTTTGAGCCGATGGGGCCTTTGGAATCGTTGAGGTGAACTACCTTGATTCTATCCAGGCCTACCGTCCCGTCGAACTCTGCCATCGTCTCCTCCAAGCCCTCCTCGGACCTGAGTTCGTATCCTGCCACAAAGGCATGACATGTATCAAAACAGGCCCCGACTCGATCATCCCAGTCCACCCTTCTCATGATCTCCGCCAAGTCCTCGAAAGATCCGCCTACGCTGTTTTTGGAATTGGATGTGGTCTCCAGAAGGAGGACGATCTCGTTTTCTGAAGACAAAAGGGCCTCAACAATCGCCTCCGCCGTCCTTTTAATCCCCTCCTCCTTGCTGGCGTCCAGATGGCTTCCAAGATGGGTGACCAGGTAGGGGATACCCAAGATCTCGCACCTGTCCAGCTCCACAGCCAAGGCCTCCACCGACTTTTTGTATACGTCATCCTTCGGCGTGGCGAGGTTGGGAAGGTACGGCATGTGGTCGACGGGGGGGTTCATGCCCGAGCGTTGGAGCTTCCTCTTGAACTCCTCGGCCACTTCTTCTGAGATCTCCTTGAACCTCCATCCCCGGGGGTTTCGGGAGAATATCTGGAATGTATTGCATCCGATCTCCTCTGCCCTGTCCACCGCAAGATCTATGGAGCCCGCGATTGAGACGTGCGCTCCGACTCTGATCATAACGTCGCCCTCCTTATCGTTGAACTGCAGACGATCCGACCTTCGGATATCTGCGGGTCGAATCCCGAAGGATCCCTCATTTGAGAACCGTTTTATACTTTCCCGAAGAGGCCGGAAGAGAGGCCGGCGGCCTTTCGGGGCCGCCCTCTCCGCGCCGATGAAGAGAAGTGAGAGCTGATCTGTGATGAGCCCTATGAGTCCTGAGGCGTTCGGGGCCTCTCCCCACCATTATCCTCCAGAACGTCTGGAATTATTGCGGGAAGCTAGCCTTGGACCTGGCCCATTGGTCTACGTGGTCTATGAGGTTGAACTCGATGATCTTCTTGGTGTCTTTGAGCATCTCCGCTACCTCACCTATAGTGAACTTCGCGGAGCTTCCCGACCTATTTACCACCTCAACCTCCTCGTCGAGACTCACGTTTTTCCCGGAGGTGAGCATCTCAGAAAGATCAAGGCAGGCCTTTTTAAGGTACTCGATCGAATAGTACGCCATCGATTCTCTGTCCTGAAGGTTCTTGTTGACCTCCTTTATGGACCAGCACATGGTAATGACATTATCGTACATCTTCACCCACCGCATGCATATCTCACACATCGATATTTTAGAGCTGTCGTCATCAAAAATAGTGGGGCTGGTGCGATTCGAACGCACGATCGACGGGTCTCTCCGATACCGAGAGCGATTCTCTCAGTGCTCCAACGGATCATCAACGGCCTCTCCGTCGAGAGGCCTCAGCAGACCCGTTGCTCATCATCAATTATACCGCTGGAGCCCGTCGCCATACCTGACTAGGCCACAGCCCCTCAAAGCGGGCCGAGAGGGATTTGAACCCCCGACCTAAAGGTTAAGAGCCTTTCGCTCTGCCTGACTAAGCTACCGGCCCGGACTTTTCATATACAATGCTGGTTAAATACGTTTCGGCTTTGGAGAGAGTTGGGTCGCGGAAGGCGACCTTCTCTTACGACTCCGAACTCCGGCTCTGCTCCACCACCAAACCCCCTCAAATGGTGTTGATGTACCTCTCGACCTCCCAGGGGTGGACGTGGTTGTTGTACATCTTCCACTCCAGAGACCCAAGCCTGATGAAGTTGGCGTATACGTGCTCGCCGAGGGCGTCTCTGACGACCTTATCCTCCTCCAGACGGTCGAGGGCCTCCCGGAGGTTCGAGGGGAGGGTCTTGATCCCGAGGCGCTCGCGCTCCTCCTCGGAGAGGTCGTAGATGTTCAGGTCCACCGGGTCGCCGGGGTCGATCTTCCTCTTGACGCCGTCGAGCCCCGCCGCCAGGATCGCGGCGAATCCCAGGTAGGGGCTGCATGAGGGGTCGGGAGATCGAAACTCAAGCCTGGTGCTCAGACCTCTGCCGCTGGGGACCCTGATCAGAGAGGATCGGTTCGGACCCGACCAGCCGATGTAGACGGGGGCCTCAAAGCCCGAGATGAGCCGCTTGTAGGAGTTGACCAGAGGGTTTGTGACGGCGGTGATGGCGGGGGCGTGCTCCAAAAGGCCGCCCACAAAGTAGCGGGCGAGGTCGGAGAGCTGCATCTTCGCATCGGGATCGAAGAAGGCGTTCTCCTCACCCTTGAAGAGGGAGATGTTCACGTGCATCCCGGAGCCCGCCGCGCCGTAGATCGGCTTGGGCATGAACGTCGCTGCCAAGCCATTCTTCATGGCGATGGTCCTCGTGACGTACTTGAAGGTGACGACGTTGTCGGCGGTCCTCAGGGCCTCCCCATAGGTGAAGTCGATCTCGTGCTGCCCCTTCGCCACCTCGTGGTGAGATGCCTCGATCTTGAACCCCATCTCCGTCAGGGCGAGGACGATCTCCCTTCTTATCTCCTCAGCCAGGTCCACAGGACCGAAGTCGAAGTAGCCGGCGAAGTCGTGGGGATTGGTGGTGGCCCTCCCGTTCTCCATTTTAAATAGGAAGAACTCCAGCTCCGGCCCCACGTTCATGGTGTAGCCCATCTCCTCGGCCTTCTTTACGGCCCTCTTCAGGACGTATCTCGGGTCGCCCTCGAAGGGCTCGCCGTTGGGCTTATGGACGTCGCATATGAGCCTTGCTACGTTCTTGTTCTCTCGCGCCCTCCAGGGGAGGATGGCAAAGGAGGAGATGTCCGGTCGGAGAAGCATATCCGACTCCTGGATCCGCGCGAAGCCCTCGATGGAGGAGCCATCGAATCCGGTCCCTGAGTCGAGGGCCTTTCCGAGCCTTGTAGCGGGGATCGAGACGCTCTTCACGAGCCCTTGGATGTCGGTGAACTGCAACCTGAGAAACTCGACGTTTTTATCCCGGATCGTCTTTAACAACTGATCTATTGAGTACATAATTGGTCATACACCCCATGATGCAGATTTAGCAGGTGCCCTCCCCTCGCCTCCGGGTCGGTTCGTTAGGCCCAAAGACGAACTCTCGAAGCGGCAGATTTCCTATGAAGACCCCAAATGAGCCGACATCATTTAATATAGTCATCGGCCCGAGGGCGGATTCTTTCCATCAATTACCCTTATCTACTGGCGTCTCCCACGATCTCGGCGGTAGATCAAATGTCTGGTGCAAAGGTTCTGGTTGTTGATGCCGGCGGGAGGGGAAATGCCATAGCCCACGCCTTCGCGAGGAGCCCATTGGTGGAGCGGGTCTACGTCGCCCCCGGGAACGCGGGAAGCTCGATGATGGCGAAATGCGAGATCGCCCTCTCGAGGGGAACTCCCATCAAGGAGATCCCCAATCTCGTATCCTTCGCCAGGGCGGAGGGGATCGATCTCACCTTCGTCGGGCCTGAGGGTTACCTCTCCGACGGGATAGTGAACGTCTTCTCGAAGGAGGGGCTCGAGATCGTCGGCCCGCAACGGGAGGCGACGATCCTCGAGGGTAGCAAGTGCGACACGAAAGACTTTCTCAGGGCCATCGGGGTTCCCATCCCCCGCCACCAGAACTTCAGCAACCCAGATGAGGCGAAGGAGTACGCCTCCGCATTCTATCGAGACAACCCTAAAAAGAATCTGGTGGTGAAGGCTGACGGCCTAGCCGCGGGGAAGGGATCGATCGTCTGCAGCTCCCGAGAGGAGGCGGTCTCGACGATCGAGAGGATTATGGTGGAGCCGAAGCTCTTCGGCGATGCCGGGCGACGGGTGGACATCGAGGAGAGGCTCGCGGGAAGAGAGCTGATGTTCTTCGCCGTCACCGACGGGCGGACGGTCCTTCCCCTGGAGTCGGCGATGGACTACAAGCGGGCCTTCTCCCCCGACGAGGGGGTGGCGATCCGGCTCTTCAACAAGCTCTCGGGAAACCCGAATCTCGAGAACAACCCCAACACCGGCGGCATGGGCGGCTACTCGCCCCACCCCTGGCTTGACTCTGACCTCACGGACCGGATCATGGAGACGATCGCCGTCCCCACCATAAAGGGGTTCAAGGAGGTGACCGGCTTTGAGTATTCGGGGATGATCTACTTCGGGCTGATGATCTGTGAGGAGGGTGGGGAGAAAGTGCCGAAAGTTCTGGAGATAAACGTGAGGCTCGGCGACCCCGAGGCCGAGGTGATCCTCCCGCGCCTCGAGACTGACATGTACCTCCTATCAAGGGCGATCCTGGACGGCGAGCTGGACACCATTGACCTCAAATGGTCCTCCGAGGCCTGCGTCGGGGTCTGCGCCATCAGCGGGAGGGTGGTGAAGCCCGTGACGAGCGGCGCAGTCGAGGAGGAGAGGCCCGGCTACCCTGGTCCCCACTACACCAACATGCCGATCCGGGGTCTCGATAAGGTCGATCCCGACGTTCTGGTATACCACAACGGGACGGCCTTCGGGACCGACGCCGCGGGGAACGAGCAGCTCTACACGACGGGCGGGAGGGTCCTCACCGTCGTCGGGAGGGGCGCAAGCCTCGCCGAGGCGAGGGAGAAGACCTACAGGAACGTCCGGAAGATCAGATTCAATGGGATCCGGTACCGCAAAGACATCGGCCTATTCCCCGAACTTGCGAAATGAAATGAGAAGAATGAGAAGAGAATAGCAGGAGAGAAAGAGCCCTGGTGGGGGGTCTAGAGAATGAGGTGGTCGAGAGATGAAGGCTGACCGAAGGACGATCGTTCTGGGATTGGAGGGGACCGCCTGGAACCTCAGCTGCGCTCTGGTGGACGAGGAGGACGTCATCGCCGAGAAGAGCGCCACCTACGTCCCCGCCAAGGGCGGAATTCACCCGAGGGAGGCGGCCCAGCATCACGCAGAGCACATGGCCGAGGTCGTCAAAGCGGTATTGGACGAGGCCCGGGACGACGATCTCATGATCGACGCCATCGCCTTCTCTCAGGGGCCGGGGCTTGGGCCGTGCCTCCGGACGGTGGCGACGGCGGCTCGGGCCCTCGCGCTGCGGTTCGGCGTCCCCCTCGTCGGCGTGAACCACTGCATCGCCCACATCGAGGTGGGGAAGTGGAAGACGGGCGCCACCGACCCAGTCGTGCTATACGTCAGCGGCGGAAACAGTCAGGTCCTCGCCCTGAGGCGAGGGCGGTACCGGATATTCGGCGAGACCCTGGACATATCCGTCGGAAACGCCCTCGACAAGTTCGCGCGGCAGGTGGGCCTCCCCCATCCCGGCGGCCCGAAGCTGGAGGCCCTCGCAAAGTCGGCGAAGGAGTACATCCCCCTCCCTTACGTAGTCAAGGGGATGGACTTCTCCTTCTCGGGCCTCTCGACGGCCGCAGCCCAGGCGGCGAAAAAATACGACCTCGCCGACGTATGCTCCTCCTTCCAGGAGACGGCCTTCGCCATGCTCGTCGAGGTCTCCGAGAGGGCCCTCGCCCACGCCGAGAAGAGGGAGGTCCTCCTGGTGGGGGGCGTCGGCGCCAACTCCCGCCTCCGCGAGATGCTGAACATAATGTGCGAGGAGAGGGGGGCGGAGTTCTACGTCCCGGAGAAGAGGTTCATGGGCGACAACGGCTCCATGATCGCCTACACCGGCCTCGTCATGCTGAAGGCCGGGGTGACGACGCCCCTCGCGGAGTCGAGGGTCCGGCCGGGGTACCGGACGGACGAGGTGGAGGTCGTGTGGAAGTAGGAGACGGCCAACGCCCGATTATGCGTATCGTCCGTCATTCTGGCAAAATCATCCTCGTCAGGATCCATATCACGAAAAAATCAGGCTTGGCGGTGTTCAAGTGATCTCTCACCACCTGGCAAAACTCGTTCCTGTTAGCGTTCAGAAGCGATCCTCCCTGGAACGGCACCACCCAACCACCATCTTGACCGCCAATAAAAGCCGTGCCAACTACGCCGTCGTCTCCGATGACTTGAGCCCCACCTTAGCGGGCGTTGGGATCGAAGATCGTGGTCGGACCTCTGATCGAATCTGACCCGGCATAACTCATCACGGTTGGACCTCCGATTGAGTCCGATCCGCTGTACATTCCACCGGCTTCTGCAGCGGTCGTCGAGACCGCCAGCACCAAACAAATTAACACTACAAGTCCCATCTTGTTACCAACACCTCCGCGCTCAAACTTTGATTACCAGCCTTTCTGACGGGCCCGATAGGCGTATCAAGACGTTGAACCTGAGGTTAAACACTTGCTCCGAGTGATCAAAGAATTCCACGACCGTGGGATCTAACCCACGACGTCAGAGGTGGCGAAGGCTGCCGGGGTAGAGGCCGGCCGCTAGGGCGGATCGTGAAAGCAATGGGTATCCAGGCAAAGAACACGACTCGGAAGGGCGTAACAGATCGGGTTTACACCTTCAAGCTGAGGAGAGGATCGAGGAACTGGCAAATGCCGAAGCCGACCTCTCCCAGGGGTAGGCCCTCACCCTTCCCCTGCCTTCCTGTAAAAGACCCTCTTCGCCTTCCCCTCCTGACGGGGCAGGCCGCCGATGGGGTAGACGTCCCCCTTTGGGCTGAAGCCGAGGGCCTCCTTCAAGGCCTTCTCGACGACGTAGCCGGTCACCCCGGCTTCGGCCTCGACGTTGATCCTGACGTCCTTCATCCCGTCGATCTCCTCGATGATGATCTGGTAATTCGACCCGACGCCTGGTATCTGCATCAGGGCCTGCTCCACCTGTTTGGGGAAGAAATTCACCCCCTTTATGATCAGCATGTCGTCGATCCTTCCGCTGATGGGGGCGATTTTGATGTGGGTTCTGCCGCAGTCGCACGGCTCTCGGGATACGACCTTCGTAAGGTCGGCCGTCCTGAACCTGATGACGGGCAAGGCCTCCCTCGTCAGGGCGGTTATGACAAGCTCCCCTGCCTCGCCGTCGTCGACGGGCTCACAGGTCTCGGGGTCGATCACCTCGACTATGTAGTGGTCCTCCCAGACGTGGAGGCCGTCGTGGGCTTTGCAATCCATCCCCAGGGTTCCGACGCCCCCGGACTCGGTCATCCCGTAGATGTCGAATGCCTCGATCGAGAGGCCCGATGAGATCTTCTTCTTCATGGAGTCGCTGAATACCTCGGCTCCGAAGATCCCGATATCGAGGCTCGGAAGGGACTCGTTCATCTCCTCCATCACCTCCATCAGGCGGATCCCGTAGCTGACGACGCCGGTGAGGACGCGGGTTTTGAAGTCCTTCGCAAGCCTTATCTGGCGGGCGGTGTTCCCCGGCCCCGCCGGGATGACAAAGAGGCCCGCCGCCCGGGCCCCGTGGTACATCCCAAACCCGCCGTTGAAGAGGCCGAAGAGGGGCGTGATCTGGGCGGCATCACTGGGGACCGCTCCTCCCATCCGATAGCATCGGGCCATACACTCCGCCCACTGGTCGAGATCGCCTTTCGTATAGGGCATGACGACGGGCGTACCCGTGGAGCCGCTGGACATGTGCATCTCAACGATTTGATTCCGATGGACGCAGGATAAGCCCAGAGGGTAGCTCTCCCGCAGGATGTCCTTGTTCATCAGGGGGAGCTTCGTCACGTCCTCGGCGGACTTTATGTCCTCAGGTGCGACGCCGTGCTCGTCGAAGAGCTTTCTATAGATCGCGTTTGACGAGTATACGTGCCTTACTACCTCCTTCAGCCGCCGGGCCTGAAGTTCTCTGATATCTTTCAGCTGCGCGGTTTCCATCTTCTCATTATGAAAATTACCCTTCCCTCTCATCTGATACCCCTCATCCAATATTCCTTCCGATCTCAAAAGCTCTCAAGTTCAGATCCCTCTGCTTCTCCTTCACTGAGGACTCGATCGCCTTCACCCAGGCCTCCTGGGGCAGATCTAGGCCCCTCGACAGGGCTCCAAGAAGGACGATGTTTGCGGCCCTGATGTTTCCAAGCTCCATCGCCCTTTCTCCGGCGTCGAAGTAGACGAGCCTTTTAAAGGCCCTTCCCAGCCGATCGGCCACATCCTTCGGATACGTCGCCGCTCCCGAAGATACCGTTACAGGAACGACGGACTGAGCGTTGACGACGGCGAGGCCGTCGGAAGCGATGTAGTGAGCGTACCGGAGGGCCTCTATCTGTTCCAGGGCCCCGAAGGCGTCGGCCGTTCCCTTAGGGACTGTAGGGCTGAATACCTCGGCCCCGTAACGCACGTGGGCTATCACAGAGCCACCCCGCTGAGCCATCCCGTGGACCTCGTTCGTCTTCACCTGGTGCCCCGAAAGCATGGCGGCCCTCGCCACGATGGTGCTGGCGAGGAGGATCCCCTGGCCACCCACCCCCACAAAAACGACGCTTGTAACCTTGCCGGACATCAATTCCCCTCCCCTGATGATATGGCATCGTGGGGGCAGACCTGCTCGCATAGGCCGCACCCGCCGCAGAGATGCCTGTTGATCTTCGGCACATCGCCATCGAACTCGATGGCGGGGCACCCGAGCAAAAGACACTTTTTGCATCCCTTGCACAGGTCCGAATCTATCGCCCTGACGGGACCGACCCTTCTTCTCTCCCGCAATGGGCATGGAGCGAGGGAGACGATGAGGGACGGCTCCTCGGCTGCCAGCTCCTCAGCGATCCCCCTTTCCGTCTCTTCGAGGTCGTAGGGGTTGACAGTCGAAACCCGCCCGACCCCGCAGGCCCTTCCGACTTCCTGGATGGAGATCGCCCTTGTATCATCGCCCATCAAGGTCAAACCCGTCCCCGGATGGTCCTGATGGCCTGTCATCGCTGTGGTTCTGTTGTCCAGAACGATGATCGTCGATGAGCCCCGGTTGTATACGATGTCGATGAGCCCTGTGATCCCCGAATGGAAGAAGGTGGAGTCGCCGACGATCCCCACCACCTTCCTTCTGTCTCCGGCTTTATCGAAGCCGTGGGCCATCGAAACTCCACCGCCCATGCAGAGGATGATGTCCATCCGGTCCAGGGGCTTGAAAGCCCCCAGGCTGTAGCAGCCTATGTCCCCGGAGACGACGACGTCATGCTTTCCCAGGGCGTAAAAGATCCCTCGATGAGGACAGCCCGGACAGAGGACCGGCGGCCTTGCCGGGAGTCCTTCAGCGAATTTCTTGTCCAAAGCCGTCGGCTCCCTTCCCTCCATTCGAGCCCTAGATCCTCGAAGGCGGGATACTGAGAGCTCCCCCACCCCAGGGATGAACTCTCGGCCCTGACAGTCGATCCCCAGGGACTTAACGTGTTCCTCAAGAAAGTCGTCCAGCTCCTCGACAATGAGAAGGCGGTCGACGCCCTCGGCGAACTCCCTGAGAAGACTGTCGGGGAAGGGGTAGGAGAAGCCGAGCTTCAAGACTGAGGCCTCGGGCCAGACCTCCCGGACGTACTGGTAGGCCATGGAGGCGGTGACGATCCCGAGGGACTTGTCGCGCACCTCGATCCTGTTCGCCCCCGACCGTTCGGCCTCCTCGGCCATGGAGACGAGACGATCAGTCACCTTCTGCTTCATCGCCCTCCCCCAGACCGGTATGGGGACGAAGCGGGGCGGGTTCTTCTCAATCCCTATCGCCCTTTGGACCGCTTTCCTCTCTCCCAGCTCCACCAGGCTTCGTGAATGGCTCACCCTGGTCGTCGATCTGAGGATCACAGGGGTCTGATACCTCTCCGAAACCTCCATCGCCAGCATCAAAAAGTCTTTAGCCTCCTGGCTGTCAGCCGGCTCGAATATGGGGATTTTGGCAAATCTCGCATACTGGCGGGTGTCCTGCTCATTCTGAGAGGAGTGCATCCCCGGATCGTCGGCGACGCAGGCCACAAACCCGCCCTCGACTCCGATGTAGCTGAGGGTCATCAGGGGGTCAGCCGCCACGTTAAGGCCGACGTGCTTCATCGTCACAATTGATCGGGCTCCGGCACAGGAGGCGCCCGCCGCCACCTCGAAGGCCACCTTCTCGTTCGGCGACCATTCGGAATAAATGTCTGATTTATACCGGGCAACGTTCTCGAGAATTTCCGTGGACGGTGTCCCGGGGTATCCCGTCGCCACCGTAACCCCCGCTTCATACGCCCCGCGGGCGATCGCCTCGTTGCCGGACAATAGCTCTCTCAACGCCATCTCCCTCGTCAAAATGATCTCGTTCCTCTGACGCGTCGTTGATCTCCAATAATATGCGTCCTGAGGGCGCCATTGGATCGAACTTTTTCTCTATGTTGTACAATCCAGTACATCCTTGAGCACTCATCGCGATCAGGCTGTTGAGTTATAACCTTTCTGGTTATCGAATTTCGGAGGTATTTGAACAATAAACTATAAGACGTTCTCAGCACCTATCTCCGACAATGATCTTCCAGATCCTGGACGCGAACTACGTCTACGACGGCGATGGGTTCCCAGTCGTCCAGCTCTTTGGTACCACCCCTGAGGGAAAGCCCGCGACGGTTAAGGTCTCGGGATTCCTGCCCTACTTCTATGCCCGGGTAGACGAAAAAAGGTTGGAAGAGGCGATTGAGGGCATGAGGGCCATGGATCTGGAGGCGGAAGTTGTAGAGAGGTTTCGGCCCGTCGGTTATCAGAAAACGCCCCAAAGGATGCTCAAGGTCATCGCCAAGGACCCGAAGTCTGTGAGGGTCTATAGAGAGAACGTCCTAAGCGTCTCCGGCGTCCTGGAGGTCTACGAGACCGACGTCCTCTTCAAGAATCGGTTTCTCATCGACCAGGACCTGGGCGGGATGAGGTGGGCGAAGGTCGAAGAGCTCGTGACCGAAGGCCCCGTACCCTTCACGTCCCTTCAGCCGGTCGAGGCCGGAGACAACAACTTGAAATCGAGGGCTAACGCCCCCCTCCGCCACCTTGCCTTCGACATCGAGTGCCTCCCCCTCCACGGGGCGATGCCAAACCCCGAGAATTCTCCGGTGATCATGGTGAGCCTCGGTTTTTATCCGCCTTACAAGGGTCAAGAGGACCTGGTCCTTGTAGGGCGAGAAGTGGACTGCCCGAGGTCGGACGTTCTCTGTTGCAGTGGCGAGAGGGAGATGCTTGCGAGGTTCATCGAGATCCTCAAGGATTACGATCCCGACGTTATAGCTGGCTACAACTCGAACGAGTTCGATTTCCCATACCTTGAAGAGAGGATGAAGAGGTTGAACCTCGACGCCAGGGTCGGGCGGGACAGAAGCCCCTGGCGGCTTAGGAAGATCGTGAACCAGACCAGGGTCGAGATCACGGGGAGGATCGTCGTCGACCTCCTCCCCCTGGTTAGGTCGTCCTTCAGCCTCAAGCGCTATACCCTCAGGAACGCAAGCTTTGAGCTTCTAGGAGTCGAGAAGCACGACGTCGAACCTAAGGAGATGGAGGCGCTCTGGGCTGCCAGCGGCGAGGAGTTCGCAAGGCTCGTCAGCTACTCCCGGCGCGACTCATACCTCGCCCTCCATCTCCTCCTGGACCTTAAGCTTCTGGACAAGTACATCGCCCTCGCCCAGACGAGCGGCTCGCTCCTCCAGGACGTCATCGACGGCGGCCAGACCGGGATGGTCGAAAACTTCCTTTTCCGAAAGTTCCAGGAGAGAAGGAGGGTCATACCCCCTAAACCCGACACAGATCTCTCTTCGACTAGGGCGGCTCAGAGCTTTGAGCTGAAGGGGGGCGCCGTCCTCGAGCCGAGGAGGGGTCTTGTGGAGGACGTGGTGATCCTCGACTACCGGTCTCTCTACCCCTCGATAATGATGGCTCACAACCTCTGCTACTCGACGGTCGTCATCGACGACCGGCCACCGTCTGGGGTGTTGAAGTCTCCATCGGGAGGCGAGTTCGTAGATCCCTCGGTCTCGCCTGGGATCGTGCCCGGGGTCCTCTCCGACCTCCTCGATCAGAGGACCGATATCAAGCGCCGGATGAAGGCTGCCGACGACGAAGATAGGACCCTCCTGGACGCCCAGCAATACGCCCTCAAGATCCTCCTCAACTCCTTTTACGGCTACTCCGGCTACGCCCGGGCGAGGCTCTACAGCCTCCCTCTGGCCAACGCCGTAACGAGCTTCGGCCGATCCAACATCCTGAATACAAAGGCGATGGTGGAGGAGATCGGCTCCATCTACGTCAAGGACGGCCAGGCCCTCCTCCCCGCCGAGATGCGAGAGGCTGCTGGCGACTCGTTCCCTGCTGCCGGAGCCGGAGAGGTCAAGAAGTTCGACCTTTCGGTCGTCTACGGCGACACTGACAGCGTCTTCGTCAGGCTCAAGCCCCACGGCGAGCACGGAGCCAAGCCGAGCCTCGGAGAGGCGGAGCTGGTGGGAGGAAAGATCGCCGAGACGGTGACATCCCGCCTCCCACCGCCGATGGAGCTGGTCTTCGAGGCCTTCGCCCGCCGGGGCCTCTTCCTCGTCAAGAAGAGGTACGCCCTCTGGGTCTTCGAGAAGGTCGGGATGGAGTGGCGCGACAAAATCAAGGTTCGCGGCATGGAGACGGTGAGGCGCGACTGGTGCGAGCTGACCAGCAAGACCTTGAACCGTTGTCTTGAGCTGGTTCTCCAGGAGGGGAAGGTCGACGAGGCCGTGGAGCTGGCGCGGTCTGTGATCGACCGCCTCCAGAGACTCGACCTCCAGAACGACTCTGAGATCCTGGACGACCTGATCCTCACGCGGAGGTACACCAAGAGCAGCTCGGCCTACAAGAACAAGCAGCCCCACGTACAGCTCGCCGAGAAGATGAGGGCGAGGGGAGGCCCCATCCCATCGGTGGGCGACCGGGTCCCCTTCGTCATCCTCCGGGGGAAGGGGCTCTTCGTCGATCGGGCCGAGGACCCCTCGTACTCCTTGGAAAACGACCTCAAGATCGATACCGACTACTACATCGAAAAGCAGATTCTGCCGCCGCTCCTCCGCCTCCTATCACCCTTCGGCGTCTCAAGAGAGCAGCTCGTCTGCTCCCCTGAGCAGCAGAGGCTCTTCGACTTGGAGCCCATCCGGGCCAGGGGCGCCAAGGGGCGGCCCTCCACCTCATCGGCCGGAGCCCCCGGCGAGAGCTCGGATCAAAAGTCCCTCTTCGACTTCTAGCCGTTGATCTTCTTCAAGAGCCAAGCCATATTCTCGCCGAGGACCCTCATCGTCTCCAGCCCCTCCTCGTCCTCCAAGACGTCCCCTTTCGCCAGGCCCATCCCCACGTTCCAGTAGCTCGATCCCGGAACGATCATCTGGCTGATGAAGAAGAAGTGGTTTATCGAGTCGAAGGCGTGGATCGCGCCCGCCCTCCGGACGGCGACGACCGCCGTTCCGACCTTCCGCCGAAAGGGCTCGTCGTTGGCCCGAGCGACAAACCCGGCCCGATCGATCAGGGCCTTCATCTCTGCCGAGACGTCGGCGAAGTAGGTCGGCGAGGCGAGAATGATCCCGTCGGCCTCGATCATCTTGGCGATGCAGTCGTTGACGATGTCGTCCTCGATGGTGCAGCGTTTGTCTTTATTCGCAATGCAGCCCATGCAGGCGGTGCATCCCCGGATCCTCTCGCCCGAAAGCTGCACCAGCTCGGTCTCTATCCCCTCTTTCTCCAGCTCTTCGAGCACCCTTTTGACGAGGATGGCGGTATTCCCGTCCTTCCTTGCGCTCCCGTTGAAAGCCACGACT
>LGFT01000028.1 GCA_001509375.1 Methanothrix harundinacea | reverse complement strand
AGCTCGATCAGCCCCTCCCTCCCGGTGAGCCAGTTGAAGATCTGGACCTCGTTTATCTCCCGAACCCGCTTGAGGGAGGAGACGTCGGTCTCTTCGTCGATAGAGACGCTCTTTCCCTCCTCCGGCGACCAGCCGATCCTCCTCTTCTCGGCGCCGAGGAAGGATATGGGTATCCTCTCCCCCTCCAGGGGTTTTGGGTAGAGCCCTGTCAGCCTCTTCGACCCTCCCTCTTTTGAGATGGCAGAATTCTCTGCCTCCCTTTCGACGAGCCTCCTCAAAGGCCGATCCTCGCCAGGTTCCATCGTTCCAACGTCCGCTTATAAGTCCCCTCTCACCTGTTTGTCCCCTTCTGCTAACTTCCGGATGTTGCAGGTTCCGGCCTTTCGAAAGTCAGGTCCTCGACTCGTAGTCGATTCTCTTCTTGAGGATGCAGCCTCCGCCCCGCAAGCCCCCCATAGGGTGCTTCGGGGTCCCCATGGAGTTCATGCACCGGGCCATCACCGCCGCTCCTCGAGCGAGGCCGTCGTCGACGAAGACTATGTTCTTTTCGGGCTGGTCGTAGAGGTTGAGCGTTCCTATCTCCTCCAAGATCAGCTCGGGCTTGTTTCCGCTGATCCCGGCCCTGCCGGTGATGCCTATGGCCGTCTCCTTCGTGACGAGCCCGGCTTCAATCGCCACCTCCACGAGTCGCCGGGCGGTGTGAGCCGCTGCGACGTCGATGGCGCCAAAGAGGGCCTTGAGCCCCTTCTCCTGGTGGATCTCCCTTCCGATCTGAGCTAAACGGTTGAGCTGGCTTCCGTTCTCCCCGACGTCGCAGCCGATGAGAACGACCCCGATCTTTTTGGCGGCGGCGGGATCGACGGGAACGCTCCCGTACCTGGTCCTTCCGACGGGCACCCTCTCTATCCTGATATGCTCGTCGATCGCCCTCGCGTACTCCCGGGCAGTTTTATCGATCTTCACCTTCTTCCCCTCGAAGAGGTCGAGGGTCGTCCCCGTCTGAGGGTCGACGAGCCCCGTCCCCTGGATCAGGGCGTCGGGTATAGCCCCCGCAAGGCCGCAGAAGTTTCCGATGGTGTTGGAGTATGGCAGCTCTGCTGAGGTGATCCTGCCGTCTAGGGTCGTCCCGAAGTCGAGGGAGAGGCAGGGGTTTCGAAAGTCTACGTCGGTCCACTTGGACCCCTCCTTTATCCCGGCAGTGGCTAGCTCCCCTTCCATCTCGTTGGCGACGATCTCGACCCCCGTCGAGCCCTTTGGCGGAAAGACCGAGGCTACGGGCCCGTTGAAGACGATCTTCTCCATCAGGCTGTAGGGACGAAACCGATCGGGGATGTTCTGGATCGACATCGCCGGGGTCATCAGCCTCGGCGGGACCCCCGCTATGAGGCAGCCGTCGGCGAGGGCCTGGATGAAGGTTCCCACCTCGTCGGGCGAGGAGAAGCCGGCGACGACCCCTGTCGATCGAACGACGAAGTTCAGGTCGTCTTTGATGGAGAGTCTCGCCTTGGCGTGGCTCTCGAGGAGGGTGTCTCTCACCAGCTCCGAGACCGATTCCCTGGTGAGAGGGGTGCCGCAGAGGGTCTTTGCGAAGACGTCCTCCCCAGGCTTGGACATCCGGACGTCTCGGGTCATCTTCACCGTCTTATTGACGATCCGGGTCTGGCCGTTCTTCATGTTGGTGGCGGTGAGGATGCATTTGGTGGTGCTATTGCCCACCTCCACAGAGGCTACGATGTAGTAGGGCTCCTTCTTCAGCTCCAGGATGTCCACGGGAGGGCTCTCGGCAATTCGCGGTTTGGGCTTAGACCTGAGGAGACGGGCAATGCTCATAGTCTCTCGGACGAACTTTCAGACCATAAACTCTTCGGGTCGCTGCCCAAAATCGAAAGTTTGATCTTTTGTGAGGAGAAGGAGAACAGCGTGTATTCGGCAGCGGTGGTGGGCGCGGGTCCCGCCGGGAGCACGGCAGCCCGCTTTTTATCGGAGATGGGGCACGACGTCCTCCTCATCGATAGAAAGGAGGCGGTCGGGATTCCAAAACAGTGCGCAGAGGGGCTCTTCGCCGCTTGCTATCCTGAGTTTGCTATGTCCACCGGAGACTTCATCTCTGGCAAAGTCCGCTACTTGAGGGTCGTCTTTCCGAACCAGACGGGCTACAGGTTAAGGGGCGACCTCCTGATGCTCGATCGGCCCCGTTTCGACCAGCACCTTCTGACGCTTGCGGAGCGGGCGGGGGCGGAAGTCGCCCTCGGAAAGAAGGTCGAGAGGATTGACCCGGAATCCGGCGAGGTCCGCCTTCTGGGAGGAGAGACGATCAGAGCCGAGACGATCGTCGGGGCAGACGGCCCTGCCTCGCGGGTTGCCCGCTCCATGGGCGAGAGAAACCGGGTCGTCCCCGCGGCCCAGTTGGAAATGAGATGGCCCGAGGACGACGCCATATACGCATACATCGACCGCGACCTCTGCCCCCAACCTTCCCGCACCAAAAACTGCAGATCGTACTCCTGCTGGATATTTCCCAAAAGCGAGCGGGGGACGGCGAACGTCGGCTGCTTCGGCACCTTCCCGACCCTTGAAAGGTTCATATCGAAGTACAAAATCGAGGGCGAGGTCGTCGAGAAGAACGGGGGCGCCATACCCCTGGGCCTTGCCAAAAAGCTCCAGAAAGGGAGGGCCGTCCTGATCGGGGACGCCGGAGGGCTCACCAACCCCTTCACCGGCGGCGGCCTCTACCCGGCGGCGAGGTCGGCCCGGATCGCCGCCGATGCCATCGACCGTTTCCTCCGGGGCGAGACGAAGAATATCGAGTACGAGCCGAGGATGAGAAGGGACTTCGTCGCATCAAACCTCCACATGAAGGGGAGAGACGTTCTGGCGAGCCTCTCGAATGAAGATCTCTGCCGACTCGGGGCCGCCATGGACGGCCTCGTCTTCCCCGGCCTCAAAATCACCGCCAGCCCCCTGCTGGTCTGGCGGGGCCTTTTGCATCCCGGTATCATAAAGCCGAAGTACGCGCCTCTTCTGAAGCTTTTGTTCAGGTACTGCCTGGCCGGGAAGGTATGGTGAAGGCGTTCATCCGTCTACTAAGGTCTGAAAGACCTTTTCATCATTGAGCACACTGAAATTTATATCCAGCTTTACAACATTTGCAATATCATCCGGATTGCAAAGAAGCGTCTAGCAGTGACAGAGTCGGTATGGGCAGATCTCTCCGATCTCAAGAGGCCGGGAGAGACCTTCAGCCAGCTCCTCGAAGAGATGATAGAACGGGAGAAGAAAGGCTCTGCTTATAGATCTCATCCTGAAGGCGATCGCCGATGAGGGAGATTTTGTAGAGCTGCCTCCTTGAGCTCCAAGTTGTTGATCGAGAGAAGCGCCCTGAAATATCTATCAGATCTTCTGGAGAATATTTTGTACTTTCCCTGAGCCATCGAGGCGAGGGTCAAGCTTTATCTATTTTGGCGGTGATCCAGCTGGTCATGGCTGGTTACACCCTCTCTGAGAAGATCTTCTCTCGAGCCTCGAAGAAGGAGGTGAGGGCTGGCGAGTTCATCATGGCCGATATAGACCGGGCCATGGTCCACGACATCACCGGCCCCCTGGCGGTGAAGGGGTTTTACGAGATCGCAGGCGAGGACGCGACGGTCTGGGACCCCTCAAAGATAGTGATCCTCTTCGACCATCAGGTCCCGGCAGATAGCCTCGCTGCCGCCGAAAACCACATCATGCTCCGAAAGTTCGCCCTCGAGCAGGGAATCCTCAACTACGATGTCTTCGAGGGGGTCTGCCACCAGGTGATGCCGGAGAAGGGGCACGCCCTCCCCGGCGACCTCATCGTAGGCTCCGACTCCCACACCTGCACCTACGGGGCTCTTGGGGCATTCTCGACGGGGATCGGTAGCACCGACATGGCCTCGGTCTTCGCCACCGGGAAGCTCTGGTTCATGGTCCCCGAGACCCTGCGGCTTCGGGCTGAGGGGAGGCTCTCCCGGCTCGTCACCTCAAAAGACGTCGTCCTGAGGATGATCGGCGACGTCGGGGCCGACGGTGCCACCTACAAGGCCTGCGAGTTTGCGGGCTCCGCCGTTTCGGAGATGTCGGTCTCCGAGAGGATGACCATGACAAACATGGCGATCGAGATGGGCGGGAAGGCCGGCCTCGTCGACCCGGATCTGACGACCTACAGCTACATCAGGGAGAGGGTCGAGGACTTCGACGAAGGAACCGTCCTTCACGGCGACGACGATGCTTCCTTTGAGGAACGGGTCTGGGAGGTCGACGACCTTCCGCCCCTGGTGGCAGTCCCCCACAACGTCGACCACGTGGTCCCCGCGAGCGACCTCGCCGGGACGAAGATCGACCAGATCTTCCTCGGCTCCTGCACCAACGGGAGATTTGAGGACCTCAAGCTCTCGGCCCAGGTCATGGGAGGCGAGCCTCTGGCCCGGGGCGTTCGGATGGTGGTGATCCCCGCCAGCAGAACCGAGTACATGAAGGCTCTCCGGGCTGGCCTCGTCGAAAAGTTCATGGAGGCCGGCGCCATCGTGGAGTCGCCATGCTGCGGCCCCTGCATGGGTGGAAGCTTCGGCCTCCTCGGCGACGGCGAGGCGTCCCTCTCCACCTCGAACAGGAACTTCCAGGGAAGGCAGGGGAGTCCGAAGGCCAAAGTCTACCTCTGCTCTCCGGCGACGGCGGCCGCCGGAGCCATCACCGGTGAGATCACCGATCCGAGAGAGATCTGACTTTGAAGGTCGCCTTCAAGCTCGGCTACCTCGGCGGCGGATACCACGGCTTCCAGCTCCAGCCCGAGGTCCTGACGGTCCAGTCCGTCGTTCGAGATGCCCTCCAGTCCCTCCGCCTCAACGACGGGAGCTTCTGCTACGCAGGGAGGACCGACCGGGGGGTCAGCGCCCTGGGTCAGGTTATAGACTTCTTCATCGATCCGAGGAAGGCGTCCCTGGCCGCGCCGAGGGTTATAAACAGCAGGCTTCCCCCGGACGTCTGGGCCTGGGCCTGGGCGACCGTCCCCGAGAACTTCAGCGCCCGCCACGCCGCCCTCTGGAGGGAGTACAGGTACATCCTTCCAAAAGAAGGCCTCGACCTCGACCTGATGCGGGATGCCGGCCGCGAGCTTCTGGGAGTCCATGACTTTCGGAACCTGTCCTCGCAGAAGAGCCGGTCCACCACTCGAAATTTGATGAAGCTCGATATCTCGGAAGAGAGCGGCTCAGTTCTCCTGGAAGTGAGGGCCGACGGCTTTCTATGGAACATGGTGAGGAAGATCGCTACAGTCCTGGAGAAGGTGGGATCCGGCGAGCGGGATCTGGACTGGGTCCGCGAGCTTCTCGATCCTGGAGTCAATCGGGGTGTTAACCCCGCCCCGGCCGAGGGTCTGATCCTGATGGATGTGGGATACCAGGGCGTCGATTGGACCCTCGAGCCCTACTCCATGAGGATGGCCCAAGAGAGGTTATCCAAAATTTGGAGGAGAGAGGCGGCCCTGGCGGAGGCCACGGGGGTTCTCGCCAGGGCCATGTCCTTCTGAGGCGCTTTTATTGTTCGTAGTTCAGAGGATGATCTCAATTCCCAGCTCTTCGGCCAGCTCTTTATAGCGGTTCCGGATGGTGACCTCCGTCACCCCGGCGACGTCCGCCACTTCTCGCTGGGTCCTCCGATCGCCGCAGAGGATCGAGGCGATGTAGATCGCCGCCGCCGCCACCCCTGTGGGGCCCCGGCCGCTGGTCAGCTCTTTCTCTGCCGCCTGGCGGAGGATCTCTATCCCCTTCGCCTGGACCTCGCCTTTTAGGCTCAATCCGGAGCAGAAGCGGGGTATGTAGTCAATGGGGCTTGTGGGCATCAGCTTGAGGGAGAGCTCTCGTGATACGAACCTGTAGGTTCTTCCGATCTCCTTCCTCGAGACCCTCGAGACCTCGGCGATCTCATCGAGGGTCCTTGGAACGTTGCACTGCCTGCAGGCCGCATAGAGGGCCGCGGCGGCGACCCCTTCGATGCTCCTACCCCTAATCAGGTTCTTGTCGACGGCCTTCCTGTAGATTACGGCGGCCGTCTCCCTCACGTTCCGGGAGAGGCCCAGGGCCGAAGCCATCCGATCCAGCTCGGACAGAGCGAAGGCCAGGTTCCTCTCGGTGGCGTTGCTTACTCTGATTCTCCTCTGCCACTTTCGGAGACGGTATAGCTGGGCCCTGTTCTTGGAGGAGATGGTCTTGCCATAGGAGTCCCGGTTCCTCCAGTCTATCATAGTCGATAGTCCCTTGTCGTGGATGGTGTAGGTCATGGGAGCGCCGACCCTTGACCTCTTCATCCTCTGATCGTGATCGAAGGCCCTCCACTCAGGTCCCTGGTCGATGAAGTTCTCGTCGATGACGAGGCCGCAGTCGCTGCAGACGAGCTCAGCCCTCTCGTAGTCGTGGACGAGGGCGTGACTTCCGCACTCAGGGCACTCGACGATGAACTTCTCAAACTCGTCTACCTTCTCCTTCTCTCGCCTGAGCTTGATCTTCTCTTGGATCTTCTCTTTCTCAGACCGTTCGATCTCCCTAATCTTTTCTATTTCTTCCACCAAACCCGCGCTCCTCGAAATAGAGTTTCTTTCCCAGGTGAACTGCCGCATCGACGTTTCGATAAGGCTTGACGGCAATGTAGGGGTGATCTGCCGGACCGAATATGTCAAAAACCCGGCCGATCCTGACTTTCTTGTGATCTACAACGACAGAATTGATCCTTGGAAGCTCTGCATTTTTTCCGCCATTTATGGGCTCTGTGCGCACAATCAACTTCTTCTGAACTAAATGCTGGGTGGTACCCAACCTCTTCAATAGGTCACCTCACCCCAACTTGTTCGGGGCAATCCTATATAAAGGTTCCGCAAACATTTTATTTGATGAGTTTTTGCCCCGGACTCAAAGTTTATCTCCTCGAAGGGACGTCCATAGTGGTTATGTTCGAAAGGCTTCCAACCGTCCCCACCTCCCAGGAGCTGTTGGACCGGGCCTTCAGAAGGTCGACGAGGGCGTCAACAGGTCAGAAGAAGGACGAGTCAATGCTGATGACCGCCGGAAACATCCTCTCAGACAACCTGACAAACCTGGTCCGAAAGTACCCATCATTCATGAACATCCCCCCCTTCTATTACGATCTGGCCGACGCTGCGGTGGGGGTGGACGAGATGAGGATCCATCTATCGAGGGTCTCCTGGGCAGCCTCCCAGATCCGGGCCATAACCAAAGATCATCTGACGAAGATGAAGGGGTCCGGAGATAAACGATCCCTGAGACGGGGCGCCTTTGGGAGGATGGCCTCGGTGATGAAGTCGATTGAGCCGGACCTTCTCTTCTTGAACGACGCCCGCCAGAAATTGAGGGGCATGCCCACCGTCGATCCCGACGTCCCCACCATCATCGTCGCAGGATATCCTAACGTAGGCAAGTCGAGCTTCATGATCTCCGTCACCGGGGCGAGGCCCGAGATCGCTAGCTACCCCTTTACCACGAAGGGGGTGGGGGTGGGCCACTTCGTCCGCGATCATCAGAGGTACCAGGTGGTGGACACCCCGGGACTATTGGATCGGCCTTTATCCCAGAGAAACGAGATCGAGCTTCAGGCGATAGCCGCCCTCAGGCACCTTCGGGGAGCCGTCCTCTACATCCTGGACCCGAGCGAGTACTGCGGCTTCTCCATGGCCGACCAGCTGAGACTTCTGACCGACGTGAAGGGCTGGCTCCGCCTCCCGGTGCTTGTGGTGGCGAATAAGAGAGACCTCGTCGCCTACGAGGATGCAGACATGACCATGTCCACACTGAGCGGTGATGGGGTGGCGGAGGTCTTGGACAGGATGGTTGCGATGCTGGAAAATTCCTGCGACGATCTCGGCGCGGATGTTGGCAAAGAAATCGGGTGGTCGGATCTGCACGAAAAATGAAAGAAAGGAAAATAGAGGCTTATTCTGGTTGTCAGCCATCTCTGATACAAGAAGGGAACTCGTTATGGTATTATCCTTTCAAGTTGACCGTTTGATGATGTAGTTGACCATCGCCGGAGAGAGCTTAGACTCCCAGGAGATCCTCGATGAGATCTCTTCGACATTCTGCCCCTCAGAATGGAGATCGTTTATTCTCTCTATAATCTTGTCGTTTATGACGTAATACTCGTCGATGTCCTTTCTGTATCCCCAGACATCACCTTCAATGATCTCCACCCCTTGCGTCTCCAGAAAAGCTCGGCCGGTATTGGGCATGTTCTTGTAATAGGAGGGCGGAACCTGTACGGCCCTCAGCCTTGGACTGGACTGAAGCAGTTTGAACATGTCAGTGCTGGAGGCCCTGAAAGCCAGGTGGACCGTCTGATCGTTTCTCGTGAGATCTTTTATATCATCTTTGGAGCTCACTATCCTGATCTTCATCATAGAATCACACCAGAACTATTTTGAATTTGATAACAAGACTTCAAGCCGTTGAAGCGACGGCGGCACCTGGAAGTTGTCTCCACGAGATCCAGCACCTGGTCCAGAGATGCCGCCGAATGCAAATCGTCTCAAAAGTTCATATGGTCTTGGTCTGGAGAGCTTCGATTCTTTCAGGTTGTCAGTTTTATCATGTACTTTACCATCGCAGGGGAGAGCTTCGATTCCCTGGAGATCCTTCCCGCGATCTCGTCCGCGTTTATCCCCTCGGACTGGAGGTTATTTATCCTCTCCATTACCTTGTCGTCGACGGTGTAGTACTCGTCGATATCCTTTCTGTGGCCCCAGACATCCCCCTCGATGATCTCCACGCCCTGCATCTCCAAAAACATCTGACCTGCATGAGACATGGTCTTATAATAGGACGAAGGTACCTGGATCGCCCTGAGCCTGGGACAAGACTGTAGGAGCCTGAATATGTCCGTGTTCGACGCCCTGAAGGCCAAGTGTATCATCTGTTCGTTTCGATTGAGATCGTCGATCTCCTTCTTTGAACTGACCACTCTGATTTTCATCATCAAAGCACCTCTGTGATAACACGTCATTGTTCTTCGCATATAAGTATATTGGAGCACAACATTTTTGCTCAATATTAGCAAAAAAGTTCTGGAGCACAAACGTACAACTTTTTAAACCTTTGACCCCAACTTATGATTATATATCCAGATGATCTTACATCAATTCTCCGGTTTTATCAGATCTCGGCCCATTTTTTGGATTCATCTAGATTTTGGCGACTACCCGGATTTGTTACATATTTTTAAATAGGTTCGCGAAGGCGTGCTCCGATCTGAGAAATCAGTAGCGTGCGACCACTCCTCCTCAAATCCTATGGGCGGAGGGTGAGCCTTAGGACTAAGAGCTCCTCGAAGAAGTGCTTCTCCCTCGCGACCACCTCTACCGACAGCCCCTCTTCTCGCGCCTTCTCTATGACCTGCCAAGAGCCGCTGAGGCTTGATATGAGGAGGAGGGCGCGTCCCCTTTCGGCCTCGAGGTGGTCGCCCACCATCTCCAGGAAGCGGTTTATCGTATCTCTGCCATTTTTTCCGCCGTCGAAGGCGAAGTTGAGCCAGCCCTTCAGGACCTCGCCCTCACCGGTGGGAAGGTAGGGGGGGTTGAAGAGGACCAGATCGAACTTGGACCTGATTCCACAGAAGAGGTCTGCCTGAACGGCGTCGATCCCGGCTCGTCTAAGGATCTTCGCTGCGCTGGGGTTGATGTCGGTGGCGAGGACGCTTTTGGCCAGGGGGACCAGTCGTTTTGATATCATCCCGCGGCCGCACCCCATCTCAAGGACACGATCGAAGGTATCGACCTCCTCCAGGGCGACCCTGAGGAGGAGGAGGGTGTCCTCGGCAGGCTCATAAACATCTTCCAACCAAACGATCTCTCGGTCCTCGGCCGCCGGACTTCGGCAGCTGCTCAGTGGGTTCGGCCCTCCCCAGACCTCTTTTTTCGTCATGATCTCCCCTCGATCTTCACCAGCCAAAGATCCTCGCCCCCCGATCCCATCGATTCAGTCCATCCCGTCATCGCCCATCCGCCATCCTTCGTCGAGACGATCGCCCTTCCGAGATCGAAGCCCGATCCTCCCAAGGTCTTCTCCCACGCCTTCTCCCCATCGGGGGAGATCTTTAACAGCCAGAGGTCCTGGTCCCCTCTTCCTTGAGATTCGGTGTAGCCAATGAAGATGAGGCCGCCTTCTCCCTCAGCGGCGGACCAGCAGCCGTCGTCTCCAGAGCCGCCGAAGGTCTTCTCCCAGATCGTCTCCCCTTCAATGTCGGTCCTGATGAGCCAGACGTCCCTTCCCCCTGAGCCCCCGGAATCCGAAACGCCTACGACGACGTAGCCATCCTCCATCTCCCGGACGAAGTTGCTCCTCTCATCGCCACCTTTTCCGAAAGTCTTCTCCCAGATCCTCTCGCCCTCTGGGTCCATCTTCACGAGCCAGATGTCCTTTCCGCCCGCGCCGTAGGATTCGGTGAAGCCGACGACGAGGTAGCCGTCTTCAATCTCCAAGATCGAGGAGATGCCGTCGTTCTTGGATCCGCCCATCGTCGTTTCCCACTCCAGGTTCCCATCAGGGTCGGTCTTCAAAATCCAGCCGTCGGAGCCGCCTGACCCCCGGGAGGTGGTGACAGCGGCCACGGCGTATCCCCCGTCCTTCGTCTCCAGGACGGCGACGCCCCAATCGTCGCCGGCAGCTCCAAAGGTCTTCTTCCATCTCTCGTAGCCGTCGGAGTAGGTCTTGACGAGCCAGAGGTCTTTTCCCCCAGAGCCCTCGGACTCGGTGAACCCCGTCAACAGATAGCCGCCGTCCTTCGTCTCCAGGACGGCCCATCCCTCGTCGTCGGCGGGACCACCGAGGGTCCTCTCCCACTCCATCTCCCCCTCGGAGTCGGTCTTGATGAGCCAGAGATCTTTTTTTCCCACCCCCTTCGAGGAGGTGTAGCCCGCGACGACGATGCCGGTGTCTCTCGTCTCCTGGAGGGCGAGCCCCCTCTCATCCCCAGCACCGCCGAAGGCCACCTCCCACTCCAAATCCGGGGCCTGGCCTAGGGCGGGATGAACGAGGATCAACAGGATTAAGGTTGCTCTGATCAGTGATGGGATCGGAATGGTTTTGAGCATCTCTCCTTTCTTCCCTCCTAGTTCTCCTGGAATTCGGAGATCTTCTTCATCATCCGGGCCCTAAAGGTATCGGTCTAAGGCAACGAATATGATCAGGATCAGAACCGGTATCGCCCAGAGGACGGACCCCTCTTCCTGGGCTCTTCCGCTCACCGATCCACCTCCTTTGGCCTCGTCTTTGCCGTCGTACCTCTGATCACCTTTCATCTCGATGCCGTTCTCTTCATCCGAGGCTTGCGATGGAAGGGCCGTTCCGTTCCCGTCTATCTCGGCGGCCGTGGAGTCGTCTATCTCCTCGTCCTCGACCGTTATCCGGAGGCGAGAGGATTCCAGGGTGCAGGCGGTCCCCTCTTCGTCCCTGTAACAGACGCTGGTGGGCGGGATCTCGAAGCTGCCCGCCTCAGGGCAGGATATGGTGTACTCCAGTCCGGCCGCCTCCCCTGGCAGGAGGAGGTGGGATAACTTCGTCTCCCCGGAGACTAGGCGGGCCCAGGAGGGAATCGTCTCATTCACCGATGCCTTCGTCCTCCGGTTGCCGACGTTCTTCGCCGTCAGGTTCACCGTAACCTCTTCGCCCTTCTCGATCTTTGACGATGAGACCGACTTTTTCACCTCCACCAGAGGACCGATGACGTCGACGATGGCGCTCGTCGATTTGACAGTGTATGCCCTCCCGTCGATGGTGTAGACCGCCTCGGCGGGCGGAAGGATCTGCCCCTCACCGGGCTTTTTTGCGCTTATGGTGTAGCTGACGGCCTCTGAGCTTCCCGGCGGGATCGTCATCTTCCATCTCAGAGCGGCGTCCGCCGCGAAGTCTCTGCCCGTCGAGTCTGAGAGATCGGCCTCGAGAGCTCTATCGCCGCCGTTGCTGGCGGTGAGGTGGACGTAGCCGCTCTTTCCGAACCTGATCTCATCCTCTGTGCGCTTGTAGAGCTTGAGGGGTCCGAAGATGTCGAAGCTCGTCCCGCCCCAGGACTCGTGAACCCCCACCTCGGAGTCGAGGTACCGGGCATGAACCCTAAGAGAGACCTCTTCGGGTCCGGGGACCGAAGGCACCTTGAACCTCTCCGCGATGGGGTCGATATCCTCCGTATCCGGGTCCTCGTCCCAGACCTCGCCGGGGGAGAGGATCGATCTCGAATATCTCGAGCGGAAGATCGCCGGGTCCGAAGTCACCTCGATCACCGCCTCTTCCGCGTCCGCCGTGCCGACGTTCTCGATCTCGATCTCGAGCTTAGCCCAATCTCCGGCCTTGTAGACGTCCTCGTCTGAGACGACGCGGATCTGAAGCTCGGGGACCGCCCTGACGAAAAGGACCACCCTGGCGCGGGGCTCGGCCGACTCGTCGACGAGGTAGTCCCTCCTCCTGACCTCCTGGGCCACCACCCTCACCTCGTCGTCGAGGGAGAAGCTGTCGCCGGACTTCAGCGCCCGGGTGGCGATGAGCTCCCCATTTTTATAAAGCTTCAGCATCACCATCCTCGGCGTCACATCCTCGGGGGTGAAGTCTGCCGCCTCCAGGGTGTAATCGCCCATCTGAAGCGTCTCTCCCCAGCGGAGATCTCCTTCAGCCCGGTCTCCCCACTCCACTGCTGATCCGATCATCGATGCCAGGAGGATATATGCCAGGAAAGCTCTCAATCAAATCAACGCCTGAAGAATATGATGTAGATGGCCAGGATCGCTCCAATCGTCGTGAGGTAGAGGGTCACATTCGTAACATCGGGACCGGCGTCCCCGTTGTTCTCATTGGTTTCTGGCTCGCTTTGGCCTTTATCAGCCGCGGATTTGACCTCGCCGGAGTTTGAGGACGGCTTGTTTGAGTCGCCCGTCCCGGTCTTTGATGGTGATTCCCCCCCCTCTACCGCATCGTTTGTGGTGGCTGAAGTCGAGGCCGTCTTCGTTGAGGTGGTCTCAGTCTTGCTGCTGGTGGTCGTTTTGGCGGCGGCCTTTGAGGCGGCCTCCTCGTCGGTCTGGAAGGTCATCCCAGCGGGGGCGTGGAAGGTGACGACGTCCTTTCCGTCGACCCTGATCGTCTTTCTCTTCTCATAATCGATCTTCGTCTCCGGGTCCTGCCACCTCACTGCGAGCACGTGGACCCCCTCCTCGATGTCGAATTTGCCGAAGTCGGTGGTGCTCTCCTTTTTGGCGGTCTTCTGCTTTTCATACTCACCGTCGATGTAGAGGTAGGCTTCGAGGTCTTTGGAGTTCTCGTTTCTCAACATAACATTCATCTCGAACTTCTCAGGCCCCTTGTTCAGGGTGGTGTAGAGGGTGACCGCAGTCACACCCTCCACCGTTGCGACCAGCTCCTCCTGGTGAGTCTTCTTGGTGTCGTCATCCCACCAGGTGATCTTGAAGCTGTGGGATCCGGTCACGAGAGGGTAGTTTCCGAACTTCTTCTCTTTGTCCTTGGAGACGTCCTCGGTACCCAAGAGTTCCGAGTCTATGAAGAGGGATATGCTTAGGGTGTCGTCGTCGTTGTTGAAGACGTAGACCACCGCCTCGGCCATCGTCAGCTCGGCCTCCTCCTCCTCCTCTTCTTCGACCTCCTCAGCCTCCGCATAGAAGGCCGTCTCCGGATCAAGGGTCTCGGCCGCATCCTCATCGCTCAGGATAGATTCATCGGAATAAGCCGATACATCTTCAGGTTCCATCGATCCTGTGGTCTCCCCCTCGTTGGCATTCACCCATCCAGAGCTGAGATTGAGATCTAAAACCTCCTCCTGTGCCGTTAACAACGGCGTTTCATCGATCTCGCCATACCTGTTTGCCACTAGCTCGCCGGCCCCCAGGATGGAGGATGATAAAAGGAGGACCAGCAGTGCTTGAGACGGGAGGGCTGTGGCCGAGGCGATCCCGCGACTTGAAGACTTCCAGCTCATATAGAACATCCTTGTTCGAACTTTATCATTTATGAATTATACGTCTCGTAGTAAGCACGTCGCCAAATCTTAAATATATTCGACCTCCAACCACCGACTCAAAAATGAGCTTTGCAAAAGGATCTCGATGAAGGATATCGAAAGACTGAGCCGATTGGCGTTGACCCTCACTGTAATCGTTATCATCATCAGCTCGGGCTCTTGGGCTCAGGAGGAAGAGAGCTCCGATTCCCGGAGCCTCGTCCTCGACATCTACGCCGACGATGCCGGCAAGGCTCTGGTGACGGGATATGCCAACGGCATAGAAGGTCTCCCCTTTCTGAACGCCTCAGAATACCAGTACGACGAGGATGCCAGCCAGCTTTACGCGGTGACCAACGCTCTTACATGGAAGAGTGGGGACGAATGGGAGATCAGGCTGCCTGCGGAGGGGATCTACGGCGAGTATCATGTCACCTTTTATCTGTCAGAAAATGTTCAGCTCAGCAACATCACCGGAACCGTGGGGCTTGATTACCTCGTATCCTCCTCCAGCGACTCCTTTATGGTGGAGTTTCACGGCTACGACGTAACGGGCCCCACTGCCGCCGTCCGGTACCGCCAGCCCCTCACCGGCGGCCATGTGGAGGGGGCAGCCAGCGGCCTTCCGCCAGAAGAGAGCTCTTCAGCCCCCATCATCCTGGTCGGAGCCATCGTCGCCCTGATCGCCATCGTTGCGGCCGCCAAGTTGAGAAAGATGGGCAGCTCTCCCTTGCAAGGAGCTTCAAAAACTTCTGATGGCTTCGAGGCGGACGAGGCCCTTCTTGAAGTCCCAGAGGCTGAGGAGAGCCATGGGGCCGAGGCCGTTTCGATCCCAGACGCCTCTCGTCCTCCTTCATCGGAGGACGAGAAGGCCGATTCGTCGATCTCGGCGGGGATGGTGGCGGTGATGGATACCCTCACCGAGAGGGAGAGGTCGGTCCTGAAGTCTCTGATAAAGCACGACGGTAAGATGACCCAGGCAGATATCAGGTACGAGACGGGGATACCCAAATCCTCCCTAACCGGGATAATAATCTCTCTGGAGAGGAGAAATATCGTAACCAAGAAAGAATGGGGAAGAACGAACGTCATTGAACTGTCCCAGCGGCTCAGAGGGGAAGACGATCGGGATTGGACGATTTGCGAGAGGGGGGAGGATGTGTATTAGCATGAGATCTGTCTTCAGAGGGGTCTTGGGCCCGGGGTTGGGCGCGTTGCTGTTGATGAGCCTTGTTGGGGAGGGCCTCGCCTTTCCTTTGGGGGGGTGCGGAGGCGGAGGAGATGAGATTATGGCAAAGGATCCCTGCTTTGTCTTCTGTCAAATCGCCCACATGGGCCATCCCGGGGAAAGACCTCCAGTTCTGATATCCATCGTCCGCTCGGAGAGGGGGATTGCCTTTGGCCCCGAGAACGAGACCCTGTCCGTGAGGCTCCAGGTGGAGAGGGCGAGGGGGATCGACCCATCAGAGGTTCGCCGGCTTCTGGGGGAAAACAGGACCCTCGGGGAGATCAAGGCCGAGATCGAGGGCGACGATGGGGCCTACAGCTATAGAGGGAACATCCGCCTCGATCATGCCCACTATCTCCTCGAAAACCTCAACCTAACATCGGAGGGGAGAAAATCGACTCTGGTGGCGGATTTGATGGAGCCGGTCTGGGGCGCTATTCCAACGGCTCCCGGGCCCGACCACGAGATCGCCGGCACCGTCAGCATCGAGACCCGCCACCGGGAGGACGGCTCCTCCATTGGGGTAGGGACCCTCCTGATACTCGGCGGCCCCCGTGCCGGAAGCTACCTGGTTATCCTGGATTCGTCGGTCGGCAGAGGGTGCAGGATGGAGTCCTGCCCGGCCTGGATAGGCGATCTGGAAGGATTGGAGGCCGGATATATTCGTCCCCAGGGAGGCGTGCCATCATTTTTTGCATGGAGCGGCCCAGAGATTCGGGACCCATTCCTGGAGATGATCCTGACCAGCCCGGGATGTCTCGGATGCCCATTGGAGCCTGATCGCCATTTTATAATCTCCTGGGACCTGAGGCGCGGTGGTCCCTGGGCTGGTTTGCCCGAAGGAGGCTCCTGGGCCGATCCGAGGTGGTGGCCCCGAGAGACGCTCCAGACGATAGCTTCTGGGACCTGAGGGACCATGGGCCTGATCGAAGGAGATCAGAGATCTCGGCCTCTCCGTTGGGGATCGCCGTCGGCGGTCATGGTCTATCTCCTCCTGGCCGCCGTAGCCTTTTCGCCCCTCCCCCCGTCCTCGGTGCTGGCCGACGATCTCGTCGGCGCAGATGGCGAAGGCGGAGCAGGAGCGGCCGCCGGAAGCATCGTCCTGGACGTCTACGTGGAGGCGGAGGGAAGGGCTCTCATCATCGGATATCTCGAGGCTGAGCCGGAAGGTCTCGCCTTCCTCGAGGGCGCCGAGCTCTTTTACGACGAGGATACGAGGGAGCTTTACGCCAAAAGCAGCGGATTGACCTCGACTTTGGGTGATGAGACGAGGCTTGAGTTTGAGGCCGATCTCGGCTGGAACGAGTGTCATCTGGCCTTCTATCTCCCAAAAGATGCAGCGATGCTGGCCGTCAGCTGTTCGGAGGGGCTCGAGTACTCCTTCTCCAAAACCGAGGATTCCATGAAGGTGGAGGTTCTCGGCTACGAGGTGGAGGGGATAGGGGTGGTGATCGATTACAACCTGACCGGATATTAGGAGACCCTCTTCGCCGATGGCTCGAACCTCCAGCGCAGATTTTATAAACACTGACGATATTTGATGGTACCAATAAAATAACTTTTGGGAGATAAACATGTTCGAACGGGTGGGAAATAGCTGGGCGCTGGTGAAGGCCAGCGCCATGGTCTTGCGCTCCGACAGGGAGCTTTTGATCTATCCGATCATCTCGGCAATCGCCCTTCTGATCGTCTCTATCGCCTTCTTTCTTCCCCTCAACTCGACGGGGTTTTTCATTGATGCGGCAGAGGACCCCGGCGTTGCCGAAATTGTGGTGGTCTTCGCCTTCTACTTCGTCCAGTACTCCGTCGTGATCTTCGCCAACTCGGCCCTAGTGGGCGCGGCCCTGATAAGGCTCCGGGGCGGCGATCCGACTCTGGGGGACGGCTTTGGGATCGCGAAGAGCCACCTCCGTTCTATCTTGGGCTACGCCGCCATCGCCGCCACCGTGGGGATGATCCTGAAGCTATTCTCCCAGGCTGGGGAGTCTGAGGGGAGGGGAAACCCCCTGGCCCTGATCGGGGCCCTCGCCTCGTCCATCGTGGGGATGGCCTGGAACCTGGCGACCTTTCTGGCGGTCCCGGTCCTGGTGACCGAAGACGTGGGGCCCGGGGAGGCGATCAGGCGGAGCTCCAGCCTTCTGAAAAAGACCTGGGGCGAGCAGGTGGTTGGTGGTATCAGCATCGGTCTCGTCTTCGGCCTTTTTGCGATCGCTGCCGTGATCCTGGGGATCGCTGCCATCGTCTTCGTCGCTGATACGTCTCCCTTAGCCGCCATCGCCATCGCCATCCTCCTCGTCCTGCTCCTTCTGGGCATCGGGCTCATCAGCTCGACCCTGGGCGGGATATACTCGGCGGCGGTCTACAATTACGCCGTGGGCGGGGATGCGGGAGAGTTCTTCAGAGAGGATCTTATCAAAGAAGCCTTCAGAACAGGGGGTCGGATCTGAGATCGAGACTTCAACCCTCGATCCTCTCCCGGAGCCTCTTCGCCTCCTTAGCCCTCTCCCTTTTGCCGAGGACCCGGGCGATATCCTCGATCGCCTCCAGGTGGCGGACGATCGTATCCAGGTAGTTGATCAGATCGCCGGTGTAGGCGTATATCCCGTAAGAGTCGTTGAACTCCTGGATGATCCGGTTCGGGCTTGCCCCCTCGGACCGGAGCTCCAGGATCTTGAGGGAGACCTTCCGCTCGGGGCAGCCGCAGTAAGGGGCTTCTTGGCAGCTGCATCTTGTGAACTCCTTGGCGAAGTTCAAAAGTTCCTCACGCACCTTCGGGTCGAGCTTGGTGAGGTCTTCGCCGCTGAGGAGGTCCATCACCGAGCCGTGGAGGGCCCTCGATGAGACCTGCATCCGAAGCTTCGCCGAGATCCGGTCTGCCGCCTTGAGGTAGAGGTCCTCAAAGCTCTCCAGGTCGACGGCCACCTCTAGAGGCGGCTTCTCCTCAGCGAGCCCCTCTCGGATCACCTTTACCTGCTCCGGGGTGAGGAAGTGGGCTGCAGCAGCCCGTCCGATGGGGGTGGGATCGATGCCCTTCACGAGACCCGCGTCTGCGAGGAGCCTGAGGCTGAAGTTCATATCGTCGAGGCCGATGGTCAGCCTGTGGAGCCGGACCAGCTCCTCCTTCGACCTAGCCACCACGGCGTTGGCCAAGACCTCCTCCTGCTGCTCTTCCTCCTCGTACTCGGGGAGGACGTCCTCCATCTGCCCCCGCAGCAGCTGCAGAGCCACCTCGTCCTCGGACTCGCTTCTCCCGCCCTGGTACTTCTTGCCGGGCTCGGGAAGGAGGTAGACGATCCCCCGGTCGTGGTATCCGGGCCTCCCGGCTCTTCCCAACATCTGGTTGAACTCGTGGACGGACAGCCACTCGATCCCCATGGCGAGGGAGTCGAAGATCACCTGGGAGGCGGGAAAGTCGACGCCTGCGGCGAGGGCGGCCGTCGTCACTACGGCGTCGATCTTCCCCTCGGTGAAGAGAGCCTCCACCTTCCTTCTCTGATCGTACTGCATCCCGGCGTGGTAGGCGGCGGAGTTTGGTATGGCCATGGCTAGGCTGTTGCAGTTCTTCCGCGAGTTGGTGAAGATTATCGTCTGGCCTTTGTAACCCGTAGAGGAGGTCCTGGAGGCCGCCTCCCGGACGAGCCTCCTCAAAAGTCCCCTCTTCTCCTGAAATTCTGCGAAGATCAGGTGCCGCTCGATGGCAACGGGCCTCACTGCGTAGTCGATGAGGTCGGAGCCGAGCTCCTTTGCGAGAGCGTCGGGGTTTCCCACGGTCGCCGAGAGGTAGATGAACTGGGCCTGAGGAAAGGAGAACCGGAGCCTTGCGATCAGACCCGAGAGGCGATGGCCCCGTTCTGCCTCCTCGAGCATGTGGACCTCGTCGATCACCACCGTCCCGACCCTGCCCAGGTTCCTTCCTGTCCGGAGAACCTGGTCCGCCCCCTCGTAGGTCCCGACGATGATCTCCGAGTTCAGATCCGTGCTCATCCTCTTTCCCTTGCCGAGCTTGATCCTTGAAACCCCCACCCTTATCGACGTTCTGGCCCCCAGATCCCGATAGAGGGAGAGCTGATCGTACTTCTGGTTCGCCAAGGCCACCAGAGGGACGAGAAAGAGGAGCTTTCCCCTCCCGTCCAGGAAGTTCTTGATCCCCGCCATCTCCCCCACGAGGCTTTTGCCGGTGGCGGTGGCCGAGACGACCAGGAGGTTATTCCCCTTCAAGAGCCCCCCACGAACCGCTTTGGCCTGGACCGGAAGGAGCGTCTCAGTCCTCTTCATTAGAAAACTCTTGAACTCGGGAGGGAGGTCGAGGGCCTCGACGAGCATCGGGTCCTCCTCCTTCATCGCTGGTATCTCGTCGAATTTGGTCATGTCCGAGTCGAGCCTCTCAAGGCTGAGGAGGGAGAGGACGTCGTCGAGGTCTCTTCTCTTGAGAAGGAGCCTAGCCATGTGGAGCTTCGCCGCCCGGCCCAGGTGCCTGAAGTCGGCCTCTCTCCGGAGCTCCTCGGCGGCGCAACGCTCGCAGATCAAGCCGCCCTTAAACCTGATCGCCCTTCCGTCCAGGGGGGTGAACCTTCTCTTCTCCGAGAGGCACTGCTGACAGATCGAGACCTTCCGGTGAGGGAGCTGGTATCCTTCGAGAAATGTGATGAACTGGTCCTCAACAGCGGGGTCTCCCCGCGCGATGTAGATGGCGCTGGCCTTCCGGAGGAGTCTGACCAGGTCCTCGGGCTGGAGGTACCTCTCGTCCCCATCTTTATTGACCAGAAACTTCTTGGGCCTCGGCCCTTTTGGCGTCTCCTGGAGGCGGAGATACCCCTCGAATAGGGTCTCAGCACCCCGAAGAGGGAGAATGAGAACCCTGCCCTTCTCAGCCCTGGCCAGAACCGCGATCGACATCGAGGCTCGATCAGGACGCCGTTAAGTCGACGAGCTCGTACTTCAGCCCCTCGGCTTCAAGCCTTCCCATGAGGTTTGGAACCTGCTCGTCGACGCAGATGATCACCGAGGATACGCCGTGAAAGGCCGACTCCACCGCCGACTCCTTCGCCCCGAAGAAGACGTCCGGCTCCCGGCCGACTTTTCTCAGGGCTACAAGAGACTCTATCCCCAGGGCACCCACCATCTTCCCATTGGAGATTAGGTTGGTGAGGGCCGCGAGGTTCACATTCCGAGACCCGCCCATCTGGACCCTGGGAACCTTGCAGACGGTGATCTTCCCCTCGGTAAGGCTGATCAGCCCCTTGAGGTTTGAGATCCCCACGTCCTCTCCGGCCCGGGCTTCGGCGATGGTGACTCCAGTTGCGCTCTCCCCCTCCCTCCGGCCAGCGTAGAGGAGCCCGTCCCTCATCTCCAGAGATACCGTCTCCCCCTCCTCGAGGTCCTCGTCGGCGATGGCTCCCCAGACGGAGACGTGGCTTATGATCTCCTCCATTACGAACCTGGCGTACCTCTTCAGCTCGGCGGCGCTCTCGAGGAGCCACTCCACCCCCTCTTTTGTGATCCGATATCTCATCCTGCCGTCGGATATCACGAGCCCGTCGGCCACCAGGTCCTTGATGTACTCGGAGATGGCCTGGGGCGTGACGCCGAGCCTGTCGGCCACCTCCTTCTGCCGGACGTTAGGCTGGTTTGCGGCGATCTCCACCAGGATCTGGAACCTGGAGCTGTCCCTCTTGCTCTGTAAAACGTCGACCATCTTCTAAACCTCTTCTCTGGAGAGCTCGATCCGCTGACCCCTAACGGTGAGCCTCTCCGCTCGTTTCGCAGCGCCTCTTATGAAGGCCTGGCTGAGATTCAGCTCTCGGGAGAGGTTATTGAGCGAGGTGTTGCCCTTGGCGACGACCTCCTCGATCTTCTCGGTGATCTCCCGGAGCTCATCTTCTGACATCGAGGTGAGGTATATCAGCTCGCTCAGATCCTCCAGGGAACAGACGAAGTTCGCCTGAATCCGTGAGTAGCTGGAGTGATACTCCTTCTCCGGGGTTTCACCGGGTTTTGGCGTCTTCCACTTGGTCTCCGCCAATCCGCTCTTCTTCAGAAGATCGAGGCTCCTATGAACCCCTCTCGGGTCGCCGATAATCTCTGAAAGCTCCGCTTCTGTACGCCAATCACAGCAGAGCTCTTCAAATACCTGCTTATGAACTTCTGAACCGAAAGCCAGGAGCAGAGGAACAAGATCGGAGGGATCGTTGATTATCCGAGTTCTCTTTCCCATCGCACAAAACCTCGCCCGCCAATTGGCGCTCAAATTTGATAAATCTTTTGAAGAATCCATCGCCGCCATCGAGACGCGTTATGGTCGATTCCAGGAGGTGATGGCGAGTAGGTGTCATCTTCACCCTCCCGACAGATGCCAGGAAGGGCCGAAGGCTGCGGGGATCGGGCCGCAGCCTTTTGTCTTGACATCTTCCCCTATCCAAACATCTTTTTTGGCCAATCCATTTCCAGGATCAGATGAGCCTTATCGTCTCCAGGTTCATGGGCGCCATCGTCGGTATTCTGTGCTTCTTGTATATGGAGCTGGCGAGGTCGAGACAGTTGCTCTCGTCACCGTGGTTTGTGATCACCCTCGAGGGTTTGGGGTAGACCCGCCTCACATAGTCCATCAGCTGGTTTCGGTCGGAGTGGCCTGAGAAGCCGTCGACGGTCACCACCTCCAGGTTGATCTTGACCGTCTGGGTCCTCCCCTCGGAGGAGAGGGGGACCTCGTTCCATCCCTTCTGAATCCGGCGGCCTAGGGTCCCCTCAGCCTGGTATCCCACGATCACCAGGGTGTTCCTCTCGTCGGGCCCCAGGCCCTTAAGATATTCGAGGATGGGGCCACCGTTCATCATCCCGCTCGTCGCCAGGATGACGCATGGGTCGCCTTCCATGACGTTCGTCCGCTGATTGGCGGTCTCCACCTGGACGAAACATTCAGAGAGGAAGGGGTTGATCCCCTTATGGAAGATGAGGTCACGAAGCTCGTTGTTCAGGTACTCGGGGTATGTGGTGTGGATGGCAGTGGCCTCGTAGATCATGCCGTCGAGGTAGACGTTGATCTCGTCGAGATACTTCTTCCTGATCGCCTCCTCGAGGGCGATCATCACCTCCTGGCTTCTTCCCACTGCGAAGGCCGGGATGACCACTTTTCCGCCCCGCCTTATCGTCTCCCGGACCACCTTCAATAACCTCCCTTCGGCCTCTTTCCGAGAGGGCTGGGTGCTGCTTGATCCGCCGTAGGTCGCCTCCATCACCAGGGTCTCAAGCCTGGGGAAGGAGTGGACGGCGGGATCAAAGAGCCTCGTCTTCTCGAACTTGAAGTCCCCAGTGAAGGCGACGTTGTAGAGGCCATCTCCCACGTGGAAGTGACAGATCGCAGACCCCAGGATGTGGCCTGCGTTGTGCATGGTGAGCTTCGTATCGGGGGCGATGTCGGTCACGTCACCGTAGTTGAGGGTAATGGTGTGCTTCAGAGCCTCCCTGATCATCGCCGACTCGTAAGGTATCCTCTTCCCCTCCCTCCCCGCTATATCGATGTAGTCGAGCTGGAGGAGGACGAAGAGGTCTCTTGTGGGCTGGGTGCAGTATATCGGACCCTCGTAACCGTACTTATAGAGCATAGGAACGAGGCCAGCATGGTCGAGATGGGCGTGGGTGAGGACCACGGCGTCGATCTGGTTTAGGGGGTACGCCTCTGGGACGTACAGGTAGGGAGTAGCGCTGTCGTCAGACCCGACATTTACGCCGCAATCAACGATGATCTTCGACTCCGGGGTCGAGAGGAGCATGCAGCTTCTTCCCACCTCCCGGCACCCGCCGAGGGTGGTTATCCTGACCCACTGGTCTTTCGAGGCTACATCCCGATGGATCCTCCTTCCGATCGTCTTGAGTATCTCCTTCCGTTCCGACTGGACGCTCCGGAGATACTCTTTGGTGTTGGCGATGGTGCTGGATCGGACGGGCGGCGTCCTCACCACCTTCGGGGTCCAGCCGATCAGCTTTGTGATCTCTCGAAGAGTAGCTCCGTGCCGCCCGATCACGAGCCCTGGCTTCTCGGCTTCTATCACCACCTCCCCCGTCTCGCCGTCGAAATAATAGTCGGTGAGCCCCGCCTCAGGGGGAACTACCGATTGAATTTTCTTCACCGCGCCCTCGGGGTCGGCCAGGACCTTCAGGTCGGGCCTGACCACCACTCTCTTTCTCAAATCTTTTGCAAGGGAGCGGATGATCTCTCCATCGTCTGCCAGCCTTCTCGGGTCGTCAGTGTATATTACCAGCTCAGGGCCCTCGAATTCGATGCCGGTGACGTTTATGTTCGGAGGCAGTTTGCTCTGCACTCTCCGCTTAAGCTCAAGGAGCACTTCCTCAACAGACAATGAAACACATCCAAAAAAAGTTTAATACTCAGAGGTTTTGCCGGATCTTCTCCACGACAGATTCATCTACCACCTCATACTTGTCGCCGGTGATCTTGACCAACTGTATGATGTCGCCAGAAGCCGAATCCCTCTTCATGGCGTTGTGTATGGCCCTTACGGCGAGCTTCCCACCCTCCTCGATTCCCATCTCGGGGTCGTAGAGCGCCTCCAAGACTCCGTAGGCGGTGGGAGAACCAGATCCCGTGGCCACGATCTTCTGCTCCTCGATCTGCCCTCCCAGGGCGTCTAGGGAGAAGAGCTGTGGTCCCTTCTTATCTACGCCGCCCAACAAGAGCTGCACCATGAAGGGGAAGTATCGCCTAGAGGCGAGGACGTTGGAGAGAAGAGAGGTTGTCCCTTTGACCGTCATCGGTTCGCCCCTCTGCATATTGTAGAGCCTCGACTCCACCTGGATCATCCTGACGATGGACTGAGCGTCGCCCACCACCCCCGCGGTGGTCAAGCCGACGCGATCGGCGATCTGATATATCTTCTGTGCAGTGGTGCTGGCGATGAAGTTGCCCATGGTGGCCCGGCTCTCTGATGCGAGCACTACACCATCTTTGCAGACGATTCCCACCGTAGTTGTGCCTTTGAACACCTCGACCATCTAAATACCTCGAATTAAAATCAGAAAACGGACGAGTTCCCTTCACCACCATCACTATATAAATCTTCCGCGCCTTTCGCGAAGTTGAGGACGGATAAGTGCTGGCGGGAGACGCAGTATTTTCTTCTCTCCTTCTCCCAGTTATTACAGCACCCTCATCACCTCCTCTTTCGATCCCCAGCTCTTCGGCCCATAGAAGAACGATCCTTAAATATATCATGTCGCCACCACATTGATCAAATTACGCAATCGAGAAGATCATCTAGAGGAGCTGGGCCCCTTTGCACCCCTGGATATACGAATACTACATAGAACCCATCATCAGCGACACAGGCTACAACCCGGTGAACACCGTCACCTGGGCCCTGATCCTGGGATGTATGCTCCTGCTGATCGTCAGGCTCTTTCGACGGCTCGACATCATCCTCGACGAGAAGTTCATCTTCTGCACCGTCCCTTACATCCTGGCGGGCTCGAGCCTCCGGGTCGTCGAGGACGCAAATCTGGTGGCGGCCCCAGAGAAGTACCTGCTGATTACGCCCATCATCTACTTTCTGGTGGCCGCGGTAACCCTGGCGAGCCTCTTCTTCTTTCGGTGGGTTCTGAAGGATCGGTATCTCTCAGGCTATGTCGTCATCGGCCTGCTCTGGACCGGAGTCAACTTCCTGTTCCTCTTCTCGAAAGGAACGGAGTCCCTCTTGGTGCCTCTGGCGATATTTTCCCTGGGGTCGGCGGTGGCCCTGGCGGCGTGGGCGGCCGCATCCCGGCTGAAGTTCTCGTTCCTGTCCGATCGGCTCAACCTTCTGATCCTGTATGCTCACATGCTGGACGCCAGCTCCACCTACGTCGGAGTTGACTGGTTCGGCTACACCGAAAAGCACGTTCTCCCCAATTTTCTCATCGACCTCGCCGGCACTGCCCTGGTGATGTACCCCCTCATGATATGATGAGGATTCAGAATATGATATGATGAGGATCTGAAAAAATGGGTGATGAGAAAAAAAGTGGAGGATGAAGAGCTCTTCAGTCCCGGATCTTCCGGGCCTCCAGCTTCTCGCCATGCTTCAGCCTCAGCATGATCTGCTTTGCGAGGTCTGAGGACTTCACCATCCTGATGTCGCCCCTCCGGCCGACGGTGGCCGTGAATACCGGCTCCTTTCCGACGTAGATCTCGACCCTCTCCCCAGGACTTCCGCCGACCCAGATTGCCAGGTGGCGGCCGGTGTCCTCGATATGAGGGCTGAGGGGCTCCTCCTGGTCGTCGAAGGTTTGGATGTCTATATGGATCCCGAGGTTCTTCTCTATCTGCTCGATCCTCTTTCCCGACTTGCCTATTACCTTCGCCGCCTCTTTCTCCAGAACCCTCACCACCGCTGAGGAGTCGCTGATCATCTCCACCTCGAAGGGGCCCTTCAGGTGGCTTGACATCTCCTCTTGGACCTGGCGGGAGGCGAGGTTCCAGGATGCGGGCTTCATCCCCTCCTTCGATATAGGCATGATCACGATCTCCTCCCCGTAGGTGTAGAGCTCGTACTCGGCCCTTCCCGTCTCGAAGTCCTTGACGACGATGACGGGCCGGGAGAGGTCTGCCTCGGTCATGCCCGATGGAACCTTGACCATGAACTCCACGTCCATGACTTTGGTCACCTCCCCCTTCTCGATGAAGACGATGGTGTCGATCACCTGGGGTATCATCCCCAGGTCCACCCGTCCGATGAGCCTCTGGAGGGCGTCGATGGGCTTATTGGCGTGGACCACTCCGATCATCCCGACCCCAGCCATTCTCAGGTCCGCGAAGACCTGGAAGTCTTTGGTCTTCCTCACCTCGTCGTAGATGGTGTAGTCGGGCCTCACCAGGAGAAGGATGTCCGCCGATGCCTCCATGCTCCCCTCCAGAGGGCCGTACTGGGTGATCTCCGGAGGGACCTGGAGATCCCTTGGAGCCTCCAGGGTCTTGACGACGTAGTCGCACTTCTGGAGGTATTTTGCGACCCCTGCGGCGAAGGTGGACTTGCCCGACCCCGGTGGGCCTGCGATCATTATCCCCCGATGGGCCTCTTTCAGCCTCGCCTTCAGCTCGTCACTGTGTCGGTAGTCCTCGAGGTCGACTCGGGCCACGGGCCTCACCGCCGTTATCTCGAGGCCGTCCGCGAAGGGGGGGCGGGCGATGGCGATCCTCATGGGACCGAGCTGGACGACGGCCGCCCCGATCTTCTCCATCTCGATGTGAGCGTTGGGGTCGGACTTGACCCTCTCAAAGATCTCCCTCACCATATCCCGGAGGTCTCTCTCGCTCTGGCTCCGATTTCCGATCTTAACCAGGCTGAACTCCCCGACCTTCCCCCTCTTGGCCATGGGGACCGTCCCATCTTTGAGGTGGACCGATAGGGTGTCTGGAGTGAAGTACTTCTCAAGGCTGATGGGTTTGATCTCCTCCCTCTGGGGACGGACGTACTCCACCTCGATCCCCATTGCCTCGGCCACCCTGGACTGTATCGAGTCGCTGGTGAGGAAGAAGGCCCCGATGTCCAAGGCCACATCCCTGATCATGGCGTCGATCTCTCCACCTCCTGCGAGCTTTATCTGGTCCAGGTCCGGCCTTACGCCCACATATTCCAGTTCGATCTTGCCGGACTTCGCCAGCTCCGAGAGGCGTCTCAGCTCTTCAAGCCCCTTGATCCCCGTCTCGCGGCCGTGGTTCGCCTGGGCTTCTAGCTCCGCCACCACCGCTTCGGGGACTACAACTCGTTTGCCACGATACTCGCCGGAGGCCACCTTGGCAGAGACTCTGCCGTCGATCACCACGCTCGTATCAGGCACTATGCAATCTACCATTGTAATAAACATCCTTCAATTAGTTATTTAGTACTTATGATCGAAACCAAAACGGATATCAGAGATAGACTATGTCCATCTCCCTTTTTTCGGCTATTCCCTCGAGGATTTCATCGATCCCCATCAGTCTCCTTATCTGGCGGGCGGCCATCACCACCATGACGGGTCGGCCGTACGTTTGAACCGCCTTGATCTTTGTGGCATCTTCGCCGAAGCCCGGGTCCAGCCGCCTCAGAATGCAGATCTCAATTCCGCTCTCGATGAAATCTCTGTCGTCGTCGTGGCCGAACTCTATGCAGACCATGCTCCTCTCCGGGATTATTCTGTAGTCCACATCGTAGCTGGCGAAGGCGTTTCGATCGTAGAGCTTCTTGTCGGCGAGGGCTGGCCGGAGATCCTCTTCCACCACCGAATTCGCAAGCTGCAAAAGTTTTTTCTGGGCCTCTTTTGAGTGCTCGAGGCACTTGGCTATGGTGAAGAGGTTGAGGTGGTGGTGAGGCTGCTTTTTGGCGTGGCAAAAAGCCCGTGGCTCCACGACGCTGAAGTCGTCCTCGCTGGGGAAGAAGGATGGTGCGTAGTTGTCGCAGCTGGAACATTTGATCTGGATGAGGGTCTCCTTCTTCAGGAAGGGGGCCATTCCCTCGATGAAGGCCAGGATCTCTCCCATCTGAGGGCTCACGCCCTCGGGCAGGCTCTGCTGGGCCGCCTTGACGGCGAAGAGGAGCTCGCCCTGGTTATCCTCCTCCACCTTTCCCTTCCCTTCTTCCTTATCATCCTTCATGGGAAACTCTTTGCTTTAGGCGCGCGTCCGATATAAAAATGTGGTGACGCGCCGCCATCGGTTCAATTCCTAAAAGGGCGTCGCCTCGATCTCCGAAAAGGCTTTATCCTTCGCGGCCTCACGCCGATGAGGAGGTCAACCGGTTGAAGGAGATTCGATTTCACGGCCGGGGTGGCCAGGGAGCTGTTACTGCTGCTGAGTTGATAGCTATTGCGGCTTTTGAAGATAAAAAGTACTCCCAGGCTTTTCCCGCCTTTGGTGTGGAGCGGCGAGGCGCTCCCGTCATGGCTTTTGCCCGGATTGCAGATGAGCCGATCCGGATCAGGAGCCAGATCTACGAGCCTGATTACGTCATAGTTCAGGACGTTACCTTGCTCGACGTCGTCGACTTGGCGAGCGGCCTTAAGCCCGAGGGGAAGATAATAATCAACACCGACAAGAGCGCCAAAGACCTGTTGCTGAAGACGAAGGCGGAGATCGTCACCATCGACGCCACCAGGATCGCCCTCGAGAAGCTGGGAAGGCCCATCGTCAACACCACCATGCTTGGCGCCTTCTGTGGCGCCACCGGTGAGGTGAGCCTCGAGAGCATAAACAAGGCCATCTTGGGCAGGTTCAGTGGAGCCCTCGGGGAGAAGAACCTCGACGCCATAAAGACCGCTTACAAGGGGGTTTCTCGATGAGCAAATGCGAAGTTAAGATGGTGGTGGAGCCGGGGAGCACCGAGATCACCAAGACCGGTGCCTGGAGAACTTTTGTGCCCGTCTTCGATCACGACAAGTGCATCAAGTGCAGCCTCTGCGAGATCTACTGTCCCGAGAGCTGCATCCACCAGATCGAGGGCAACTTTGTCCCAGATCTGGACTTTTGCAAGGGGTGCAGCGTCTGCGCCCACGAGTGCCCGCGGGGAGCGATCACCATGGTTCTGGAGGAGAAGTAGATGAGGAGAGTGGTGGAAGGATCTTATGCGATAGCCGACGCCGTCCGGTGTTGCTCGCCCGACGTAGTATCGGTATATCCGATCACGCCTCAGACCCACATCGTGGAGCACCTATCGGAGTTCGTCGCCGACGGAAAGCTCGACTGCGAGTACATCAACGTCGAGTCGGAGTTCTCCTCCCTCTCGTCTCTCATCGGGGCGAGCGTTGCGGGGGCGAGGACCTACACCTCGACGACTTCTCAGGGCCTCGCCCTGATGTTCGAGGTCCTCTACAACGTCTCGGGGATGCGCCTGCCCATCGTCATGACGACGGTCAATAGATCCCTCAGCGCCCCCCTTTCCATCTGGAACGATCAGCAGGACTCTCTGGGCGTCAGGGACTCGGGCTGGATCCAGATCTACGCCGAGAACGTCCAGGAGGCGATCGACCTCACGCCCATGCTCTATAAGATCTCCGAGGACCCACAGATACTTACGCCTTCCATGGTCTGCATGGACGGTTTCATCTTAACCCACGTCTACGAGCCGGTGGACTTTCTGGACGAGGAGATGGTCCGAGAGTTTCTGCCACCTTATCGGCCGGAGCATATCCTGGACCCGGAGAACCCCAAGACCTTTGGGGCCTTCGCCGACCCCAGCTGGTTCACCGAGTTTAAGTACCTCCAGTACCAGGCGATGGAGAGGTCGAGAGAGAAGATCGCAGAGGTCACCCGGGAGTTCGAGGAGGTCTTCGGCAGGGGTTACGGCGGCCTCATCGACACCTACGCCATGGACGACGCCGAGATAGCTCTGGTCACCATGGGCTCGATCGTCGGAACGGTCAAGGAGGCGATCGATGACCTTCGGTCCGAAGGGGTGAAGGTGGGTCTGGTCAAGATCAGAAGCTATCGGCCGTTCCCAGGGGACGAGCTGAAGAGGGCGCTCAAGGATGCAAGCGTCATTGCGTCGATAGAGAAGGACATCTCCATGGGGTATGAGGGCGCCCTTCTCACCGACCTGAAGGGGGCGTTCTACAACAGCTCCATCAGGACCCCCATCATCGGGTTTGCGGTGGGGCTCGGAGGGCGGGACATCGGGATCAAGCACGTAAGAGCGATGGTCGAGCGGGCGTCGAGGGTGTTGGATGCAGGGATAGAGTCGGAGTTTGAGATCTTCGACGTGAAGCCAGAGTGTCTCTAGGAGGATTATCATGCAAGAGAGTTTGTTTGCACCCGGCCACAGGGCCTGTGCAGGATGTGGAATGCCCACGGCTATAAAGCTCGTCCTGGACGCCGCGGGGCCCAACACCATAGTCGCCTCGCCCACGGGATGCCTCGAGGTCACATCGACCCCCTTCCCGGAGAGCTCCTGGAGGGTGCCCTGGGTTCACTCCCTCTTCGAGAACCCCGCGGCTGTAGCCTCGGGAGTTGAGGTCGCCCTCAAGAGGTTTGGAAAGACCGATACGAACGTCCTGGTCATCGGAGGCGACGGATCCACCTTCGATATAGGGATTGGGGCCATCTCCGGGATGTTCGACCGGGGTCATCGGATCACCTATGTCTGCTACGACAATGAGGCCTACATGAACACCGGAGTCCAGAGGAGCGGATCGACCCCCTTCTGCGCCAAGACGACGACGACGCCGACGGGAAAGCTCAGCCTTGGAAACCCCCGGCCCAAAAAGGATATGGCGGCCATAGCCGTCGCCCATGGAGTTCCTTATGTGGCCACGGCGTCCATCGCCTACCCCGTTGACCTTCGGCGGAAGGTGAAGAGGTCTCTTGAGGCCGACGGGCCCGCATATATCCAGATCAACGCCCCCTGTATCACAGGGTGGAGCTTCGAGGCTGGAGATACCATTGAGCAAGCGAGGCTCGTCGTCGAGACCTGCCTCTTGCCTTTATGCGAGTACGTCGACGGGGTCCTAACAGACGTAAAGAAGATCCGGAGGAAGAAGCCCGTCGAGGAGTACCTCAAGACCCAGGGGAGGTTCAAACACCTCTTCAGGGCCGAGGGAGGCGCCGAGGTGGTCGCCCAGCTTCAGGCGATGGCCGACGCCAACGCCGAGAAGTACGGCCTCATCGACTGAGGACTGGATGCCCCTCTCCTCAAAACTTTTTTTTGGAGATGGAAGATGTACGTCGGAAGGATTGTGGTCATAGGCAGGACGAAAGATCGATCCTGGGTCGGGTATAGGGTGTCTTCCCGCTCCTTTCCTAATCGGCGGGCCCAGGTCAGAGGCAAATCCGTCCTGGTATCGCCCGTGGACCTGAAGGACCTGGAGAAGAACCCCTACATAGCCTACAACTGCATCCGCCTGTCAGGGAAGGCGGCGGTCGTCGCCAACGGAACCCAGGCCGACATGATCGCAGAGAAGATCGATGACGGAATGAGGCCCCTCGACGCTATAGCCCTCAGCCTGACGGCCTACGGCTACGAGAGGGATGAGCTGGACACCCCGCGGATCGCCGGGGTCGTGATGGGGGTCCGGGGGTGGCTTGGGATCGCGAAGAACGGCGAGATCAGGACGAAGGAGTTCGACCTCTCCGAAGAGTCCGCCTTTCTGGTCGCCACCTACGAGAAGACGGAGTTTGAGGCCGCGGGAGTTGTGGGCGAGAGCGCTGAGGAGATAGCGAAGGCGGCCTACGGCCTGGTTTTCGAGCGGCCGGTCTGCTCGGCGGCGGCCTTCGAGGAGGAGGGCGGCTTCGAGGTCGCGGTCTACAACCCAGAGCCTGAGTGAAAATATGAAATTGCTCATTTTTGAGGAGTGGACGGGATGGATATAAACGGCGTAGAGATCGAGGATACCTTTGCAGAGGGCTTTCCGATAAAGGTGGGGAGAGTTCTGGTAACGGCGATCACCGAGAGGTGGGCGATGGAGGCGGCTCGGGAGGCGACGGGCTTTGGGACCTCTGTGATCATGTGCCCGGCAGAGGCCGGGATAGAGCGACTAGCGAGGAGGGACGAGACCCCGGACGGGAGGCCCGGCGTCTACATCCAGATCTGCAACATGAGCTTCAAGAACCTGGAGGGATCGCTCCTAGCGAGGATAGGCCAGTGCATCCTCACCGCCCCCACAACGGCGGTCTTCAACGGCCTGCCGGAGGCTGAGAAGCAGTTTGATACGGGTGCGAAGCTGAAGTTCTTCGGAGACGGCTTTCAGAAGGAGATGGCCTACTGCGAGCGGGGCGTCTGCAGCATCCCGGTGATGTCCGGCGACTTCATAGTGGAAGAAAAGATGGGCGCCGTCGACGGGATCGCAGGAGGAAACTTCTACATCATGGCGGAGAACCAGGCCTCCGCCCTCATGGCCGCCGAGGCGGCCGTCGACGCGATCCGAGAGGTGGAGGGGACGATTACCCCCTTCCCCGGCGGGGTCGTCTCCAGCGGCTCGAAGGTGGGAAGCCGCTACAAGTTCCTGAAGGCCTCGACGAACGAGAGGTTCTGCCCCACCCTCAAGGATGAGGGGGTCTGCATCCTACCGCCTGAGATCCGGGCCTCCTACGAGGTGGTGATCAACGGCGTCAGCCGGGAGGCCATCGAAGAGTCTATGCGGGCCGGGATCACCGCAGCCTGCACGGTCCCCGGCGTGGTCAAGATATCGGCCGGGAACTTCGAGGGGAATCTCGGGCCTCACCTCTTCAAGCTTCAAGAGATCCTGGGGTGATGGGAGCCCCAGGATAATTTTATTAGATTTATATTACTCCGTAGGCTTTTTCGATGCCTCGCCGATTATTTCGAGGACCTGGAGTGCCGCCAAGACCTTCACCTCATCTTTTGCGAACTCATCGAAATCCAAGCCCTTCACCATCCTCTCCCCGACCTCTGCATAAGGGGCGATATCCCTGAGATAATCCCTGGAGTCCCTTCCAGCTCTCAAACCGCCACCACTTCCTTCAGGATAGCCCCTCCGATCCCGGGTTTTAGGCTCTTCTTCATCACCAGATCTACCTTGACACCCAGCTCGTCTCTCAGCTCTCTTTCGAGCCGGATGAACTCCCATAACGTGGGCTCTCTCTCGAACTCCACCAGGATATCGAGGTCGCTTCTATCGTCCGCCTCGCCCCTGGCATGAGAGCCGAAGATGCCCAAATGCTTCACGCCGTAGCGCTCCGCGAGATCGGGTACGATCTCCCTCAGAGCCCTGACGATATCGTCGAGAGAGGGGCGATCTGGATTCATCTTTGGAGTGTCCTCGGTCAATGGCATCACCTGCAGGCCGTTCGCGACCCAAAATGAGCCCCGGGGATATATCTCTTTTGAAAAAGTCGAAATCGGCTGAAGGTCTAGGACCGACGCCGGGCCCTCACCTTCCGATCTTATCCTCCAGGGTCGTTGCCTCCCAGCCGTAGGCCCCGCAGACCCTCTTCGATCTTCGATATGTTGCCTGCACCCTTGTAGCCGTGCCGCTTCATCTCCTCAACCCACTTTGGGCTCAGAAGCTTTGCTCTCACGATCCTCCCCACCTCGTCGGCGAGGCTCCGGACTGCTACTCGGTCCCAGTACCTCGTGTCGCCGAGTAGGCGAAACCTCCTTTTCCAAGATCTCTCTTGCGGCGATGGTGGATCGAGCGCTTTCGTGTCTCGATCCGAGATGCGATCCGATGCGCTTCGATTGAAGTTGAAGTTGAAGCCGGGTGACCTCAGAGGGCAGCCCGACCCTTACGACAAACCTGACCATTATTCGCTTCAGCTCTGATATCCCTTCCACTTCCCTTCCAGGTCCGGGTCATGGAGCGTCTCCATCACGTAGTCCGCAAACTCGGCCCCTGTGGCCCCGTCCTGCCGTCCAGTGAGGACCACCTTCTTCTCATGCTGGCTGCATATGTCCAGGGCCATCTCTAGCCTCTTTGCCTCCTCGACGAAGCCTATGTGGCCGAGGAGCATCACGGCGGCCCTCATCATGCTGGATGGGTCGGCATACTGGGCTCTTCCCTCCTCCACCATCCTGGGGGCCGAGCCGTGAATTGCCTCGAACATGGCGTACCTCTTCCCTATGTTGGCTGATCCCGCTGTCCCGACGCCCCCCTGGAACTCTGCCGCCTCGTCGGTGATGATGTCGCCGTATAAGTTGGGAAGAACTACCACCCGGAACTGAGTCCTCCGCTTAGGGTCGACGAGCTTTGCCGCCATGATGTCGATGAACCACTCGTCGAGCTCGATCCCGGGATATTTCTCAGCGACCTTTCTTGCCACCTCCAGGAACTTGCCGTCGGAGGTCTTGATGACGTTCGCCTTGGTGACGGCCGTGACCCGGTCTATCCCGTTCTTCTTCGCGTGCTCGAAGGCGAGCTTCACGATCCTTTCGGCTCCGGGATTTGTGATCACCTTGAAGTCGAAGGCTATCTCGTCGTTGACGTTCAGCCCCTGGCTCCCCAGGATGTAGGCGCCCTCGGTGTTCTCCCGAAAGAAGATCCAGTCGATCCCCTGGCTTGGGACCTTCACGGGCCGGACGTTGGCGAAGAGGTCCAGCTCCCGGCGCATAGCCACGTTCGCGCTCTCCAGGTTAGGCCAGGGATCGCCCTTCTTCGGCGTCGTCAAGGGCCCTTTGAGGATGGCGTGACACCTCTTTAGCTCTTCGATGACCCCGTCGGGGATGGCCTTCATCGCCCTCGCCCTCTCCTCAATGGATAGACCAGCGATGTTTCTGATCTCGACCTTCCCCGCTTTGACCTCGTTCCTTAACAGATATTCGAGGACTTTTTTGGCCTCGCCGCTGATGTATGGTCCTATCCCGTCGCCCCCCACCACCCCGATGACGATGGGATCGACCTTTGAGTAATCGATCCAGTCCTCGGCGGCCTTCATTCTCTCCACCCGGTCCATCTGCTCCGCGAGCAGCTTCTCGAAATGGGCCATCGCCCTCTCTATAGCCTCTCTCCTCTCGCTCATGACTTTCATCCTCAGTTGAATCTCGCACTCCCTTATCCTCCCTTTTTCTATAATTAACCCTCTGATCCATAGTTCACTGTTCTCGTTTTGGCCTGAATCCTCCCACCCATCAAAAATATAAACTTCAACATCCACGAAAAGAACATGACAACCCAGGAGATCGTATTCTACGTAATAATATTCTTGATCGTCTTCATGGTAACCAGGATAATCCTCAAGATCAGGCGTGGCTACTGATGAGGTGAAGACATGGTGATATTTCCACCAGTAATCGCCACCGTCGGCGGAGGAGGAACGAGGCTTTATCCTCTTACCCTCGACCAGCCCAAACCCTTGGTAGACCTCTGCGACACCGCCATAATCGCGACATTGTTCAGGGTCCTGGCGACCCAGGGATGCAGGCGGTTTGTCCTCGGAAGCAAGGGGGCGGAGAACACCCTCCCCCTCAACAATTATTTCAAGGCAGGAGAGGGGTTCTTCAAGAGGCTGGGGCTAAACGATATCGAGGAGTTCGCCTACCAGCCTCAGTATGACGACAAGGGGAGCGCCGACTCTCTTAGATACTGTGCCAGCTACTTCGATATAAGAGAGGATATGCTCGTCGTCTCAGGAGACAACGTCATAGACATCAACCTCAAGAAGTTCATTGATTTTCATCGGGATAAGGGGGCGATTCTCACCGTCGCCCTGAAGGAGCTGGGTGCAGAAGAGGACGTCTCTCAGTACGGCGTCGCCAAGATCGACGAGGATCTGCAGATCAACGGCTTCGTGGAGAAACCTGCACCCGGAAAGGAGCCGAGTAGGATGATCAACACCGCCTTTTATCTATTCTCTCCAAAGGTCCGGGGGGTTCTAGCCGAGATGGGCGACTCGGCAAGAGACATCGGGGGTGACCTCATCCCCTATCTCACCGAGCACGGTTATCCCGTATACGGCTATCCTGTCAAAGGCTACTGGATCGACATAGGCACTCCAGAAAGGCTTCTCCAGGCGGCGATGGACTTTCTCGGCGGAAAGGTGGAGCACTACGCCTTCAGAAATGAGTACCGCCCAGGCCAGTGGATCAACCCAAAAACCCTCCATCGGATAGGAAGGTACCTGGAATCAGGCGACATCGAACTTCGGGGGAAGGTCTTCATAGGCCGAAATTGCAGCATCGAGAAGGGCGCAGTCATCGAAAACTCTCACATCGGACACACCAGCCTGATCGAGAGGGACTCGGTGATAAAAAACAGCATGGTGATGAGCTTCGCCAACATAAAGAGGGGATCGGTCCTGAACAAGACGATTGTGGGGAGGCACTCGACCGTCGGGACAAAGTGCGTCCTTGACGCGGACCAGCCCCCCTGCAAACCGGGCAAGATACCGGTGGTGGGAGAGAACGTCATCCTTCCCCCAGAGTCGGTGGTCGGGCCAGGTACCAGAGTGGCCCCTCTCAGGTACAGCTACAAGATCCTTGCCACGGGGAAGTTCTCACAGCTGGGCACCGACGACGCAAATATATATTTCCGCGAGAAGTGAGACTACCAGTAGCGCTCCCAGCCGCCGGTTTCCAGGGCCCTGACCCTGTACTTTTTGTCGTTCTCGATCAGGAATTTGTGGAGATCCTCGGCGCTCTTGAAGAAGGATTTGTCGCGGAGGTTATTGTAGATCTCTTCCGAGGTGAACCCGCTGAGCTGGCCCTTTCCGTAGACGATCCTCTCAATGGTGTACCACAAGTCGTCGAACTTTCTGAGGCTTCCTGTCCATTCAACCATTCGTACCACCTTAGAGGGGCGTTTCTGGCTTAAATGAATAAGAACGTTTCGTTTCGCGAGGCTCTTCCGATGAATATAGACCTGAAAAGAGAACGAAAATATGATTATGAGACGAAGAACGCGAGATCAGCTCGATTCCCTCGCTTTGGAGATACGATCCTGCCGTCGGTGCCCTCTCTCAAAGGATAGGACTAAAGCCGTCCCGGGCGAGGGGCCTGAGTGGGCCGAGATCCTCCTCGTCGGCGAGGCTCCGGGAAGGGACGAGAACCTGGCCGGAAGGCCCTTCGTGGGGAGGGCTGGCTCGGTCCTCGACCGCTGCCTCGAGGAGGCGGGGATCGACAGGTCCCGAATCTTCATAACGAACGCGGTCAAATGCCGGCCGCCAAATAACAGAAGGCCGAAGAATGATGAGGTCGAAGCCTGTCGTCCCTATCTCGAAGCTCAGATCGAACTCGTCCAGCCGAAGGTGGTGATCCTCATGGGAAATGCCGCGACGAAGGCGGTCCTGGACCTGGAGGGGGTGACCTCCCTCCGGGGGCGATTATTCAAGGAGATCTATCTCGTCACCTTCCATCCAGCGGCCGTCCTGCGAAATGGAAACCTCAGGGAGGTCTTCATATCCGATCTGTTGGCAGCGAAGGATAAGGTGGATGGGAGATGGCCCCCCGCCAGAGATGAGGATTATTCAGATTGATGAGGTTATGCCCCGAGTCGCAAAGATCAGGCGCCCCCCTCGGTGGAGAAGAGGGCCTTGACCTTGGGAAGGGTCTGAGACAGGGCGAGGATGAAGACCCGATCCCCATCCTTCACCTCGGTCTCGGCGGTGGGGATTATCGGCTGGCTGCCTCGCATGATCATGCCGAGAATCGCCCCCTTCGGCATCTTATCGGCCGCGTTCTTCCCAAGAATCTTCGCTTCCTTCTCGGCCCGGAACTCCAGAATTTCGGCCTCGTCTTTACCTATGACCATGACTTCTTCTCCACCCCTTATAAGCCGGAGGACCGCCTCGACGGTCACCCTCCCGGGGCTGATGGCGTGGTCCACCCCCACCATCTCGAAGAGGTCGATGTAATCGCTCCTGTCGACCCTCGCGACGATCTTCTCGGCCCCCAGTTGTTTGGCCAACAGGCTGCAAAGTAGGTTCTTTTCGTCGAAGCCCGTGACAGAGAAGACGATGTCCATGGAACCGACGTTCTCGGCCTTGATCAGCGAAATGTCGGTCCCGTCGCCGTTGAGAATGAGGGTCTCGGGAAGCTCTTCTGCCAGCTCCTGACAGCGAAGGTTATCGATCTCCACCAGCTTCAGATCAAAATCCATCTTCTCCAGCCACTTGGCAAGGTAAAAACCGACGACCCCACCGCCGACGATCATGATTTTGTGGGTGGCGGTATCTTCGTGGACCAGCCTTCGAAGCTTCGGCACCGACTTCGCATCGCAGGTCAGGATCAGGCGGTCCCCGCCCTTTATGGAGTCATCCTTCTTGGGGATCAGGATCTCGTCCCCTCTCTTGATGGCAGCAAGCCTGCAGTTCTCCGGTAGGTCGACGTTCGCGATCGGGCCGACGAGGGGCATCTCCTCCCGGATGGTGAGCTCGATCAGCTCGCCCTTCCCACCCGCGAGACTCCTGCGTTCTATCATCGAGGGAAAGTAGAGGTCGGTTACAATTCTCTCGGCCATCACCAGCTCCGGACAGATCATGAGGCCGATGCCGATCTGTTTTCGGTCTTTCATCGGCTGGTCAATGTAGTCGGAGTTGCTGACCCTGGCGATCGTCCTCCCGGCGCCCAGATGGCTGGCGGTGATGCAGGTGATGATGTTCACCTCGTCGTTGCCGGTGACGGCGACGACGATCTCTGCATCCTGTATCCCGGCCTCGATCAGGAGCTTTGCGTTGGCGGCGTTCCCCTGGAGGACCTTCACATCGACCCCCTCCAGCCGCTCGCAGGCCTTCCTGCTCTGATCGATTACGGTGACATCGTAGGAGCCTGAGAGCTCTCTCGCCAGGTGAAACCCGACCTCACCGGCTCCAGTGATCAATATCTGCATGAAATCCCACCTATCCCGAGCCAATGCCCCGAGAGTGAATATGGACCACATAAAGTCTTGACGACGGGAAAAGGCTTTCGCGTGGTTCGCGTCTGGCGCCAGACTGAAATGCCCCGGGAGGCTCTTCTCTATTAATGGCGTCTTTCGACGATCTGAGGAGCTGGTTCGACGGCCTGGATGGGGTCGTCGTCGCCTTCTCGGGGGGCGTGGACAGCTCAGTTCTGGCCGCAGCGGCCCGTTCCGCCCTGGGAGATCGAGCCTTAGCCATTACCGTGAGGTCGGAGCTGCAGTCCCGCGCGGACCTTGCCAACGCGAGATCTGTCGCAGCTGAGATCGGTATCGAGCACCTGGTCCTGGAGGTAAGGGCGCTGGAGCTGGAGGGGATCTGCGGCAACCTTCCATTGCGATGTTATCTCTGCAAGAGGGCGATGGCCGAAAGGCTCCTCGACGAGGCGGGGTCGAGGGGGATAAAATTCGTGGTCGACGGCACCAACGCCTCGGACAGGGCCGATGACCGGCCTGGAATGAGGGCTCTTTTTGAGGCCGGGATCAGAATGCCTCTCCGGGAGCTTGGGATAACAAAGGGCGAGGTGAGAGATATGGCAAGGGGGATCGGTCTCTCCAATGCCGATCGACCTTCGAGATCCTGTCTTGCTACGAGGATTGAGGGACCTCTCAGCCCCGAGCGGCTCAGTCGGGTTGAAGCTGCCGAAGACCTTCTCCCCAAAAGGTCGTGGATCTTAGATAGAGGCGATCAGGTCGAAGTGGGGATCTCCAACGGGGAGAAGATATCCGAAGACGCGATCGAGAAGCTGAAACGCCTCGGATATCGGGAAATTGTTATGAAGGGTTGAAGGGCTCCTATTCTGCTGCTCGAACAACTTTTTTCTATCATCAGGGGAATCGTGTTGCTGGATGCAAATTAGCGCGAATGAGTTCAAAGACCTGATCAGTGGGTACGAAAAAGTTCTTTATCTCTGCCACAGGAACGCTGATCCCGACGCGGTGGGGAGCGGGTTTTCCCTTCAGGAGGCCTTCGGGGGCGACCTGGCCGCTGTGGAAGGGGTGAGCAGGACCGCCTCGGCCCTTCTGAGGGCAATAGGTTCTGATATCCAGATCGATCCATCCTTTGAGGAATACGACCTGGTGGTGGTTGTGGACACGGCTGTGAGGCTTCAGGTCGGCGATTTAAATCTCAACGATTACGCCGTCGTCGACCATCACCAGGACAGGGATCTGGTCGAAACCGCCCTTTTCTACATCCAAAGGCCTGCCGACTCCACCGCAGAGATCGTCTGGGAGATCTTGATGAAGAGTGGATCTCGGCCTAGTCAAAAGGCTGCCCTCGCCCTCTTGGTGGGGATAATAACCGATACGGGCAGGTTCAAGCACGCTCGAGCTTCCTCTTTTCGGACGGTTTCAGAAATCCTGGAAAAATGTGAGATCGAGTACGCCGAGGCTCTGGACGTCCTCTCAAGGATCCCGACGGAGACCTCCAGGAGGATTGCCGCCCTAAAAGCCGCCTCCAGGGCCGAGATCGAGTGGACGGACGACTGGGTGGTCGTCTCCTCGGAGGTGAGTGCCTTCGAGGGGTCGAGCGCGATGACCCTCGTCGAGATCGGCGCGGACGTAGCCCTCGTCGGCGGGGTCCACAATCGCAAGTGCAGGATCAGCGGCCGCGCCAGGAGGGCCGCCGTTCTCGCGGGCCTCGATCTCGCCGCGATCATGGGAGAGGTGGCGAGGGCCCACCAGGGAGACGGGGGCGGCCACCGGGGAGCCGCCGCCCTGGAGGTCTCAGGGCCTGCCAACGAGCTTCTCACCGAGTGCAGGAAAAAAGTTATGGAGGCCCTGGTGGGGCCCCGGCAAGCCTGATGCGATACCCCTCTCTGAATTCTAATTATTACTTCCTGTACCTAGATGCCGCCTTCTTCAGTGCCTCAATCCCAGGCAGCTGATCTCCGGAGAGGTAGCTTATGGAGGCTCCGCCGCCGGTGCTGACGTGGGAGAATTTCGGCTCCAGGCCCAGCTCCTCGATGGCGGCGCTGGTGTGGCCGCCGCCCGCGATGGAGAAGCCAGCTTCGGTGGCGGCCTTGAGGATCTCTGCGGTTCCAAGGGCGAACTTCTCCTTCTCGAAGATCCCGGCGGTCCCGTTCAGAACGACGATCTCCGCCTCCCTTATCTTCTTGGAGAAGTCGACGATCGTCTCCAGGCCGATGTCGGCGATCTGGAGGTTCGGCGGGATCTTCTCAATGGCGACGTCCAGCCTCTCGCCGTCTTTGTCCAGGGCGACGTCTTGGGGGACGACGATCTTGCCAGGGTTCTTATCAAGGAGGTCTTTGGCGATAGAGATCTGTCCGGAGTAGTCGAGCCCCTTCACGAACTCCCGGTTCTTCTCGCCGACGTCGATCCCCGACGCCATCTGGAAGACCGTGGCCACGATCCCTGTGACCAGGACCTGGTCGACACCGCCCCGGTTGAAGACGTTCTGGATCACCTTGATCGAGTCGTCCGCCTTTGTTCCTCCGAGGACGAAGATCGATGGGTGCTCATTCCCGCGGACGCCCATGTCCAGGGAGTCGATCTCTTTCTCCATCAGCCGGCCAGCTGCGCTGGGGAGGACCTCGGTGAACCCGACGACGGATAGATGGGAACGATGAGATACGGCGAAGGCGTCGTTGACGAACAGATCGAAGAGCGGATAGAGCTGTTTGACCATGTGGCTTTTGGCGTGTTCCTCGGGCGGGCGGCTGATGTTTTCCTCGGCGTAAAAGCGGGTGTTCTCCAGGAGGATGACGTCGCCGGGCTTCATCGCCCTTATCGACTCCCGGGCGTGGGAGCCGAAGATGTCGTCGACGTAGGTGACCTCACGGTGCAGAAGCTGGGAAAACCGGCGGGCGTGAGCCTCCAGAGTCGTGAAGTCCTTCTTTCCTGCGCGGCTCTGGTGGGCCATCAGAACGACCCTTGCCTCCTCCAGGTCGCGCAAGGTGGGCAGGTGGCCGCGGAACCTCTTGTCGTCGAGGATCTTTCCGGCGGGGTCCATGGGGGAGTTTACATCGACCCGAACCAATATCCTCTGGTTTTTGATGGGGAAATCGTCTAGCGTGAGATAATCCTTCAACTGACTCCCTCCTTCTGGGGGATTTTTGCTATGCTAGGGTTTTATTCAAGATATATATCATCTTTAGCCCCACCTGCCAGATCAGGGCGGGACGGCGCTTCGAGCGGAGGATATGGAAAATCGTAGTAGATTCGAGAGGCATCCTAAAAGGGAGGGGAAAAACCGCGACTAGCGATATACCTTCAATATATAGGACATCTTGGGCTCCATAAACATTGATATGTTGCAAGGAATGAGAAGGCATTGCCGATGGACAGGTTTTGGTGGATCGAAACACCTTTATTGTTGGTAACAATATAAATATCTAGTACTTTGAGAGGTAAGACTTAAACCAGAATTTAGCGTGGTGGGTTGAAATGCCAATAATAAATGATCACATAAGAGCTTTGAAGGACGAGTCCCCTCGGGTTCGTCAGGTGGCCGCCTCAGCACTCGGGAATATGGGCGATCCCAGGGCAATCGATCCTCTCATCGAGGCCCTCAAGGACGAGGACGTGATGGTCCGCCAGGCGGCTGCCTCTGCCCTGGGCAATATAGGCGATTCGAGGGCGATAGAGGCTCTAGCTGAGGCTCTAAAAGATAAGGACTGGAGCGTAAGATGGCAGGCTGCCCCCGCTCTCGGCAGTATAGGGGATTCGAGGGCGATAGAGGCTCTCACTGAGGCTCTCAAAGACGAGGACCATATGGTCCGACGTCAAGCGGCCTTGGCCCTTGGTCGAATATCCGATACGAAGACCACGGAGCCGTTGACCGATCTGGCTTCAAAAGATGAGGACAGATGGGTGAGAGAGGCGGCTGCTGAGTCTCTTGGCAGGATCGGTGATCCCAAAGCCGTAGATCATCTCATCGAGGCCCTCAAGGATGGTCATTACGGCGTACGGTGGAGAGCATCCCAGGCTCTCGGCAAAATAGGCGATCCAAAAGCCATCGAGCCCCTCACCCATTTGGCCGCACAGGATGAAAGCGAGGCGGTCAGAAAGATGGCGGCAGAGGCGCTGGAGAAGCTGGGGGCGAGTTGACACTGATCAAATGAACGCTGGCACAAGAGGCTGTGAGCATGTTTTACAAGCGGCAAAACGATGGATATAAACAGGCCCTGGAGGGCATAAGCCAGAAGACCCTGGTTTACGGTAAAGAAACGCTGCTCACTGAGTTCAAGTTATCGGAAGGTAGCCTTCTTCCCAAACATAACCACCCTCATGAGCAGACTGGATATCTGGTATCGGGCAGAATATTGCTATCCATAGGTGACGAAGAATTCGAGGCAGAGCCTGGTGATAGCTGGTGTATACCAGCCAACGCCGAACATGGTGCTCTAATTCTCGAAGATTCGGTAGCTGTTGAGATCTTTTCGCCCGTCCGAGCCGATTATCTGCCCGAAACCAAATCTAGATGAAGGACTTTCTCCATCCTAT
>LGFT01000083.1 GCA_001509375.1 Methanothrix harundinacea | reverse complement strand
GACGACGAGCTCTCTATCCGTCCTCTCGGCGATCTCCTGGAACGATTCGAGCCGCTCGAAGTTCCGGGCGGAGAAGTCGGCGATGACGAGGCCCAACGAGGCCTCCACCGTTCCCCTGCACACATCACAGACGGACTGTTCAGTCGTCGCCTCTCCATCCGGCAAATCGCTTCGACCTGCTCGAGTCCCTTCGGTGATCAGGACCGCCGCCCCTTTTGCGAGCTTAACGAACTCTCTTGTTGAATCACCATTCTTGCCATGCAGCCGGAAATCTCCGGTGTAAGCCACAGCGACGTCTCCTTCCAGGATGTAAGCCGTCGCCCCGAAGATGGAATGGTCCACGGGATGGGCTGAGATATCAAAGGGGAAAGAGGCCTCATCAAAACAGCAACAATTTCCGGGCTCCAACTTCTTTGCGTTTCTCCCCTCCTGGCCAGGCTTTTTCGATAGAAAGGAGATCAAAGCCTCCACAGGACTTTCGGTACAGCAGAAATCTCTCCCCCGACAGTTCACTTTGCGATCCGAAGAGAGGTAAAGCCCCGCCTCGTCCGCAGGACGCCTGATAGAAAAATATGTGGCATCGCCCTCGATCGATGCGTTGGCAGTATCCTGCATACCCTTCATTATGACGATGCTCTCGGGGGAGGCGACTATCGGCACGTCGGCTCTGAGGGCTCCGATGTTTCCACAATGGTCCATGTGGGCGTGGCTGAGAAGAACGCAAGATACGTCAAGGGCAGGATACTGGCTGACGTCGAGATCTCTGGGGATCAGATCTGTCCGATAGATGTTGAGCTTGGGCAGAAGGCCGAGGTGAATAAGGTCGTGAATGCCCCGAGTATCACGATTCCGTAAGAACTCCTCGTAGAAGACGCCATAATTCCCGAAGTTCTTTCCGAAATCCAAGAATAGACCGCGACCCCCGTCTTCCAGGTACAGCTTGTTTCCGCCTATGCCCTGGGCCCCATCATAGACCGTCAGTGATACCATCCCTTCCCACCAGACGGCAGGATGAAGGAGGACAATATAAACATTTGGAACTTCGACGAAATAAATCCATATATTCAAGGCATATGTCAAAAAAAGCCGAGGGAGGCGCGTGGGCCGAAGGGGGGGATCGCCTCACCCCGCCCCGTCAAGCCTCCCGGAGACCGACATTCACTCCGCCACGCGTCGAAGGGTCTTGACGAAGATCTCGCCAGCCTCACCTTCCTGGAAGTATATCACCTCGATCTCGTCCTCCGAGATTATCGTCCCCACGTCGTAGCCGGAGATGAACTCGGCAACGTAGAAGGTCTCGCCGTCAGAGGCGATGGCCCCGGCGAAGCCTTCGACTATGTCAACACCATCCAGCTGGTAGGTCATCTCGCCATTGAAGAGGCGGCCATTCTGCTCTGTAACATTGAAGGTCAGGTTGCAGTACACCCCCTCATCAATGTAACCTGCAGCCGCGTTATATCCAGGCCCGGCGCCTGCCCAGCTCCCCACAAGGCTGGGGATCTCCGCTGCGGAGGCCGTCGCCGCCAGGACGAAGGCCAACAGTCCAAAAAACCAGATAGTTTTCATGCTCCGTCAAAAGCACATATCCCAGATGAATCTTTTGATATTGTATTTTTTTTGTTAAATGATCATCAAATAGTGCGAAAAAAACCGGCCAGGCGGGCGTGGACCGACCCGCCCGTCTCCACGCCACCGTCCAGAGATCAACGTTCACTCCAGAACGCGGCGGAGCGTATCTATAAATACCCAACCTCCTTCGCCGTCCTGGAGATATAAGAACCCGATCTCGTCCTCGGATGAGATCGTCCCCACGTCGTACCCCGAGCCGAACTCGGCGACGTAGAAGGTCTTGTTATCCGAGCCGATCGCCCCAGCGAAACCCTCGACGACGGCAGCCCCGTCCTCCCGGAAGGTCATCTCCCCGTTGAAAAGGCGGCCCCTCTGCTCTGTGATGTTCATGGTGAGGATGCCGTAATTCGCCTCATCAACGTATCCTTCTTCCTCACCGTACCCGACACCTGTGCCCGCCCAGCTCCCCACAAGGTTCGGGATCTCTGCGGCACAGATGCCCGCGACCGAGATTGCCATGAGCAACAGTCCAAAAAGACAAGTGGTCTTCATGCTTCTTAAATATCTCACATACCCCAGATGAACTTTTCTTTCTCGACTCTGACGGACCGAAGATCGAAATCGTCTTTGATGGGGAAAGCAACACTGATCCATCCGGCTGCCTCACGGGACTTAGATGTATGATTTTTTTTAGTCAATAACACACGCAGACAGACTACACATAAGAAGGATACATAACGGAGTCAAGCGTTACGACATATCACCAGAGTTTGCGATTCCCTAATTCGCTCACAAAAGACGGCGACGCCAAAATAGTCCATCATCCTCGATTTGGAAATCCAGTCCCACGACCCATACTAAAAAACCGGGTCGGGCGAAGATCAAGTGACAATAGACCAAATCGCCTTCATGCGACGGCTTTAGGACAGACTGCTCTGATGAAATTTTCCCCCTGACGGGGAAGCCTTGGCAGCAAAAAGTTCAAAGGGAGCTAAAAGCTCTTCCCAATTGGCAAAAAGACCTCATTTCATGAACGATAAGGAGAACGAGAATAAGATTTTATATCGATGACGCCAACATGCCACCAATTTCAGGAGGATAGTCGATATGCCTGACCAATCGACTCAGGGATCGGGGAGAGGCAGGGGAAACAAACGCAATAAGAATCAGAACCCCAGCGCCTGCGTCTGCCCTCGGTGCGGCTTCGAGATTGAGAGAACCCCCGGCATCAACTGCCGTTCGATAAAGTGTCCAGAATGCAGAGTTCCACTGATGGGCAAATGATCCCCTGACCCTTCCGGATCCAGAACCGGACCAGCTTCCAATCAAATTCTTTCAGGTTCGCCAAATCTTCCAGGCGTGCCTGACCTCCTTCTTTTCGAGCTTTCTGCCGGTCCAATCAGGCACGTCAAAATCCGCTCGCAGTGCCATCCATCCGCCGGTTCAGAAGCTGAGGACGCCCTCGGGGCAGGCCCCGACGCACCGGCTGCGCTCTATCCAAGTCAGACTCGCCGGTGATCACGTTAGCCACTAGCTGCATTGATCAGACCGTTTTGCATACGCTGCAGCGGACCGATGCAGAGATCCTGGTCGAGTTATCAGCTGTCACTTTCCCCGGCCAAGGCGCCTCTGTTGCGTCGCCATGGAGCAGAAGATGCAACAGGCCCGATTATCTCGCCGACCTGAAACTCCCGTCAAGGAGCAGATGAAGGTTGTAGCCAAGGAAAGAGGCGAAGGCAACGAAGAGCGCCTCCCCCGGGGCCATATTGAAGCCGAACCGGACGATGGTGAAGGCGAGGAGGGCGTAGACAGCGGCAAAGACCGAGGAGTGGACGACACCCCGGTGGTTCGGCATCAGGACCTTGAAGAGGTTCCAAGCGACGACAGCCACCAGGGCCGCCACGAACCAGGCTAGGGCGAGGTTGACGACGGGGTAGGAGGTGAGGATGAGATGGTGGCCCAGGTTCCGGAAGGCGGATATGCCGAAGGCCACCGATACGAAGGGCTTCGTCGTCCTGTGGATGAGGGCCTCGGGGTGATCCATGTCCGGGAGGTCCGAGCCGATGACGTAGAAGACGTAGCCGAGGGCCATGGCCAGGAAGGTGACGTCCAGCGGAAGGCCCAGGTAGAAGTTGAGAGATGATAGGATCAGAATCGCTATCGGGTAGGTCAATATTCCCGCCAGGACGTGCTCGTCATAGTTCAAAACCTCTTCGCCTCCGTCGATACTTGTGGCACTGAAATCACTATCTACTCCGCCCCTTCATATCGAAATCGACGACCAGGGGGGATTTTACCTTTTCCCTCTGCCGGAGCCAGCAGCTTCGCCGAGAACAAATATCTTATAAAGACCTGGAAACTAAGATCTTTTTTGCGGGGCAGCGACTGCATGACGAGAGAGACTTGGAGCTGCAGAACGGGGTTCATCCTTGCGACGATCGGCTCAGCCGTGGGGCTGGGAAACATCTGGAGGTTCAACTATCTCACCTACGAGAACGGGGGAGGTGCCTTCCTCATTCCCTACTTCGCGGCCCTCTTTTCGGCGGGGATATCTCTCATCATCCTGGAGCTAGCCTTGGGGAGCAGGTTCAAGGGCGCAGCGCCCATCGCCCTGAAGAGGGCCGGCAAGAGATTCGAGTGGATCGGGTGGTGGGCGGCCCTCACCGGCTTCATAATAACGATGTACTACGTGGTGATCGTCGGCTGGGCCCTGATATACCTCGAGAAGGCCTTCTCCCTCCGATGGGGAGATGACGCCAACGGCTACTTCTTCGGGACGGTCCTTCAAACGACGGGCTCGGCCTGGGACCTGGGGGGCTTTCCAATCCCGGTCCTCGCGGCAACCGCCGTCGTCTGGGCCACGACCTGGCTGGTGGAGTCGAGGGGAGTCGAGGGGAGTCCAGGGGGGGATCGAGAGGGCCAACAGGATATTCATGCCCCTTCTCTGGGTCCTGGCTGTGGTTCTGGTGGCGAGAGCCCTGACCCTGGAGGGGGCACTCACCGGGGTCGACTGGTACCTGAAGCCCGACTTCGATAGGCTCTTCGACCGCCAGGTCTGGCTCGCCGCCTACGGCCAGATCTTCTACACCCTGGGGATCGGCATGGCGATAATGATCGCCTACGCAAGCTACCTTCCCGATGATAGCGACATCGTCAACAACGCCTTCATCGTCAGCCTAGCCAACGGAGCCTTCAGCTTCCTGATGGGGTTTGCGGTCTTTGGGACCCTCGGATACATGGCCACCACCACCGGCCAGGGGGTGGACCAGGTGGTGGCCGAGGGGATCGGCCTCGCCTTCGTGGCCTTCCCCACGGCCCTGAGCCTCCTTCCGGGCTTGAAGAGCCTCCCGTCGGTGGTTTTCTTCGCCTGCCTGGTGGTGGCGGGCCTCTCCTCCCTGATATCTCTGGTGGAGGGGTTCGTCGCCTCCCTGATGGACAAGTTCGATATGGAGAGGGGGAGGGCCGTCAACTTCACCGTCCTTTTTGGGCTCCTGGGAAGCCTCCTCTACGCCACCAGGGGCGGCCTCTACTGGCTGGACATCGTCGACCATTTCATCATGGTCTACGGCCTTCTGGTGGTGGGGACGATGGAGGCGATCGCCATCGGCTGGATATTTGGGGCCGGTAGGATCAAGGATTGGGTTAACGCCCGCTCCGACGTCAGGGCCGGGGCTTGGTGGGACCTGAGCGTCAAGCTGATAGTCCCGGTCGTCCTCGTCGCCCTCATCGCAGAGGAGACGGCCTCGAACCTGGCGGCCCCCTACGGAGGCCACCCACCGACGGCGGTCTATCTCGGGATGGCCCTGATGGCGGCGGGGATCATCGTCTCGATACTCCTCTCGATGGTGAAGAGGGGGGTGAGATGAGATGCTATCTCAAGAGAGCGTCTTGATGACGGTCTTCGGCTTTCTGGTCCTCTACGGGGGCCTCGCCTATTTTCTCATGATCGCCATGAAGAGCAGAAAGCGGTGAGGCAGTTCTGGCGGTGAGCCGTCGGCGGGCTCGACGAGCTCGACGAACTCGACGCGGGCCCGGAATCCTCTTCCGGAGCCCCCCCTCGGTTTCACTCCAGGGGCCACTCCCCCACCGTCGAATCGACCTCCTCCATCAGCCGGATCGTCTCTTTGAGGGCGACGATCATCTTCTGGTAGGCGGTGAGGTCGTCGTAGGAGAGCTGCCGTCCCCTCCGGTCCTTTAGCCACTTGTCGCAGACCTGGTAGCCGCCGACCTGAAACTCCCAGACCTGGGGAGGGACGCCCTCGAAGTACTGACTTTTGAAGACGTCCTCCGGCCCGAAGGTCGACTCACGGTCTCCCCTCCCGTCGGTGACGAATTCGAGGCCGAGCCTCTCCTCCATCTCGGCGACGAACTCGGGGGAAAGGTTCGGGACGCGGCCGTCTTTACCCGGCGGCCAGTCGGCGCTGGAGAGGGATTTTTGGCGGGAGGAATTCTCGGTGGGGGCGGGGTAGAGGTAGAGGGGTGCAAGGCTCATTATTCCTTTATTGCTGTAAAACGCACGATTATAAATTTTCGCCTGCTATCATATGGTTCATAACTTGTTTTACAGTCCTCCAAACAAGTGAATCATGATAAAAGATGAGCCGAGAATCAAACGGTCTGTATAAGACGGGTTTGACACAGGCAGATAGATCTGTAACTTGTCTTATCATCTTTCGAGCGTTCGCTATATTCCAACCCATTTTAAGGGGAATATTCAGTTGGTGGCAAACATCCTTATCTGAAAGATGGGAATCTCTGAATATTTGAGCCCGTTCAATCAACGGTGTCGTTTCAAAATCTACTACAACACGATCCCTTGCGGTTGTCATTCCAACGCCGTTTAAAGGCATTATCTCTGTAACTTTCCAACCTCGTTCATATTCATCTAATAATTTTATATTCTGTGGAATGAAAAGATAAAATGGCGACTGAGGGGATAGCTGCGTAAAATTAGTAGTTATGGTGTTCATATCGAGCAATTTCTGATACTTATCCTCACGCAACCCCCAAAGCTCTGCATGGTAGACTTTGGCAGTGCCTTTTTTCTCTGGCGTCTTGACGAAGATCCCGATGGCAACGCCCTGCTGGATGTCAAAGACGTTCTCGTCCTTCGAGCCGTCGGGGGCGCTCTCCTTCTTCTTGGCGTTGCCGTGAAGATCCAAGATGTAGATCTCGCTGTAGGTTTCCATGAGCTGTTGGCGCATTCCTCGGAAGGTAGGGTTGTCAAGATAACCGTGGTTGGTTATAAAGGCCAAAATACCCCCACCAGTTTGTTCAATCCGCCACTGACCCCAGCGAATGAACTTGACGTAATCATCCTGGAGCCACTTCGGAGTTCGCTCTCCGAGGGGCTTTCCGTCCACCTGGTAATAATCTTGGAGGATATTTCCGATGAAGGTTGGAGTTCTCTTCCCGTTGACCATCTCCCAGCTGCGATTGGACGAGTGGCCGGAGTAAGGAGGATTTCCGATCACTACCATTATCGGCTTGTCTCTCTTCACCACTGAGGCCGAGCGGGCCTCTTCACCGATTGCCTCGTAGCCCCAGAGGTTCTTCCAAGGGTTCTCTGCCTCTTCCAGGGTGTTGGTTAGGTAGACCCCAAGCCGCTCGTCGCTTTTGAAGTCGTAGACCCAGTCCCTTCTTTCGTCCTCTTTGAGGTCCTGGCCCGCCAATTCCATCCCGAGCTTAAAGTGGGCGACGGCGTAAGGGGCCATCAGAAGCTCAAAGCCGAAGATCCGGGGGAGGAGGTGGTCTCTCACGTAAGCCGACCAGAACCCTGCGTTCCCGTGTTCCATGAAGTCCCGCCGGATTTGGTCGATGACGGCGTAGAGGAAGGTCCCCGTCCCGCAAGCGGGGTCCAGGATCAAAACCCGTGGGCCGGTCTTCTTCGCCCTCACTGGGAGCTTTCCCCGGTCCGGTCGTCCTCGGGAGTCCAAGGCTGCCGACTCCTCTTCATACTCGACGGTGGATGAGTCCATCAGCCCTCCGCCGAGGCCAAAATGGGTCTTAAGGATCGAATCGACGGACCGGACGATGTAGGAGACGACCGGCTCGGGGGTGTAGTAGACGCCCCGCCTCTCCCGGAGCTTGGGGTCGTAGGCCGCGAGGAACGTCTCGTAGAAGTGGACGACCGGGTCCTCCTGCTTCGTCCTCTTTCCGAAATCTGCCAGGACCGAGTCAAGGTCGGTGTGGTCGAGAATGGCGACGACGTCGTCGACGTAGCCGACGTAGGGCTCGTCGTCGAGGGCCGTCCCCGTGATCGTCTCGAATAGCTGGCGGAGGAAGGGGTTCGTCCTGGGGATCTCCCGCGCTGCGCCGAGGCGGCGGAAGGGCGCTGGGCCCTGGTGGTTACACCGGGCGGCGAAGAGGCCGTATACGATCGTCTGGGAGTACATGTCCGCAAACTCGGCGGTCTTCTCCGGGAGGTCCAGGTCGGGGATCAGAACCTCGGCGAAGGCCCGCCGGAGGTTCGAGAGGTGGTCCGAGGCCAACACCTGCTCGAAGGCCCTGACGACGGCGTCCCGGATCAGGTGGGCGAGCCTCGCCAGCCTCTCGGATAGCTCCTTCGAGGAGGTGATGGGGGCAGGGGTCTGGTCGAGGAAGCTCTCGAAGAGCTGCGCCACCTCCGCCTCGCCCTTCTTCTCCGATACGATCTTTCCGTCTCGTGTGAGCCTTGCGAGGCGGGCGCTCTCCCGAAACTCGCCCCGATGGTACCAGCGAAACTCCAGGTAGTCGGTGAGGACCAGGTTCTCCAGGGATCGCAGGTAGCGGTCCAGCTGCTCGGACCTCTCGGCCTCGTCCAGGGACTTTCCGACGTCCTTCGCCTCGATGTACCCGACCGAGAGGTCGCCCCGCTTGACGACGTAGTCGGGGGCTCCACACTCGACGTGCTTCGGCTCGTTGATGGCGACGATGTCGGGGGCGAAGGACTCCACCAGACCCTTCAGCGCCGCCCGGTGGGTGTGCTCGGTCGCCTCTCCAGTCCCAAACTCCCGCTTCACCTCTGCGAGATAGGTCTTAAAGTCGCCCATATCTTCATCGCCGCCCGGATTTACCCCTAGATCAGAAAATCATAAAACCCGATGAGATATAAATGATCTTTGCTTACCGGGCCAAACGACCGGATACGAGGATATGTTTACTCCGCAGAGCCTAAATTGAGGGTGATGGAGTTCCCACCAGACCTTCCGATGGGCTGTAAGAGATTGCGCCCTGCTCCTGTGGAGGGGAGGGCGAAGCCGAGCTGACTCCAACGCGGGGTTTGAACCTCTCCTGAAGGAGGAACGGACGGAAGAGGAGCTTCTTCGAGAGGGGCTTCCATTGGCTTCCAGAGTCTTCGAAAATTTGGTGAGAAGGAACCTCAAAAGATCGTAAATTTGGTTTTAACATAAAAGATTTTTTTGTATATCTCGACCCAGCAGATCGTCAATTGTGTTCATATGAGCTAATATTAATTATTATAATCTATAAATATGAACAAAATTAAACTAAAACTTAATCGTCTACTGGAGGTTGAGGTATTATGCCGTTGATGAACCAGATATTTGGAGCATTTGGACCCTACGGTCCCAATCTCGTCGGTGCAGTTGCCGTTCTCGTCGTCGGATGGCTGATCGCCCTTATAGTTTCCCGCCTCGTCGGGAAGGCGCTGCACAAAACCGGCTTAGATAGAAGAATAGCGGGGATGGTCACAGGAGAGGAGAAGGCCGAGACGATGGAGCCCCATCGATGGATCTCCAGGATAATATATTACGTCCTCCTCTTCTTCGTGCTGATCGCCTTCTTCCAAGTCCTGGGGCTCACCATGGTCGCCCAGCCGCTTAATCAGCTGTTGAACATAGTCTTCTCGTACATTCCAAAGCTCTTTGCGGCGCTGGTGCTGGTCCTCGTCGCGTGGATCGTTGCGACGGTCTGCAGGAAGGTGGTTCACCGAATCTTCACGACCGCTAAGGCGGATGAGAGGCTGGGCGCGAGAGCGGGCCTCGGCGAAGGGGAGATGCCCTTGAGCCAGGCGGCGGCGGAGATAGTCTTCTACCTGGTGCTTCTTCTCTTCCTGCCCCTGATCTTGAACGCCCTCGATCTGGCGGGACTTCTGGTGCCTCTGCAGCTGATGGTCGGCAAGATCCTGGGATTCATACCCCACCTCTTCGCGGCCGCGATCATCCTCATCATCGGATGGTTCATCGCCCGCATTCTGCAGAAGATAGTCACAAACCTTCTCAGAGCCCTGGGGGTCGAGAGGCTGAGCGAGAGGGTGGGGCTATCCAAGACCCTCGGCGAGCAGGGTCTATCGGGTCTGATCGGCCTGGCGGTGTATATATTGATCCTCATCCCGGTCCTCATCGCCGCCCTGGACGCCCTGGCGATAGACGCCGTCACCGTCCCCCTATCCAATATGCTGAACCAGGGTCTTGGGATGCTGCCGGCCCTCTTTGGGGCGGCTCTGGTTCTGGCCGTCGCGTATATCCTGGGAAAGGTCGTCGCCGAGCTGGCCTCCAGGCTTCTGGAGGGGATGGGATTTGACACCCTGCCTAGACGGCTGGGCTGCACCTGGGAGCCTGCAGAGGGGACGAAGACCCCATCCGCGATGGCGGGCTATCTGGTGCTGGCATCTATAATGCTCTTCGCCCTCATCGAAGCTTCCCAGATCCTCAAATTTGCGCTCCTGGCCGAGATCATCCGCGATTTCACCGTCTTCGCTGGCCATGTCCTCATGGGATTGATCATCTTCGCCATCGGCGTTTATCTTGCGAACATAGCCTACAATGCGGTTACGTCCAGCGGCATGAGATCGGCGAAGCTGGCCGCCAACGCCGCTCGGATATCGATTCTCGTCTTCGCCGGTGCCATGGCCTTGAGACAGATGGGGCTCGCCAACGAGATCATCAACCTGGCGTTTGGGCTGCTCTTGGGAGCCATAGCGATAGCCGTGGCATTGGCCTTCGGCCTGGGCGGAAAGGAGGTGGCCTCAGAAGAGATCAGGAAGTGGTTGGAGTCGGAGAGATAAGGGTAGGATCCATCCTATTATTTAAATTTTTTTTATTTTGTCTGCCATTTCGATTGTGGTCTGGGTATTTGACCTCTTGAACGATTTGGCCGCGTAACGATAGTCATATCCCAATACCCCGGTCCAGCCCCGCCGCTCGGGCGAGGCCGACGGCCTCGGCATACTCCCGGAGGGTGATGGGCCGAGAGAGCTCCGGATAGCTGCGGGCCTTGTAGCAGGGACGGTACTGTGCCATGACGTTCAGATAAGTCTCCGGAGAGACCTCCTCGGCGAGGAAGCGGACCACTTCACTGGTCCCCGCCAGGCCCTCCGGCAGGACCAGGTGGCGGACGAGAAGCCCCCGGACGGCGACCCCGTCATCGTCGATCTCCAGGGGGCCGACCTGCCGGTGCATCTCGAGGATCGCCGCCTTCATCACCATTGTGTAGTCGGGGGCGTCGGAGTACTTCTTCGCCGCAGCTTCGGTCCCGTACTTGGCGTCGGGCATGAAGATGTCGAAGATCCCGTCCAAGAGCCGGAGGGTCTCGACGGAGTCGTAGCCTCCGGAGTTGTAGACGAGGGGGACTGAAAGGCCCATCTCCCTCGCCTCGACGAGGGCCTCCAGGATCTGGGGGATGACATGGGTGGGGGTGACGAAGTTGATGTTGTGGCATCCGGCCTCCTGAAGGCAGATCATCATCTCAGCGAGCTTCGTCGGCAAGACCTCCCTTCCCTCGCCTAGCTGGCTGATCTCGTAGTTCTCACTCCTGCAGTACCCGAGCTCGCCCGTAAGCCGATCGGCCCCGCAAGCTCGGGGGCACAAGTCGCAGCTTTCAAGGTGCGAGAGGGCGATCTCCGCCCTCTCCCGCAAGATCTCCGAGGGCATATGGTTGTAGCTCGCCAAGGGGAATCACCTCAAAAATGGATCTCAAAATGATCTCATCCCTGATGGTAAATACTTTTGGTGGTGGTCTGTTGATGGCCCTAAAACCTCAAATTTGGCTTTTAGCGTCCAGCAGAAAGAGAGTCATCCTCCCGCCTTGCCATAAGAAAGTTAGAAATCAGGATCGCATCATAGGTGATACGTCAAATACAGGTCAGATCGAAAAACGATAAGAGAGATGATCATGAAGACTAGACCACTCAAGAGAGAGGAGTTTGAAGGCAGTTTCAAAGACGAGATCCTGGAGAGGGGACGAAGGTACTTCGAAGAGGATCGGGTGGACGACCCCATCATCGTAGACGGCGTCGTCCTGGCGAAGGTTCACGGCACCGCCACCTACAGCGTCGAGGTCGACCCGGAGAATATGATGTTTCGCTGCTCTTGCCCCTACTTTGACACTTACGGCAACTGCAAACACCTGGCGGCTCTCCTCTACAAGCTCGCCGATGACCCCGAGGTCGAGTCCCTCGACGAGACAAGAAGAATCCTCGAAAGGAAGTCCAAGAAGGAGCTCGTCGCCCTTCTCAACAGCATCATGCGAGCGGAGCCGAAGTTCAGACATCTTCTGACCGGAGACGTCAGTGACCTCAATAGAGAGGTTCGAGGACTGAAAGAAGGGTTCCTCGATGCTGACCCCGACCTATTCGTGGAGAAGGTCGCCTCCATGAGACGGCTGATCATGCTATTCGAAAAGCCGGAATCCCTCGCGCTCTTGAAAGACCTCTTCATCGAGCTTTACCACATGTACTACGACTTCGGGGGCGTCGAATTTCTGGAGGGCGAGATGTACGCGATCCTGAAGACGATCGCGCCCGAGCTGGAGGGGATGGACGAGGGGACCCGCGATGGATTGATGAGAGAGATCCAGGAGATTTACGAGAAGGACGATTCGGTCCTGAAGAGCTTCATGTACGAGCCGGTGGAGAAGTATCTGTAGCTGAGGAGCTCTAAAAGGTGTGTAGCTCTATTTGACGCCCTGGCGATCCATCCGCTCCTGAATATCCCCAGTACCTTCCAGGGGAATTTATATTCCATGCTTTGATGCAATTGTGACGTTGAAGCAAATTGTGACGAGGGTAATAAAATTAAATTAGATGAGGGCATCGACAGGGTGCCCTCATTCATCTCTGCCGATTTTGTCCTGATACCTTACTCGAACTTTACAGCTCGATCATATACGATCTCTGTGTAGGATGGCCCGGTCTTTGTAGACTCCTCCAAGTAAATCCTCCAGGCGATGAAGAGCGGCTGATCCAGGTCTATGCCGTAGCCACCGACGCCGTATGGAACCTCGTAGCAGTACGGTTCGCCTTCGCAACTCCTGGAGAGCTTGTAGACATAGAGGTATTTCGCATTGGGATCGTCGGGGAGGTATTCGTCAGCGGATCCCGTGAAATCCGCGTCGGTGATTGCTGTAACGCCGTTCCATGCATCTGCTCCGTAGGGAACGAAGTTAGAATACGTCGCCTTTCCTGTGGCTACATGGTTGACCCCATAGACGATTATGAATTCGTTGGCGTCGTTGCCCAAGGTGACCTCAGGATCTCGCAAGAAACCGTAGTACTGCGAAAGATCAGGGAAAGGAGGGGTCTTGGAAGAGACGGTTTGGTCTGCTGACCATAGATAGCATGCGTCGTTGTCGGGTCCTACGGCGTCGATTCCTCTCTGGATGGCATCGCTCCCCACGGGGACAGCCATGCTGGTTGGAAGCTCTGTGGCGTTCAATCCGCTGTATTTGTCAAGAATCGCGATCCTCAGCTCTTCAAGATCGTCTATAAGATCAAACTCCGTTGTTCCCGTTCCACGGACCCTTAACTCCGGATAATCGTACGGATCCAGCTCCGCGGATTCGTTGGGAGTAACCCGGAAAACGGTCGCAGGTGTGTTATTGAGGTAACCGTCACCAGCTTGCTTGTCGTTGTATAGGGCTGGCCGGATAAATATGGCGAACGAATCGGAGTCGTCCTCCAAACCCATATTCAACATCGATGAGGGGAGCACCTGGGTATTGATTATGTCGTCGGAATATCCCACCGACTGGGCTGCAGCGCGGATGCGTTGGTCAATGCCTTTGTCGGCCGTAGTTACCACCACCGTCGTTTGGTTATAAGGATCTCCAGACTGCCAATCTGGTGTACCTTCAGTTCTGACGACCAGGTTGTTCACCGTATCGGCCAAGTTGGCGAATAGCCATCGGGTCTCATTTCCGTAAGTCCTGGAGAGCAGATAATGATCGTAACTGAAGTATCTGCACTCCGGGGGGGTTCTTCCTACGAAAACAACGGCTTCATCAGGACGGATTTTCCAGATGGCAGCAGAGTTCAAACTCTTTCCAAGCAATCCAGCTATTTGAGAGACACGTTCGTCCACCTGATAACCAGGGGCCGGTGGCACAAAATATGCCAAATATCGGGTGGAGGGATTATTGCCATATGCAGAAGGCAACACTCCCAGATCATATAACTTGATGAGATCAAAGAAACCCAGATCGCCTTCTTGTACGGTGAAACCATCTTGCTCTAAAGCCTGTCGAAAAGCCTCGACGTCACCTATATCCGCATTCTCTGCAAGGGCGGTTCCCGCCAGCATGATAAATGCGACCACGATTAGCATACGGAGTCTCATATACAGCAGTCCTCCACCACATAAATATCTAATCATAACTATTAAAAACTTTCGTAGAGCAAGAAGGGCTACATTGTGGGATCAAGACCCATGGGCGGTGATTGCTTGTTGGAAATGAGTTTGAATCTTTGAAAGATTTACTATAAAAGTTAAGTTGAGCCGACGCACCCCGTAGCAGAGCTGCGTGACATAAGGCAGAAATCCCTTAAGCCCTCGAAAGACCTCTTCATCGAGCTTTCCCGATGTACCGCGACTTCAGGGGCGTCGAGTTTCTGGAGGACGAGATGCGCGCGATCCTGGAGACGATGACACCTGAGCTGGAGGAGATGGACGAGGGGGCCCGCGATGGATTGATGATATAAAAAATAGGGGGATCAGAGGAACCTGATCCCCTTCGGCATCTCGCCAAACCGCTCCCGGAAGGCCTCGGGCCAGTTCTCGGGATCGAGCCCCTTCTGGCCGAGGAAGGCGCTCGTCCACCGCTCCAGCCCCACGCCGGAGCAGCCGCTCCAGAGCTGCTCGCCGGACTGGGCCTTGACGTTGAAGCCCCGGGGGTACTTGTCGCCGTTGATGGAGAGGTTTTGAAACTCGATCCAGTCGCCGTTGTAGGGGAGGATCGCCTCGTAGTCGACGGTCCCGGCTCCGGTCATCTCCGATAATCCGGATTTGCCCTCCTGGGCCATGAACCAGGGGGTGACCCAGGCCATCCGCCACCGAAGCTCCAGGATCTCCTCGAAGATCCTCGTGTAGCACTCCTTCAGCTTCTCGGCCTCTTCCTTCACCTGATCCTGAGATCCCATCCAGACTATCTCGATCCGGTGGAACTCGTCGACCCTCTCGATCCCGTGAATCCCGCCGCTCTCGTAGCGATGGCTCGTCCCGGACCGGTCGAAGATCCTGATGGGGAGATCCTCATTGGGAAGTGTCCTGCCCTGGAAGAAGACCCAGGAGGGGGGACACTGGGCGTAGCACATCCCGCCGATCGGGTTATCGATCTTCTCCTTGACGAGCTCCACGGGAACCTCTCGCGTCACCTTGTAGTAGTCCATCACCTCTTCCCAGAACTCGGGGTCCCGGGTCTTTGGGGGGCAGACGTAGTAGATCTCGGGGTAGACGCCGAGAGCGTGGCCGCTCTTCTTCCATACGTCCCAGGTGACGAGCTTCGGAAAGATCATCTCTCGATAGCCCAAAGGCTCGATGATCTCCTCGAGGACGATCCTCTCCAGAACCCGAAAGAGATGGGTCCCCTCGGGCCCGTAGATCCACTGACCGCGGCTGGCGCCGTGCTTGATCCAGCCTCGGTTGACAAGCTCCTCGGTGGGGTCACGCTCGAACTTCGGCACCCTCGGCTCGCTCTCCCATAAAAGCTCCCAGTGCTCGGCCTTGCCGCCGTAATCCTCTGCTGCGAGCTTCTCGTCCAGGAGGCTCACGATCCTGTCTGGGACCTGGTTCTTCAAATCCGACTCGTCGACTTCCAGAGAGAGGGTCAAGACCCCGCCCTCGTGCTTCATCTCCTTGACGTGGGGGATCTTGTGATCTATGGACCGCTCGGATGCGACCTCGATCTCGTACTTCGAGATCTCGATGCCTCTGACCCCGACCCTGTACTTCTTGCCGAGAAGATCGGCCAGAGGCCTTCGGAGCCTCAGGACGGCGTCGTGGGCCCTCACGTAACGGTCGCTATCGATGACGACGGATATGTCTGTATTGCCAAGCTTCCAGCTCGTGATCTCGGCACCCTTGCCGTCGGCAGCTCCCTTCTTCAGAATCTCAGCCGCGCCGCCGAAAAACTCTTCGAGGTCCTTCACGGCATCGCCGGCTTCGGCACTCAGCCTGAAGCTCCCCTCCAAATGAAACTTCAAAACCCCACCTCTCTATTCAGCATATCCTCAGCGATCTTGATGTTCATGATCAGGTCGTCGGCGGTGGCAAGAAGCGTCCCCACCTTCTCGGCAGAAAACTCGACCTCAAACTCCTCGTCCCCCACCTCGACTTTCATCCCCGGAAGGTTGTCGGGGTCCAGGGAACTGGCGACCACTCCTGCCATCTCGCCCTGAAATTTCAGCCTTGCGCGCATCATCCTTTATGGCCCTCGGAGAGCTGCCTGCCCACCACCTGATC
>LGFT01000027.1 GCA_001509375.1 Methanothrix harundinacea | reverse complement strand
CGTTTCGAGGCCTCTAGGGCTTCGTCGTTTTTGCCCATCTGGGCTAGGACTGCGCTTTTCAGCTCCCACGCCCTGGTGTAGTTTCCGTCCATCTCCAGGGCCCTATCCAAGGCCTTCAGGGATTCGTTGAGGTCCCGCAAGAGGAATCGGTTCAGCCCCACCCCGAGCCAGGCTTCCTGATCGTCGGGAGAGATCCTGGTGGCGTTCTGGTAGGCTAAAAGCGACTGGTTGTAATCTCCCAGCGCGCCAAAAACCTTGCCCTTGCCCATCCATGCCCGGGCATCGTCGGGGGAGAGGAGGAGGGCCCGATCGTAGGCCTCCAGGGCCTCTTGGTAGGAGCAGTTCTGGTAAAGCTCCAGTCCCATCCCGATCAAGTCTTCAGCTGTATCTCCCTCTGCCACCGCCTGAAAGCCCAATGTCAGCAGGCAAAAGACGGCGATCATCATCGCCCTTCTTCCGAGCCCTGTCCTTGCGAGAATCACGTCATCAACGTATCTAGTTATCATTCCCTCACCTCAAAGGCACCACAACAGTTGGCATATTTTGTCTGGGTCATGTCTCAGTCGGGGTTCCAGGCCCAACCGAGGTAAAAGACCCTCTCGGCCTGGGATGTCACGTCCATAACCTGCCTCTCCCCTGGCCCCGGACTCCTCTGAGCCGACATGTCGACCGGCCTGCCCCCATTATCCTCTGTGCTCCCTTCAGGCGTTGTGGACGCCATCAACAGATCGGAAGGGATGGATTGGACGGTCGAAGGTGTGGGCACGTAGGCCGAGGTGTCGGGGCTCGTCTTAAATCCGGTCAGGTTCCCCATCCTCCAGCCTCCAAGGCTGTCGGCCTGGACGAAGCTCCCTCGGATCGCGCCACCATTCTCCTCACCCAAGATCTCGATCATCACGCCCACTCCATCTTGGATGGAGAGGGCGAAGAGGTCGACGCCGCCCCCCGAGACGGACCCCGCCATCACAGCGTTCCACGGCTCTGGATTATCTCCAGTACAGGCTCCGGCAAGATCAGAGCCGGTCTGGTAAACCACCATGGAGGCCCTCTCACCATCCATATCGAGAACCCAGACGCCCTCGAGGCTCGGGATCTCGGAAGTGAGGGCAACGTTCGCATCCTCCGCACCGGAAGGAGCCGAATAGACCGCTGAAAGGATCAGGCATAAGGCGACAAATCTTGCGTTCATCACATACCCCTCTCCGGCCTTAGCAAAGGCCGTCCGGGTCTCATGGATTCGGTTCACCTATTCCCCAGGACTCATCACGAAGTCCATTCTCCATGAGCAGGTTTGCTACCGTCCTTGCGGCCGCGTCGGCGCTGGTGGAGTTTTTCTCGATGGCCCTCTCGTAGGCCTCGATCGCCTCCTCGTTCCTTCCCAGGCTGATCAGAACCTCGGCTTTCTCAAACCAGGCCTTGCCGTCCTCGGGATCCGATTCCAGGGTATCGTTGTAGATCTCCAGAGCCCTCTCCCAGGACCCTCTCGCCTCTTCGGGCCGTTCAAGGCCGTATTGGGCAACTCCCCTCCCCCACCATGCCCGGGCGTCTTCCGGATTCCCCGCCAGAATCTCGTCGAATAAGGCAACCGCCCTCAAGTGAGCCTGCCTGGCCAAGATCTCGTGAATGATCGCCTTGTCCAGCCAGGCGGTTGAATTCCCCGGATCGATCCGGAGGGACTCCTCGTAGGCCTGGAGGGCTTCATCCATACGGCCTTCCAAGAATAGCTCGTGGCCCCTCTCTCGCCAGCTCTCTGCCGAGTTTTCCTCTTCGATCCCATCCTCCGCCAAGGCACATATGCAAAGCGATGCCATGGCCGCCAACACGATGGCGAACCTGGCCCAGATGCCAAAATCCGGTAGGACATTATTCAATCCGCTCAACGATATCACACCCTTTCAAGGGACGGAGGGAAAATTTGAGCTGGGGAGTGTGGGCATGCCCCAGCTCCTGGCCTCAGAGAGGCCACCTCTATCTCGGCTTCAAAGACCATTGTCCACGAAGCCGAGATCCCCAACTCCCCCACCCCATGTCACCACTCAGGTACATAATGTTATATTAACTTTACGATCTGTAAAGATTGTTTCCAGAGAACGGCATCAGATTTCGGCGATCAGCTGGCCATCATCTGCAGAATATTTCACGACAAAGAGGAAATCCGACCTCTGAGAACCTCCTCTTATCAAGATATACGGACATGAATAGTTAAGCTTATATAACCAAGTGTAATACAAGATTTACATCGTGATGCCGATGGACGCGAGAAATTCCAAGATCTGCAGAATGGTCATAATAGTCGCGACGGTGGCTCTAGCGGGCTGGTTTGCAGCGATTGCCGATGCTGTGCTCGTGGTATCCTCCATCTTCCTGGGGGCGATTTTATTCTATATATGTAAAAGAAGCGTCACAGAGGTCGAAGAAGACGAGAGGGACGAGAGGGTTCGCGAGCAAGCATCCAAGGTCGCAGTGGCGATATTCGCCTCAGCCAGCGCCATCTCTGGCCTCATCTTAATCGCCCTGAGGAACGAACATCCCGAGTACATGTACGCCGGATTTGCGCTCGCCTTCTCGGCCTGCGCCTTGATGATCCTGTACTCTGTCCTCTACGGATACTACAACAGAAGATACGGGTACGAGCCATACAATGAAGAATAAGGTCAAAGTCTACAGGGCGGTTCACGATCTGACCCAGGAGCAGCTCGCCAAAGAGCTGGGCGTGACGAGGCAGACGATAATCGCGATAGAGAAGGACAAGTACAACCCCTCCCTAGACCTGGCCTTCAAGATGGCGAGGATCTTCGGCGTCAAAATCGAGGACATATTCGTTTATGAAGAGCGGCCAGAAGACCCCCCCATCAGACCGCTGAAGCCCCCCATCGAATGGAAATCATCTGAAATGTGAAAATGGATTAAGAACTGACCAAAAAGTTTAACGGGATAATGAACCGAACCTGATCAAATTCAATCTCGGGCGGAGGAGAGAGAGAAGAATGTCAAAACGTCGGGACGCTGAAACCTCAGATAAGCGGGTAATCCGCAAAATAAAGGCGATGATCGCCTCGACGAAGTTCAGCGAGGAGCCCCTGGTGCTAGGGGCGGCGCTGATGATAACTCTGGTGCTCATTTTATACGCCTTTGGCACTTTCAAGACTGAAGGGGAGGTCTGGAGGTCGACCTTTGGCGGCCCGGGCTTTGACGTGGGAAACTCAATCATCGAGACGAAAAACGGCGGCCTCGTCGTCGCTGGCAGGACGAACTCCTGGGGAGCTGGCGGATATGACTGCTGGCTGATATCGATGGATTCTAAGGGAAGAGAACGCTGGAACCAAACCTACGGAGGTCCCGGCAACGATGAAGCCATGGCGGTCCTGGAGACTTCAGACGGCGGACTCATCTTCGCCGGTGGTACCGATTCTCAGGGTATGGGGAATTTTGATGCCTGGCTGATGAAGACGGACTCGTTGGGTGAAGAGATCTGGAACCGCACCTTCGGCGGGTCGGGCTACGACTGGGCATACTCCCTCCAAAAGACCAAAGATGGGGGTTACATCATCCTAGGCGAGACAGAATCTTTCGGCTCCGGAGGCAAAGACGCCTGGCTTATCAGGACTGATGGGGAGGGGGATGAGCTGTGGAATCGGACCTATGGGGGCGCAAATGACGACGGCGGACGATCCGCAAAAGGGACGGAAGATGGCGGTTTCATCATCGCAGGCTTCACCGAGTCTTTCGGCGCCGGCGGAAGTGACCTGTGGCTCTTGAAGACCGACTCGGAAGGGGCGGAGGTATGGAATGTCACCTACGGTGGGTCGAGAGACGACGTCGGCGAGGCGGTCGGGCAGACGCCGGGAGGCGGGTACGTCGTGGCGGGGGGGGCGAGCGCCCCCCTGGACGGCAAGGCCTCGGCGGGAGATGCCTGGCTGATAATAACTGATCCCGATGGAAAGGCGATCAGGGGCAAGATCTTCAGCGTGGGAGATTTGGGAAAAGACATCGCCACAGCGGTCCAGGCGACGGCCGACGGCGGCTACATAATCGGGGGCTGGAGCTCGGCCGGGGGGCTCTACTCATGGCTCTTGAAGACCGACGGGTCGGGAACGAAGGAGTGGGACATCACCTTCGGCGGATCGGGCCGAGAGGAAGGGTCCTCGGTCCTGGTGGCTGAAGACGGCGGCTACGTCACCTGTGGCTGGACGATCTCCTCCAAAAACACAGACCTGTTGGTGGTGAAGATCAACAAATAGGAGATTTTGAAGATCTTCGTTAAGATCGGGTTCCATCAGCCGTTCCTCAATTTCGTTATCCAGAGATCGAAACCGCCTGCACCGCCCCGGTTGGAAAACCCCGATACGACGATGCCGCCATCTTCGGCCAGGAGGACTGAAACGCCGCTCTGGGTCCCGTCACCTCCGAGGAGAGTCATCCACTCCACGCAGCCCTCAGAATCGGTATTTATCAGCAGCGCGTCTTCGGGGCTGGTCCTGGTCCCGTCCCGACTGGTCCAGCCCGTGACTATGAAGCCACCATCTTCCGTCGGCACCACCGAGCTTCCAAAATCCCCCGCTGATATCCCAAAGGTCCGATTCCAGAGCTCAACCCCTTCCGAGTCGGTCCTCAAGAGCCAGACATCGTACTTTCCGGACCCAAAGGAGTCCGTAAAACCTGCCGCTATGTATCCGTCATCCGTTTCTTGTATCGAGCAGATGCAGTCCTGCTTCGCCCCTCCAAAGGTCCTCGTCCAAATTTCATTCCCCTCGGCATCGGCCTTTATCAGCCATGCGTCAAACCCCCCGACGCCGTAAGAGTCGGTCCTGCCTGCGATGATGAAACCGCCATCGTTTGTCACTCTGACGGCCATACCTTCGTCATCGCTCGGCCCGCCGAAGGTCCGATTCCACTCCTCAACGCCCTCGGCGTCGGTCTTCAAAAGCCAGACGTCGAATTTTCCTATACCGTAAGACTCGGTGTATCCCAGGAGGATGTAGCCTCCATCCTCCGCCTCCACCACAGACCAGGCGGCGTCGTCTTCGGACCCACCAAAGGTTTCATCCCATTCTTCGTTCCCGTCAGATCCCGTCTTCAAAAGCCAGGCGTCTTTGCCTCCGGCACCGAAGGAGGTGGTGTATCCGCCGACGACGAGGCCACCGTCCTCCGTCTCCAAGACCGACTCCCCCACGTCAACGCCCCTGCCGCCGAAGGTCTGGTCCCAGACTTTACCGCCGTCGCGATCCAATTTGAGCAGCCAGAGATCGCCGTTTCCGGCGCCGTAAGATTCAGTCATCCCCGTCAGGACATAGCCGCCGTCTTGAGTCGCCAAGATCGGCCCGCCCACCTCGTGACCCGGCCCGCCGAAGGTCTGATTCCACTCCTCCTCAGGCTGAGCCCAAATCGAAGATGCAGACAGAACAAACAACGGTAGCACCAGCATTAGCCTCATCCACATAATTCTCACCTCGAAAGACAAGAACGAGATAAGCTTCTATTGTTAATAATATATGTTGTCGTAGTCGGAAGAAATATCTGCCATTCTCTCCTCTGCTTGCAGGGTATTGAGGCTTCCATATTTTTGGTCCAATTCGAAATGGCATCGGCCAATAGGCCACGATTTCAGCAGCTGTTGGCGACGCGTATTCGAAGTAATCGATGATTCGTTCACATCGCCCGAAAGGCATTATAGTCATAGATGTCTATTCTTCTAATCTAAACCCGTCGTTCTTGGAGCGATTGAGACTGGCTGGAGATGACCCATGATTCGAGTTTTGATGGTAGATGACGACCCCGCGATGCTTGAGATCGCGAAGATCTTCCTCGAGAGGTCCCAAGATATAAGGGTAGATGCCATCGAGTCGGCGAAAGAGGCTATGGTGAAGCTGAAAGATGGGCATTATGACGTGATAGTCTCCGATTATGTGATGCCCGAGATGGACGGCATATCTTTTCTGAAATGGGTCCGACGCCAGGATCATGACGTCCCCTTCATCCTCTTCACGGGAAAAGGGAGAGAGGAGGTGGTGATCGAGGCCCTCAACCACGGAGCCGACTACTACCTCCAAAAAGACTCAAACCCCCAAGTCCTCTACGCAGAACTTACCCACCAGATCCGGCAGGCGGCCGAACGGCAGAAGACCAAGAGAGCCGTTCTGGAAAGCGAGGAGAAGTACAAGGCCCTCTTTGAGAACATGAATGAGGGGTTCATACTCTACGAATTCGTCCGCGATGGGGAGGAGAAGCCCCATGATTACATCATAAGAGACGCAAACCCCAAAATAAAGCTGATCGCGGACCTGAAGCCAGAAGAAGCGATCGGAAAGAGTGCAAGCGAAATTTTTCGCTCCAAAATTGTCCCTTTTCTGGATATATACTTGAAAGTGGACGAGACGGGATCTCCCGCGAAGTTTGAGGGATATTTCCCGTCAAATGACAGATATTTCAGCATATCCGCCTTCTCCATAGGTAAGGGAGAGTTTGCGACGATATTCTCCGATATAACAGAGCAGAAGAGGATGGATGAAGGCCTCCGCCGCGCTCACAAGCAGCTTCAGGAGATAATCGACTTTCTCCCCGACGCCACATTTGTCATCGACCAAGAGAGGAAGGTCATCGCCTGGAATCGGGCGATCGAGGAGATGACGGGCGTTCAAAAAGATGAAGTCATGGGGAGGAGCGTTTCATCCTATATAGAGGCCTTCTACGGGTTTAACAGGCCCATTCTGATCGACTCGATCTTCTCCGCTGATGGCGAGATGGAGGGGAGTTACAGCCGCCTCGGCAGGAAAGGGGATGCTATCTTCGCCGAGGTCTATGTGCCGTCGCTCTACGGGGGAAAGGGGGGCTACGTCTGGGCGACAGCATCGCCGCTGTTCGACGACCAGGGACAGATCGTCGGAGCCATAGAATCGATCAGAGACGTCACCGAAAGGAAGATTGCCGAGATGGCTTTGCGGGAGACCCGGGACTACATGGACAACCTCCTCCACTACGCCAACGCTCCCATAACCGTCTGGGGACCGAATATGAAGATAATACGCTTCAACAGGGCCTTTGAGCGGCTTACGGGCTATTCCGCCGAGGAGATGATCGGCCAGGAGGCTTCGGTCCTCCTTCCGGACGAAGGGCGGGAGGAAGCCATCAGCGAGATCGCTTATACCCTGAGAGGCGAGTGCTGGGACTCGGTGGAGATACCCATCCGGTGCAAAAACGGGGGCGAGAGGATCGTCCTCTGGAACTCGGCCAACATCTATTGCGAGAAGGATAGAACGCTGATGGCCACCATAATTCAGGGCCAGGACATCACCGATAGAAAGCGGGTGGAGGAAAAGCTGATCCAGGCCACCAAGCAGCTTCTTGACATCATCGATTTTCTCCCGGATCCGACCTTTGTCATAGACCAGGAGAGGAAGGTGATAGCCTGGAATCGGGCGATCGAGGAGATGACGGGGGTCTCCAAGGAGGAGATCGTTGGCGAGGGGGATTACGCCTACGGCGAGGTCTTCTACGGGATGAAGAGGCCGATCCTCATCGATATGATCTTCTCCCGGGACGAGGAGCTGGAGTCCCACTACCATCACGTCAAGAGGGAGGGGGAGACCCTCTTCGCCGAGGCCTATGTGATCCCACCCCGGACCGGAAAGGGGTTCTACGTCTGGGGGACGGCCTCACCCCTCTTCGACGGAGATGGCGAGACCGTGGGGGCGATCGAGTCGATCCGCGACGTCACCGAGATCAAAGAGACGGAGATGGCGCTCCAGGAGAACGAGGAGAGGATGAAGCTCGTCATCGAGGGGGCGAACCTGGGGATCTGGGACTGGAACTTGGCGACGGGAGGGGTGGTACGAAATAGGCGGCTCCTCGAGATACTCGGATGCCCGGAGGCTTCGCTCGCCGGCCACGTTTGGGATCAGGTGAGGATAATACATCCCGACGACCTCGAGAAGGTGATGGCGGCCCGTCGGGATCACTTCGATGGAAAGACCAAAAACTACATGACCGAATATCGGCTGAAGCAAAGTGATGGCCGGTGGATATGGGTCCAAGACCGGGGCGAGGTTATGGAGAGGGACGAGGCGGGCCGCCCCCTCAGGATGGCGGGGATCACCCAGGACATCACAGAGATCCGTCAGTACCAGGAGGCTCTGAAGGAGGCGAACAGGAAGCTGAACCTCCTCAGCAGCGTCACCAGGCACGACATCCAGAACCAGATCACGGGGCTTGCGGGGTACGCCCTCCTCTTGAGCGAGATCCTTCCTGAGGACCCTCCCATGAGAAGGTACATCGATGGGGTCCTGGAGCTGACGGAGACTATCAATAGACAGGTCGCATTCACCCGGGACTATCAGGACATGGGGGTGAAGTCTCCCGAATGGCAGCCCCTCGAAGAGGTGGTCGGCCGGGCGGCGGAGGCCGTCCCCCTGGTCGTCGCCAAAGGCCCGGGCGGCGTAGCGTTCGCGGTTGAGGATGGGGCCGAGGGGATCAGAGTCGCGAGGGGAAAAGGTGCTGGGATCGAGGTCGAGATATCCACGGGACCTGTGGAGGTCTTCGCCGACCCGTTGCTGGAGAAGGTCTTCAGCAACCTTCTGGAGAATGCCACGAGGCACGGTGGGGGCGTCACCAAGATCCGGGTTTCCTTCGTTGAGAGAGGGGTGGTGGGAGAAGAGGGACGGGGCAAAGACGGAGGTGGAGGCGTTATAGTTGTCGAGGACGATGGATTGGGAATAGCGGCGGAGATGAAGGGTCGGATCTTCGACCAGGCCTTCGGGAGGCATACCGGCTACGGCCTCTTCCTCAGCCGGGAGATTTTGGGGATCACCGGCATGACCATCTTCGAGACTGGCGAGGAGGGTAAGGGGGCGAGGTTTGAGATCGACGTTCCCAGGGAGAATTATAGGTGGTGTCATACGCCCTAACTATCCTTCTTGAAAACCCTTGCGATCGCTGGGTGACTCGAGAGCCGAGAAGCGTCTGCACCGCGTTGATTAAATATTTATTGGACTTGATAGAGAATATACCATTATGCCATTCTCCCCCACCCTCCGATCTGGCAGAGGTTCCATCGAAGCCGCCGAAGATGCGATCGATCCCGGTGAGGCCTCATGACCGACGTCTCCCTGTGTTTTGAGGTCCACCAGCCTCTGAGGCTCCGAAAGGACTTCTTCTGGGACGGCTCGCCGATGAGGAGGGTCGAACCCGACCAAATCTTCGACTTCTACTTCGACGACCCGGAGAACCGGAGAATATTCGAACGGGTATCCGAGAAGTGCTACCTTCCAGCAAACCAGATCATCCTCGAGAAGATAAGCCGTTACCAGGACTCCGAGCGGCCCTTCAAGACGGCCTATAGCTTCTCGGGGGTCTTTCTCGACCAGTGCGAGAGATACAACCCCGAGGTCCTGGAATCCTTCGCCCGGCTCGTGGACACCGGGATGGTGGAGGTTTTGGAGCAGACCTACCACCATTCCCTCGCCAGCCTCTACGAGGACGGAAGGGAGTTTTCCGAGCAGGTTAAGATGCACCGGGAGAGGATATGGGACAGCTTCGGCGTCAGGCCCCGGATCTTCGAGAATACAGAGCTCCTCTACGACGACAGGATCGCGAGGATCGTCGAGGGGATGGGCTACGATGGGATCTTCGCCGAGGGGGTGGTAGCCCCTCCAAACCACGTCTATCGGCCCCAGGGGTGCGAGAGGATTTCTCTTCTCCTCAGGGACTACCAGATCACCGACGACATGGGATTTCGGTTCTCGGCTCGATGGTGGAACGAGTATCCCCTCACCGCCGAGAAGTACGCCTCATGGATCGCCGCAAAGCCCGGAGATTGCGTCAACATCTTCTGCGACTACGAGACCTTCGGCGAGCACCAGTGGACCGACACTGGAATCTTCGAATTTCTGAAATTCCTCCCCAGCGAGATCTTGAAGTGGGAGCACCTGAGGTTCGCCACCCCCAGCGAGGTGGTGGAGAATAACCCGCCCATAGGGACCGTAAACGTTCCGGTCACCACCTCCTGGGCCGACATCGAAAGAGATACCAGCTGCTGGCTGGGAAACACCCTCCAGTGGGCCTGCTACACCTACCACAAGAGGCTTGAGGGCCCCATCAAGGAGGGTGTCGACCGGCGGCTTCTGGAGATCTGGAGGACCCTGGGACTATCCGATCACCTCTACTACGCCTTCACCCACGGCGGTGCCCCCGGCGAGGTTCACAACTACTTCAGCCCTTACGGCAGCCCATATGACGCCGCCGTAACTCTCTTCTCCGTCCTCTCCGACCTCCAATTCCGGGTGAAGTCCTGGGTCGACGCCGCCGACGACCCCTTTCTATTCTCTACCGGGATAGGCCAGTTCACGGGCGATGCCGCCTGGGGGCGGAGAAGCCTCATGGGGGCTCTAGAGAAGGCAAATATCGACTCCCTCGAATACCACGCGAGGAGGGGGGATCTCTCGGACTGGGCGAGGGGGAGCCTCGGCGATGTCGACCTGGCCAAGAGGCTCGAAGGGGTGAAAGGGCTCCGGGGAGAGGGCTTGAGAGCGGCCCTTCTGGAGGCGGTGGGGATGGCTGCGAGCACGGCCGAATCGGGGACGGATACGGGTCGAGGCCAGAAGAAGATCGAACCAAAAAGCGGGAGGAAGAAGATATGACCCCTGATCTGAGTTTTCACCCGAAGAGCTATCAAGAGGGGACAGAGCGCGAATGGCTGATCACTAATGGCATCGGAGGCTACGCCTCATCGACGATCCTGGGGACTAACATCAGGTCCTATCACGGCCTCTTGGTGGCAGCTCTGGACCCACCCACGGAGAGGACGCTCCTCCTCTCGTCCCTGGACGAGGAGCTGACCTCCGAATCGGGCCGCTACAATCTGGCCTGCCATCAGTACCCAGGCACCTTATATCCCCAGGGATTCCGCCACCTTGAAGAGTTCCGGCAGGACCCAATTCCGACCTTCCTCTATCGGACCGAGGACGGCACCTCCGTCGAGAAGAAGGTCTTCATGGCCCACGGCGAGAACACCACGGTCGTCAGATACGATATCGAGGGGTCATGCCTCTTCAAGGTGGTCCCCCTCGTCAACTGCAGGAGCTTTCATGTAGCATCTCGCTCTCCTCCTATGGACCAGGAGAGAATGGATTTGGAGGGGGGAGGAAGCGGCGTTCGACTCCGTTCGTGGTGCGACTTCGTCCTCGTCTCCGATAGGGCCCGCTACGTAAGAGAGGGGCTCTGGTTCAACAATCTGGAGTACGAGGCCGAAAGGCAGCGGGGCCTCGCTTGGAGGGAGGACGCCTTTTCACCCGGCCGGTTCGAGGTCCAGGTAGACGGTCGCCTCTCCTTCAACATAGTCGCATCAATCGAGAGGGACTCGCCAGAGGGCGCGGAGGAGCTCATTATCCGGGAGGAGGAGAGGATCAAACGCCTTGAGGGAAACAAGAAACGTGACCCAAGGTTCAGAAGACTTGCGACCAGAGCCGACCAGTTCCTGGTGCGGAGGGGCGATGGAAAGAGCATCATCGCAGGCTACCACTGGTTCAACGACTGGGGGAGGGACGCCATGATCTCACTTCCGGGCCTTCTCCTCACCACCCGCCGTTTCGACGACGCTCGAGCCGTCCTGGCCACCTTCGCCGGGGCGATGAAAGACGGCCTCCTCCCCAACGACTTCGGGGCCAAGGGGTACAACACCATCGACGCTGCCCTCTGGTTCTTCTGGTCAGTCCACAAGTACTGTTCTTACTCCAGAGACGCTGGGCTCGTGAGGGAGCTCTATCCAGCCATGCGAGCGATCGTCGAACGATACTCCCGGGAGACGCCTGGTTCTTTTTCAGACGAGGACGGTCTGATCGCATCAAAGCCCGGCCTCACCTGGATGGACGCCAAGGTGGGTGGCGAGTTCGTTACCCCTCGGGCCGGGAAAGCCTGCGAGATCAACGCCCTATGGTACAACGCTCTGAAGGTCATGGAGGTCTTCTCCCAGGATCTCGGCGAGGATTGGGACGGCGAGCTCGCAGAGAAGGTCGGAGAAAGCTACCATAAATTCTGGAATCCCGATTCAGGATGCCTCTTCGATCTTATCGACGAGAAGGACGCCTCTGTCAGGCCGAACCAGGTGATAGCGGCATCTCTCCCCTTCACCCCCCTCGACGGCGACCAGATCCGAGGCATCGTCGATCTGGCCACCGAAGAGCTTCTCACCCCCTACGGCCTGAGAACCCTCTCGCCGAAGGATCCTGCCTACGTAGGACGGTACGAGGGAGGACCCGCAGAGAGGGACCGGGCCTACCACCAGGGGACGATCTGGCCCTGGCTGATCGGTCCCTACACGACCGCCCGCATGAAGTCGAGCCACGGCTCGAAAAAAGAGAGGGATGAGGCCAGGGAGCTCTTGAGGCCTCTCATGGACCTCGAAGGCCAGATCGGCGTGGGGACGATCTGCGAGGTCTTCGACGGCGACGAGCCCTACCGACCCGAAGGCTGCATCTCTCAGGCCTGGTCCGTCGGAGAGGTGATGAGGGCCTGGTCAGAGGACGTGATGGGTGGGGCGAAGAGGCAGAAGAGGGACGAGGTTTAGAGGGGAGATGTCCTGGCCCTCTTCCCCAGACTTCCATCTCTGATTCAATTCACCTCGATTGAGCCTTTCAACGGTCTATTTTTCTCGTCTACTCTACGATGGTCTCGTTCGACGGCTGCGTCTGCGCCATCATAGCCATCAGCATGTCAAGCCAGGAGGGGGCAGCCAAGGCCTCTTGTGGCACTTCTATCACGACAGGCTCGTTATAGTTGGAGTATACGACCGTCGAGTCGGACTCGATCTCCATCTCGATCTCGCCCATCTCGCCGGCGGGAAGGCCCATCATATCTGCGGTAATGGCCATCTCCAAGGCAACCTGGGTTTTCAGGGGGAGGTGAGACCCTTTGGAGATCCAGGTCGTCCACCCCATATCGGTCTCTTCGAAGATCTCTGTCATGTTCATGATGTAAAAGGGCATCGATCCGATCTGCTGGTTGAGAATCGCAGTGAACGTCTCCATGTCGGGGACCACGTTCACTTTGTAGGCGTCCTCGCCGTTGACCTTCTCAGATCCCACCAGCTCGATCTCGGAAGCGTTGAGAAGCTCTGCCTGGGATTTCACTTGGTTCTGCTGGTCCCACATCTCTTCGGGCATCCCGGGCATCTTCGTCCAGTTTCCGTCGACTTTGGTGTACATGGTGTCTCCCTTCATGTACGCTTCCATCTCCGAGACGATCTCTCCGGAGTCTTCAGAGATGGCGGTGGTGGTCATGGTCATCCTCATGGCGCGGTCCGTGACGTTCAGGACGCCATCGCCCACCGACCTAGTCTCAAAGGTCATAGTCCGGAGGGTCCTGTTCGTCTCTGAGTTATTGATCACGTTTATGGTCTGATCCGTATCAGTGTTGAAGGTGACAGTCTCCACCTTCTCCACCGACTCGATCATCATCGCCTTCAGCTCCTCGGGGCCGGGCTTCTCCTCAACACAGCCTGAGAAGGCGACGATCATCAAGGCCAATAACATTAACAGTTTCTTCATGGGAAGGGTCCTCTCTACGACGCCCTATTTCACACTGTCGTTTGATAGTGACCTCCGGGCCCACCTCCTCGACGACGCAAAACCTATCACGGGGGGGCAAACGCCAGCATATGCTTGTTTCCCAGGTAAACCCGGGATAGATGCTTATTTGCCGCCTCGATACATCGGACCGCCTGAGAGCGAGGGGTTATCGGAAGGTCTCTCATCATGAAGTCGGGGTGGAATACCAGGAGGGTGTAGGGGATATCCGGGTTCAGACCTGCAATGAACTCTGCTATCGCCCCCACCTCCACCTCATCGACGTAGCCGGGGACGAGAAGGGTCGTCGCTGTGAGGACCGGCGCTTCCCGCGCCTCGAAGAGGCATTTCGCGATCATCTCGAAGTTCTCATAAGCCCTCCAGTTGTAGACGCCAGAGAGGGCGAGGCTCAGGTTCTCGTCGAAGGCCTTGAGGTCGAACTTGACGATCCCGCCGGACCGCAAAGATAGCTCCGCCGCCCTCTTCACCAAGGTGGGATTTCCGCAGCCGTTCATCTCCCAGCAGATCCGGGGTCGCCTGCCGCCGTCTCCGCCCCACTCCGCCTTGTCTTCAAGACCGCCACTCCAACATCCTGCAATGTCATCATCGCCGTCTCCATCCTTTTCCCCAACCAGCTCTTCCAAATCCAGCAACCTCTTTGAGGCCCTGAGGGCGAAGGGAAGCTGGGGCTCGGGGCTTCCTCCGAAGTAGCAGACGCACTCTGCCCCGGGGTTCGCACCGATCCTGGAGACTAAGGCTTCGAGGCTCACCAGGGGCGGGAGATGCAGGCGGCGATGGGACTCGTTCTGGCAGAAGAGGCAGTCGAAGTTGCAGCCGTAGAGGAAGACCGCCACGTTCACCTTCCTGTCTTCGGGCGGGGCGAGGGTGCCGGGACAGAACCATGATGCGCAGCAGTTCGTCGGGAGGGAATCCTCATATGTCGTGAGGATGCCATAGCCAGGAAAGAGGCCTACTATCCGATCGCCCCAGTTCTTTCGGACACCGCAGTAGCCGAGATCCCCGGGGGCGATGACGCACTCGTTTGAGCATAGGTCGCATCGCCTGGCACCGCGGTCGGTGGACCGTGGGACCTCGGGCGGTAGGGGATAGGGCTCTCTTGCGAGGATGTGAGCCTCTCTGATCAAGGGCTCTGCCTCCTCGGGCCTCTTCCGGATGCAGGACGGGCAGACCCCCAGGATCTTTGCGGCCTCCCCCCGGCCGCAGATGGCGCACTTCAAGACGATCGTCTCCATCATACTTGCGATATTCTTTTACACTTGAAGATCATAAGGGGAACGGTCTGAAAAGATCGGAGACGAAGGAATAGTGTCCAGGATCGAACGAACGATAGAGGCATCGAAGGAGGTTCTGGCCGACTGCTGTCTCGAGAACGGGGCGATCGTCGCCGCAAACCCCACCAAGGAATATTACCCGAAAGAGGCGAAGCACTATTTCTATGTCTGGCCGAGGGACGCCTCATACGCCTGCATCGCCGCGGACCTCCTGGACCTCGCGGGGGTCCAGGAGGGCTTCTTCCGCTGGTGCCTTCGGAGGGTGGAGGGGTTTTGTGAATCTGGCCTTTTCTTTGAGAAATACTATGTTAACGGCCTCAAGGCCTCAGGCCGGCTCCAGCCCGACCAGACTGGGTCGGTCCTCTTCGCCATCGAGCACCATTACCGGGACGACCTCGAAGGCGCCCGGGAATTTGAGGACCTGGTCAAAAAGGCGGCCGACGGCCTCGCCAGTACATGGAACGGCAAAAGCTTCAGCCTCGTGGCAAACGACCTCTGGGAGGAGAGGCTCGCCTTCCCCGACCTCGCTGAGAACTTCACCTACACTCTTGCCGCCTGCATCCGAGGGCTCGAGGCCGCCTCCGAGATGATCCCGGACGGGGAAGGGTGCGAAAATTGGAAGGATGCTGCCGAAGAGATGAGGTCGCGGCTCGATGAGCACTTCGTCGGCGGCCATTTCGTCAGATCTTATGGAAAGATTATCGACCGACGGATCGACGCCTCAGTCCTGGGCCTCGTCTATCCCTTCGCGATTCGCGAGGCCGACGACCCCCAGATCGTCTCGACGGTCGAGGAGATCGAAAGAAGGCTCGTGGTCTCCGATGGCCCCCTAAAAGGTGGGGTCTGCCGCTACGAGCACGACGAGTATGACGGCTGGATGTTTGAGGGGATGCACCGAAGGAAAGGCGCAGGAGTCTGGCCGCTCCTCAACTTCTGGCTCTCCATATATTGGTCGGTGGGGGGCGATGTAGAGCGGGCACGAGGATACTACGACTGGGTCCTGGAGAGGACGGTGAGGTACATCCCTGAGCAGATCTTCGATAACGACCTCCAGGTATCGGTCTCGCCCCTCCTCTGGTCCCACGCGAACTTCGTCATCGCATCAAGGTTTTTGGGATACCTGTGAAGGAGATCGATTAGGCGCTTTTTTGGTCCATTTATCTTGACGGGGAGCGGAGAGGGGCGAAAGACCCCGGTCTTTAGGCCGGGGATGTAGAGCCCCTCCCCCCTGGCGACGAAACCCTATATCTCTAATAAAGATATCACATATCTAATAACATGTACCGCACTCTGCAAATAAAGCTGGACAGGTCTAACGCACTCATTCAGACAGCGAGGATCTGGAATGCCGCCTGTCAGGATGTCATAGACTACGGCTTCGCGGCGCATGACTATAACAAGACCAGACTCAATAGAGCTACATACAAAGACCTCCGGGAGAAATATCCAACGCTTCCATCTGCGCTTCTTCAAACCGCAAGGGATCAAGCAAGTGATATGCTAAAGAGACTCAGATTCAAGACGAAGCCATTTAAAAAACCGCTCGGAGCGGTTCGGTTCGATATCCGCACCATGAAGGTGTTCTTGGAATCTGGATACTGCAAGCTGACCACCGCTTTCGGAAGGTTGAGATACGACTTTCAGTTACCAGAATACTATAAGAGATACGTAGGATGGAAGGTAACTAACGCTCAGCTCAAAATAACCAAAAACGCTTGCTACCTAAATGTCCAAGTAGAACAACCGGACCCAGAACCAATAACCGGGGATAGAAGGCTCGGAGTCGATCTTGGTATCAATAACATCGCGGTATGTAGCGATAACACATTTTGGGAATCTGGCCATGTTAAAGCGGTCAAAGGTAAATGCCAGTATTTGAGATCAAAACTTCAGTCCAAAGGCACTCGATCAGCAAAACGGAAGCTCCAAAAACTTTCGGGTCGAGAGAGACGGTTTCAAAAGGACGTGAATCATCAAATTGCTAACTGGATTGTTTCAAAACCATATGATATAATCGCACTGGAAGACTTGACCAACATCAGGAACGGTAACAAGAATAAGAAGCTTGGTAAATGGAGCTTCGCCGAACTTAGAAGTTTCGTTGAGTACAAAGCTATGGCCATTGGGAAGAATGTAATAACTATCGATCCTAGATATACATCACAAACATGTTCCAGATGTGGGTACCAGCATAAGAATAATCGTATTGGGCGGATATTCAAATGCAAAAGTTGCGGGTTCCAGATCGATGCAGATTTGAACGCATCCAGAAACATCGCTACCTTCAGTAGATCTGATCGTAGCAGGCTGCAGTCAACCAGCCAATAGTGACACAATATCATCGTAGTCACAAGCCACGGCCTTCAGGCCGTGGTAGTTGACTCGAATGAATATGTGCCGAACTTCCGTCCGCATCAACGAGTCCGCCGTTCATTCCTCCCACGGCATCGAGCCCTCGAGGGACTTTATGTACTCCTCCTTGGAGGCCCCTCTGCAATTCTTCAGGGTCTCTCTGAGCTGTTCACCATGTTCTCCCAGCCAATCAAACTTGTCGCAGGAACTGAGCTCGTCACAGGAGCTGCAGAGCTCAACGCCGTTCTCCTTGGCGCAGATCCTGATGGTGCAGTCCGGTGGTCCTCCTCCGCTCTCGCACCCAGCACAGACGGCGTACTTCATCATCCACTCCATCCCCCTGACCACCTGATCCCAGTCGATCCTCTCCCCATCCATAGAGACGTACGGCGCCCACTCTGAGATCTTGTAGCCTTCGATGAATCCCCTCGTCTGGCCTGCAGTCTTGGCCACAGTGCCGCTGCCGAGGGGGCACGATATGCAGACGATCCCGCAGGGTCCGACCTGGTTTTTCTCTATATCTTCCTTCATCGCATGAAAGATGCTGCCCAAAATACTTAAAGAGACGACCTGCACCATCCAGAACGTAGGCAGATGGTGGCCCTCCGTCCCCCAACAGAAAAGCCTATAACTCCGCCGTCCAATTTTCTCACCCTATGACCGCTCTGCTGGAGATAAAGGGCCTCTCGAAGAGCTTCTCGGTGAAGGGGAAGAGCTTCGAGGCCCTCCACGACGTCAACCTCTCGGTGGGGGACAAGGAGTTCATGTGCCTCCTCGGCCCCTCGGGCTGCGGTAAGACGACCCTCCTTCGGATCATGGCGGGGCTGGAGAGGCCCACCAGCGGTGCAGTCCTCCTCGACGGCGTTCCCATCGAGGGGCCGGGACCCCAGCGGGGGATGGTATTTCAGGAGTATTCCCTCTTTCCCTGGAGGACGATCCTCGACAACGTCGCCTTCGGCCTGGAGCTTAAGGGAGTCCCCAAGGACGAGCGATACGAGAAGGCCCGCAGGTACCTGAAGGCTGTGGGGCTGGAGGGGTTTGAGAACAGCTACCCCCACGAGCTCTCGGGGGGGATGAAGCAGAGGGTCGCGATCGTTCGGGCTCTGGTGAACAATCCCCGGGCCCTCTTCATGGACGAGCCCTTCGGGGCTCTCGACGCGCAGACCCGAAACGTCATGCAGGCGGAGCTTCTTCGGATCTGGCAGGAGCAACAGAAGACCGTCGTCTTCGTCACCCACAGCGTCGACGAGGCGATCTACCTCGCCGACCGGGTGGTGATCATGTCCGCCCGCCCCGGTCAGATCAACGAGATCATAGAGATCGAGATCCCAAGGCCCCGGGTCAGGACCAGCACCGAGGTTAACCGGTACCGGGAGAGAGTCCTCTCCGTCTTGAAGAGCCTCCGAAAAGATTAGTCTAAGTTTTTGTATATTTTGTTTGTTTTATTTGTTTTGGACCTTCTCCTCGGCTCCGATGGTGGGGGCGTCCGAGGGAGGGTAGGGAGCGTTTATATTCGTAGAGGTACGAAATTTGTCCTAGCTGGTGAGACCATTGAGCAGATCCAAATGGATGGAGCTTCCGAGGCTGGTGGTGGTCGGCAGCGGCGTGGCATCAGAGGTGGCCGACGTCTGCAAAGACCTCAAACTGAAGGGCGGAGCTCTCATCGTGACGGGCCCCACCACCGGTGCGCTGGTGGGGGGAGAGATCTCTCAGTGGATGGAAGATCGCGGCTTTGAAACGAGCCTCATGATCACAAGATTTTCAAAACTTGAAGAGGTGGAGAGGGCAGAACGGCTGGCTTGGGAGATGAAGGCGGGCTTTCTCATAGGCGTCGGCGGCGGAAGGTCGATAGACGTCGCCAAGCTCGCCTCTGTCAGGGCGGGGTTCCACTTCGTCTCCATCCCCACCGCCGCCTCCCACGACGGGATATGCTCGGCCCAGGCCTCCCTCACCATCGACGGCGAAACGACCTCCGTCTCGGCCCAGGCCCCCCTGGGGATCATAGCGGACACCGCCGTCATCTCCAAGGCCCCCGAAAGGCTCCTAGCTGCCGGGTGCGGCGACATAATCTCCAACTACACCGCCATACGGGACTGGAAGCTCGCCCACAGGCTCCGGGGCGAGGAGTACAGCGAGTACGCCTCCGCCCTCTCGGAGATGACGGCCAGGATGATCGTCGAGACCGCCCCTGATCTGAAGCCTGGCCTCGAAGAGTCGGCAAGGGTCGTCGTCAAGGCCCTCATATCCAGCGGCGTCGCCATGAGCATCGCTGGCTCATCGCGCCCCGCCAGCGGCTCAGAGCACAAGTTCGCCCACGCCATAAACAAGATCGATCCGGGAAGAGCCCTCCACGGCGAGCTCTGCGGCCTTGGCACCGTAGTCATGATGTACCTTCACGGCGGCGACTGGAAGATGATCCGAACCGCCCTGAAAGAGGTGGGGGCGCCCACCTCGGCCTACGAGATCGGCCTCGAAGAAGAGACGGTGATCGAGGCCCTCACCATCGCCCACACGATCCGCCCGGAGCGCTATACCATCCTGGGCTCGGGTCTCACCAGAAAGGCGGCCACCGAGGCCGCTAAAAAAACAAAAATAATATAATTATTTGTTGAGGCGAATACCATGTCCGAAGCAGCTACACAGATCACCCTGATAGGAACAAAGCTCGCGACGATTGGGATGGAGTTCATATTCAACTCGCCATCGCCAGAATGCGAGACCTGCAAGCTCAGAAACACCTGCACCAACCTCGAGTCGGGGAGGAGGTACAGGATTCTGGGGATTCGTGGGGAGCTGGTACACGAGTGCCCCATCCATGAGGCGGGGGTCCGGGCGGTGGAGGTGACCGAAAGCCCTATCATCGCAGCCATCGACGCGAGGAAGGCCTTCGCCGGATCCAAGACCGTCCTGGAACCGCCCAAATGTGACGAGTACGACTGCACCATGTACGAGCTCTGCCACCCTGTCGGCCTGAAGTCGGGGGACCGTTGCACCATCGTTGAGGTGGTGGGCGAGGCCCCCGAGGAGTGCGAGCTCGGAAACAAGCTGAAGCTGGTGGAGCTGAGGCGCTGAAGCGCCTCGCACCCCCAAACATTTGAATTATTTTCTGAGCGTTGAATCTCGATTATGAGACCGCTTTTGACCTACTCCCGGAACGTCTTCATCCCCGTCACCAACGTCTGCAGGAACCGGTGCCTCTACTGCGGATATAGGCGGGACGAGGGCAAGATCATCGATCGCAAAGAGGCGATAGAGCTCTTGGAAAGAGGGGCGTCGTCGGGCTGCACTGAGGCCCTCTTCTCCCTCGGCGAGGCGCCCAATAAGGTTTCCGGTTTTGGCGCCCTTCTCAAAAAGACCGGGTGTGACGACCTCATCGACTACATCATCGAGCTATCAGAGATGGCTCTGGATAAGGATCTCCTCCCCCACACCAACGCCGGCCTCATCTCAAAGGAAGATATGCGAAGGCTTGCGCCTTACAACGCCAGCATGGGCCTGATGCTCGAGACTACGGCCGAGGTGGAGGCCCACCGGTCCTCCCCTGGAAAGAGGCCCGAATTGAGGCTGGCCGCCATCGAGGCCGCAGGAAAGCTGAAGATACCCTTCACCACCGGCATTCTGGTGGGAATAGGCGAGACGGAAGAGGACCGGGTCCGATCGATCCAGGCGTTAAAAAAAATCCATGAGATTTACGGCCACATCCAGGAGGTGATCGTCCAACCCTTCGATCCAAAGCAGGGAACCGCCATGTCCCATCTTGACCCTCCCGACTCGGAGACCCTGGCTGAGACTGTGAGAATGGCGAGATCAATCTTACCGCCAACGGTCGCCGTCCAGGTTCCTCCAAACCTGACAGATCCCCTACCCCTGGTGGAGGCCGGAGCTGAGGATCTGGGAGGGATAAGCCCCGTGACCCCCGACTGGATCAACCCCAACAAGCTCTGGCCAACCCCCGAGGAACTCGAATCCCGGCTTTCGGGATTTGAGCTGAGGGAGAGGCTTGCTGTCTACCCCAGGTACATCGACCTCGGCTGGTGCGGGAAGATGACCCAGACGCTCGTGAAAAGGCTGGCGGGACCCGATGGTTTAAGAAGAAGAGATTGATGCTGAGATCTCCGTGGCGGATCGCAAATAATATCTCAGATCAGCGCAGAGCTGATGCGGTATGAGCAAGAAGTCTCTGGAGATCGGCATAAGCTGCGGACTCGTCTTCCTGATGATCGCGCTCATGATCCTGGTTCAGACGGCTGCACCCGAGCCCCTCCGTCCGGCGGGGTTCGTCCTGGCGGTTCTGGCCTTCATGCTGCTGATGGGCGGTGCAGGGTTTGGACTTATGAACGTCGAATCGTAAAGTCGGATGAAACCAGATAGAGATATCAAGATCGAAAGTGACATGCCTCTTTGCAGAGGGTGAGATATGGGCATCTTGGACAAGTTGATAGGCAGGTCTGGTGAAGACGATTACGTGAACATAGACCTGGGGCAGTTCGAGGAGGTCTCAGCTGGGGGTTCCTCGGAGATTCTGGTGAGGATGGCGGAGCTGAACGATCTCGACGTCATCTCCGAGATAAAGATGGAGATCGGGAGGGGAAACCTGGTCCTGGTGGATATCTCCCCCCTGAGAAGGGAGAAGGACATTCTGGACGAGGCGATCGGCGAGCTGAAGGCCGCCGTAGAGGATCTGAGGGGCGACATCGCTGGCCTCGGCGATAACCTGGTGATAGTGGTTCCCAAGAAGATGAGGATAGATCGGGAGAACATTTTGGGGGACGAGGATTGAAGGCAAAAACTACCTCCAGCTGCCCCATCTGCAAAGCTGAGATCACCTTCGACTGGGAGACGAAGGATATTCCCCACTTCGGCGAGGCTCTGATCATCGCCGGGGTCTGCGAGAATTGCGGTTTCAAGCTCTCGGACACAATCCTCCTCAACCAGGGCGAGCCCGTCAGGTACACCATCACCATCGAAGAGCTTGAGGACCTCAACGCGAGGGTGATCAGGTCCACCAGCGGGACGATCAGGCTCCCGGAGCTGGGAATTGGCGTAGAGCCAGGCCCCGCCTCCGAGGCCTACATATCCAACGTCGAGGGCGTCCTTCAGAAGGTGAAGGGGATCGTCGCCTTTGCCACAAAGTCCGCGCGGGACGCCGGGGTCGAGGAGAACGCCCGCCGGGGAGAGTGCATCCTGGAGCGGATCGAGCAGGCCATGAATGGCGTCGGCCCCCTCACCATCATCCTTGAAGACCCCCTGGGTAACAGCGCCATAGTCTCCGAGAAGGCGGTCTCCACCACCCTCACCCCCGAAGAGTGCGAGGACCTCAAGACCGGGATGATCATCCTCGATTCCGCCGCCTGACCCTGCAGCGATCCACGGAGGCGGAATAACTGATAGTCCTCAGCGGCGGGACCGGGACGCCGAAGCTCCTCTTGGGGCTCAAGAAGCTCCTACCCCCCTCAGAGCTTACAGTGGTCGCCAACACCGCCGACGACCTCTGGATCTCGGGAAACCTGGTATCCCCGGACCTGGACACCGTCCTCTACACCCTGGCGGGGATGATCGATCGGAGAACGTGGTGGGGGATCGAGGACGACTCTTTTGAATCCCACGACTTTCTAAAAAGCATTGGCCATCGAGAACTCCTCGCCCTGGGCGACCTCGACCGCGCCATCCACATATTCCGGTCCGACCGCCTCAGAAAGGGACGGACTTTAAGCCAGGCTACCGAAGGGCTCTGTCGTGCGCTCAAAATTGAGGAAAAAGTCCTTCCGATGACCGACGATCCCGTATCCACCATGATATCGACCCCCGAGGGGGAGATGAACCTTCAGGAGTTTTGGGTCTCCAGAGGCGGTCGCCTTGATGTGACCGGCATCCGATTTAGGGGGATCGAGGACGCCCTCCCAAGCCTCGGGTTTCTCGCGGCCCTGGAGAGGGCGGAGGTGGTGGGCGAGCCGGTCTTGATCGGGCCGAGCAACCCCGTCTCCAGCATCGGGCCGATCCTGGCGCTGAGGGGCGTTCGGGACCTGCTGAAGAATATGGACAGGAGAGAAGAAAAGGGGGAAAAGGGGGAAAAATGCCGGGTTGTCGCCATAAGCCCCCTGGTGGGCGGCGGACGGCCCCTCAGCGGCCCCGCCGCCAAGTTCATGCGGGCCTGGGGATATCCCGTTACAGATCAGGGGGTCGCAGACCTTTTGGGATGCGTGGACCTGATGGTGGTGAGCCCCGAGAGCGACTACCGGGGGCCCTCGGTCCGGCTCGACACCGTCATGAAGGACGAGGAGGACAGTCTGAGTTTGGCGAGGAAGATCGTGAAGATCTTGGATGGAAAGATGGAAACAGAAGCGGAGGCATAGGCGGAGGCGGTCTGAAGTGTTCTTGGGCGTGGATCACGGAACAAGGGCGATAAGGTTTGCAGACTCTGATGGCAGATGCTATGTCATCCCAAGGGAGGAGGCGGGCCGTCTCTCCCCCTCGGAGATCATCGGCCGGATCGGGCGGGCCTTCGACCTCGACCTAGACCTCGACCGCTCCCTCGCCTCCAGCGCCGAGAAGGTCGATCTCCTCGCCCTCTGCTACTCCATGGGCGACGGCCTGACCGAGATCATCAGAATCGAGGACGCCGAGAACCGGGGGGTCATAAGCCAGGAGGGCGCCGGGCTTCACGTCGGCGGCGGGACCAACGTCTTCGACGCCGTCCGAGAATCGGGATGGCCCGCTATCCTCCTTCCCGGAATTCACGACCGCTCCGACATCGACCCGAGGATGCGGGTCTTCTCCCATGGCGCAAGCCCTGAGAAGGTGGGCCTCGCCTACAAGGTCAGAAAAGACGGCAAAAGGGACTTCATCATCTCGGACGCCAGCTCCAACGTCGTCACCATCGGCGTCGCCGCTGGGCGCATAGCTGGGGCCATCGACGCTCCCATCTTCGCCCCCGGCCTCCTCCACGGCCCTCTCGACGTCGCCGCGATCCGAAAGGTCGATGCCGGAATGATGACCGCGAACGAGGCATTCACCAGGGGCGGAATCTTGCGAAAGCGCGGCCGCACCCTCAAGAGCTGCACCGATAGTGAGAAGGAGGCGGCCTTCGAGGCCCTCGCCCTCTATGCCGCCATGGAGCTCGCCGCCATGGCTGTCCTCCTTCGGGACAAAGGCTCCCCTCATCCAGCGCTTTATCTAGCGGGCGACCCCGCCTCTCGGATCTCGGGCAGGGTCTCGGAGCTTTTGGGGCGAGAGGTTCAACCGCTGAAAAGCTGCGATGCGGCCCTCGGGTGCGCCCTGATCGCGGAGGACGTGTACAACGGAGCGCGGGAGGTGCTCGGGCTGAGGGTGGATGGGAGAGTATGAATAGCGCTCTAGATATTTGTTTTTTGACGGAAGCCAGAGGGCTAGGGCCCCCGATAAGAAGATCGGGGCGTAGTCGGCGTCCCCCGGTTGATGGCCCCTCTGCTCCGGGACCCGACGAAACAGGAGTTGAGCCTGAAGTTCTCCTGAAACTTCTCCTCGGTGCAGGGCGCGATCCCCGGGGTCCATACGTGGATCATCTCGGCGCCGAAAAGGGAGTTGGGCCTCTTTTCGACGCAGCGCTTCAGGGCTCCCTCCAGGTACTGGGGCTCGACGGTCCGGTCCCCACGAAGATCCGGTCGCCGGGGTGGATCTTCTCGAAGATGGCGTTCTCCGGCCAGAAGTTCTTCTTCCACCTCTTCTTCATCGCCTTCAAATCTGAGCAATTATCGTCCGGATAGAGCGCCAACGCCCGCGGCCTCCTGTAATCTGAATGAAGGCCTCGGCCGAAATCGGATGCACAAGGCTTTCTGCCCGAAATAATATTACTGGCGAAGGTTATATTTATTGATGTTGGTATAAAAACATCTTAATTAATCACGAAGAACAAGTCTGAGGAATAAAAGCGGGACCTTAAGCTTAAGGTGAAGAACTCGAACCATAGGAGTTCGATTTTAAATTTCATCTAAAATCTTTACAAACTCGTCCTTTCCGATCTTGATATCGTGGGCAATCTGCCTAAGTATGCCTCTGCCCAGCTCTTCTCCCCCGTGGATAGGTACCACGGTGACCCTGCCGTCTGGGTGCTTCATCACCAGATGGCTGCCCTTTTGTCTTGCGATTTCAAAGCCCAGTTTGCTCAGGGCCTTGACGACCTTATCCGCCTCAACCGGTCTCAGCTTCGACAACCTGTACCCCCACAAATTCCCCAGGCGCGATGTCTTTCTCCACTTCGAGGTACAGCTCTATCGCCTCTTTCGCCCGCTCGATGAGGTCATCCAGGCTCTTTGCCTGGGTATGGCATCCGGGGAGGGAGGGGACAGTGGCGACGTAGTATCCGTCCTCGTCCCGTTCGACGAGGACGTTGAACTTGGTCTTCATCTCTCGACTATTTTGCGTTGAGATCTTAAATACCTTGGTCATGCGATGAAAGGCAAGTCTTCCAGAACGGCCTCGATCCCCTCAGAATGGTCCTCGATTAGCCCTATAATATCGGGACCTGCTCGGCCAGGATTCGATCTTTCAGCCGAGGATGAAGCGACTTGTAGGTGAGAACGTCCACCCGCCTGTTCGTGGCGTCCTCCAGCTCGTTTTTGAGGTGGGCATTTATTAGTCCATCTCATCTAAACTAAGTGAGACTAAAGCGGCGCTACCTCTTCATAAAACCGACCTCGGAAAGGCAAATTGGTGCGGGGGATGGGAATTCAGCACGTATTTACTGGTAATTTTTGGCGAAGGCCGGTTAATTACTTTCGCTCCGCCCATCCTTTAGCCTTACCTCCATTGGAGCGATAATAACTGGTCATGGAACTCGAACTACAATCCCCTCTCACTCTCGCCCCCAACACCTTCAACGTCCTCATAGGACCAGAGGAGATGCTGATCGACTCGCTCAACTACAACCTTAAGGAGCTTCAACGCCTTCAAGTACTCTACGTCTCCGGGAACTATTCGCGCATTCTCGACAAGCTCGATCGCCGTTTCACCGAGCTGGATGTCCGCAGAGCTTTCACCGCCTACCAGCTCCTGACCATCCTCAAGGAGGCATATCAGACCCTGACCATACTGGAACACGATCCCAGCCTCTTCGAAGATGCATCAGAGATGGCTGAGTACGTCGGTCAGGCCTTGAAGGAAGCTTCGAACGGCTCATCTGTGCTCTTGTACTCTCCTTGGACCGATCGACACCTTGAGGTGGTATCCAAGTTCGCTGACCGGGTCTTCGTCTTCAACGAGGTTCACAAGTACGTCTACAAGCGAGCTTCGAAGAAAGCCAAGCCAGGTCCGAGAGTGCAGAGAACTCTGGAGGCGTTCTGATGGGTAGAACCTTCAAGAGCGTCCGGATGGGGTCTCAGGAGGTGGCTCAACGGTGGCTGAAAGCCTCCCGAGCACTGAGCAAAGAAGACCAAATATACGGTAAAAGGCTGGCTGAGATGGTCAAGAAGCATTCCAGCGAAGCTTTCTACGCCCTCGACGACCCCCTGGAGGCCGCAATTTTCTCCGTCCTGATAGAACTTCTGAAGGATACCGATCGGAAAGCAGTCGAGAAGAGAGACGATGTGGATCTTTGATTCGTATCATCGAGGATCTGTAGAGCTTTGGGATCGATCGAGAGGATCACCCAAACCGCTCACCTTCAGGTATCAGCCTTCTTTCTACCTCCATCTCGAAGATCCCCACGCTCACTGGGAGATGACCGAGGGGTTGGAAAGTCGGTTCAAGGTCAAAGAGTGCAGCTTCGATACCGTTTACGGACCCCTCGATGGATACGAGATCTGGGCACCCAGGGACGTTGCCCTGAAGATCGAGAAGCAGACACGTCTCCAGGCACAGCTTTACAACGTCGATCTGCGGATCGATCAGAGATACCTCGCCGATAAGGGTCTATTCCCATGTGGCGACGAGGGGGAGTCACGCTTCGATGTGGATTTCGACCTGCCTCTGACATCTTTGGAGATCGAGGTGGACGCCAACCCTCAACTCACAAGGATGATTACAGGGATAACTGTCAGGAATTGCAGTCGGGATACAAGGCTGAATGGACCCGAACGGCAAGTTCTGGCCGATCTATTCGATCTCGTGACGGTTATCGATCCAGACATGATTCTCTTCCCCGACGCTGATCTCTGGGTTCCGAGGATGGTCGCAAAGGCAGAGAAGTACGGACTCGACCCATGCCTGAGCAGGACGGGCTGGTTTAGGAACATGGCATCCAAATCCTACTGGAGCTATGGGAAGATGGAACACAAGCACGGTGCCGTGATCCCTGAAGGTCGGATACTGATCGATACCGAGAACAGCTTCACATATAGAGAAAGTGGAATTGCAGGCATAATCTTGGCGTCGAGACTGACTGGTCTATCGCCGAACCTAACGTCTCGCTACACACCAGGCACTTTGATCTCCAACTACGAGGTTTATGAAGCATTACAGAGAGGTATCGCCGTACCCTTCAGGAAGTGGGATGCAGAGCGGCAGAGAAAGATCATAGACCTGAAGGCGGCGGACAAGGGTGGCATGATATTCCAGCCGCAGCCAGGAGTTCACGAGAACCCCTATGAGCTCGACTTCACCTCCTTTTACCCTTCCATCATAGTGAACTACAACCTCTCCCCCGAGACTCTGGATGGTGCCAATAGGAGAGGTTTTCTCAGTGCCGTCATCGAGCCGCTGCTGGATCTGCGACTTGAGACCAAGAGGCTGAAAAAGATCGATCCCAAATACAAGGGTCTTGATTCAATCCTCAAGTGGATGCTGGTTACCTGTTTTGGTTATACTGGATACAAGAACGCCAAGTTTGGGCGGATCGAGGTCCATGAGTCCATAACTTCCATTTCAAGAGAGTTGCTGATCAAGACCAAGCAGATCGCAGAAAGCATGGAACTAGAGGTACTCCACGGTATTGTAGACTGCCTATGGGTCAAAGGCGGCGATGCATCACAATTCAAGGAGAAGGTGGAAGCTGCGATCGGGATAGGGACAGAGCTTGACCCTTATGACTGGATCGTCTTCTTACCCCTGGCTGACGGATTCGGAGCTTACAACCGTTATTTTGGCAGGTTATCGAGTGGCAAGATGAAGATGCGGGGTGTAGCGTTGCGAAAGAGGGACACGCCCGAGTACGTAAGGCGTATGCAGATGGATGTCTTCGCGAAGATGGGCGAGGCTCGGAGCATCGAAGAACTTCTCCGAATCAAACCACAGGCGGTGGAGATCGTGAAGAGGTATCATCGAGAACTGCCTAGTGCAGATCCCTCAGAGATGGTCATCCATCGAAGGATAAGCAAGCTGAACTATGAGAAAAGATGCGTTCAGGCATCAGCGATCCAAGCCCATAAGAGGAGAGGGGTGAAGGTCTCCCCTGGTATGACTGTGGGATACGTTATTCGCGATGCGAGCAAGTGGGAGGTCGATACGGAGTGGGACGCCTCCAAGTTCGATCTTGACTATTACGCAAAGTTGATCGGCAAAGCTTGGGATGAGGCGTCATTCGCCTTCAAGTTCATTGAGGGAAGATGCAGCTAGATGACAACACGAATACTTTCGCACCACAAGGTTCCGGCTTTTCTATGATGTCGTGCAATGCTTATTCTGTAAGGCTTGGATCATATCGTTGAATCCAGCCCCTTACCTATGATCTGCACTATGGTTGGGAGAGATTGCACCAAGAACCCCCTTCATTGCTCTCTCCTGACCCTCCCTTCATTATCTGCCGTACCAAGATTATATTAATATGAAATCAATAATCTATATCCAATGACCATTCTGGTGGGCTGTAGCGGCTGGTCCTATGATGACTGGGTGGGTCGGTTCGATCCCATGGGATTGGCGAAGAAGAAGGGAGAGTGGCTCTCTTATTACGCCCAGTTTTTCAACACAGTAGAGATCAACAGCACATATTACCACCCACCAGGAGAGCGGCAGGTCCAGTCCTGGATTAAAAAGGTCAAGGACAGGGAGGGCGGATTCAAGTACTCTGTGAAGATGCCAGGTCTTGTAACCCACCAGGCACTTGTAGAAGGCGATGAGGAGAAGGCTCTCTTCAGGACGGGCACCTTTGAGAAGACATGTCTAACTCCTCTTGCCGATGCAAATCTTTTGGGTGCCGTTCTGTTCCAACTATCACCTCATTTCAAACACGAAGGACAAGCTCTGGACCGTCTTTCCAATGTTCTGGACTCTTTGGCTCAAAAGGAGTACGACCTTGTGGTGGAGTTCAGGCATCGAAGTTGGCTGGATGAAAGCAGCGATGACTTAGATCCTGCAACTTTAGACGTCCTGAAAGAGGGTAACATAGCCAACGTCTTGATCGACGGTCCGGGACATTATCCCGGTAATGTTCTTCAACAACCACGCCAGAGCCAAGGCGGTAAGGAACGCATTTCAAATGATGGACATGCTCCTGATCGAGCACAAGTCAAAGGAGATCCATCTCCTGGATCAGTTTACTCTTGGGGAATTCGGAAAATAGCGGAATCGAGTCGCAAGCGGACAAGCACCGATTACGATGGCCTTTCACATTCATAGGGACCGATCACATTTGTGATGTCCGCTCCGAGCCCGACTCAAAGCCAGTTCAGACGACAAGCACAGCACTGTCCTTTTTCACAGCGTCCCATTCGCGAGAACCCGAGAAGCCACCTCCAGTTGGCGGGCCTGTTGCTTACTCTGTCCTCAGCTTTGTGCCGCATCTCACACTTGACGAGGGCTTTCGGGTTTAGCTGAGTTTTGGGCATATACTACGCCCGTTACGGCGTGCATATATCCGACCTTATCGGTTCTCAGCTTCCCAATGCTTTCCGGATGCTGCCTCAATAGACAGCACCTCTCAGGTCTAGCCTGAAGAGCTTTGCCGGTATGCTTGTCCTCGTTCTCACGGTACGAAACGCGGCAAACTTAAAATTACTCATTATAGATACTAATAGTTTGCGGTCGATATCTCCTTGTCAAGTCTGGAGTCTCAAGAAGTGGACGAACCTCGACCACAAAAACTTTTTAGTGAATAGCAACTGTATTTACTTATGAACATGATGAATAACAACATGGTAAGTTGGATTGCAAGAATCGCAGTATTAGGCCTGCTCCTTGTTACAGTTGGTCTGGCACAGGAAAACGCAACGATTCTTCCTCCTGTCGACGTGAATGTCACAGTAGAGAACCGCACTGAGAATGTGACCATTGAGGTTGTACCACTCACCAACACCAGGCAGGTTCTTGCACTATCTGGAACAGACTCCAGCATCTTCGATAGTGGCCTATTCACCAAGAGTGCCGCTGGCTTTGTCTCAAACCCGGCCTATACTGCAAGTATGAACACTTTCCTCGCCGGCAATGAGACTGCAACCTACCCCACCGGAAAGATGGCTACTCTCGGCCTAGTTCACATGGTGACCAATAACTAGGAGCCAACCCCTTCAAATAATCCATCTAAGATAAGCCAGAGCTGCGGGATATGTTCATTGTGGGGTATGACGCCCACCACGAAGATCCGGTCATCAGCTCCAAGGAAGAGATAACCGGGCTGAATCCAAAGGGGGGATGGTATGCCAACGATCTATGATCTCATACGAGCTTTGAAGAGCGATGTCGTGCAGGATCGCCAGGATGCTGCTTATACGCTCGGTAGGATAGGCGATCCCAAGGCAGTCGAGCATCTCATAAATGCTCTGAAAGACGACGACTGGAGAGTCAGGGAGCGTGCTGCCTGGTCTCTAGGCAGTATCGGAGATGCAAGAGCGGTTGATCCTCTCATCAATGCTCTGAACGATGACGAATGGTTGGTACGATCGAGGGCTGCCTGTGCTCTCGGTCGAATAGGCGATGCCAAGGCTGTCGATCCTCTAATCGTGGTACTCAAGGATGAGAACAGAGGAGTCCGATGGAGGACTGTCGAAGCCCTTGGCAGGATCGGTGAGCCGAAGGCGGTCGACTCTCTCGTCGAAGCTCTGAAAGATGAGGTCTGGAGTGTTCGATCAAGAGCTGCCTGGTCGCTAGGCAGGATTGGCGATACAAGAGCGGTAGAGCCACTTATCGAAGCTCTGAAAGACGATCACAAGTACGTTCGCCGTAATGCTGTTCTAGCCCTCTGTCGGATTGGTGATTCACGGGCTGTCGATGCACTGACTCGTATAGGAACGAGTGACAAGGAGTCGATTGTTCGAGAGGCTGCAGCCAAAGCATTGGAGAAACTGGGGGCCAGTTAGCCCCTTTCTTTTCCCGTATTGCTTCTCCAAGCACCTGCACTCCTCCACAGAGTTTTAAAGGAGAATTCAAATGTCGAACCCCTCGTAGGATTTCCGCAGATAGCCCAAACCCCGCCAGGTATATCGTGGATTTCTTTATCCCTCTATTGGCTGTAGGTATCCAATGGGAGATCCATCTGCTAGTACAACCGCCTGACCAGTAGCGTTCAGCGCTAGAGTTAGGTTATGTCCCATCAAAATCGAATAGATAGCTGTGTCATTTATGATTGTAAAGCAGATCTGGTTTGGAATGGTCTCTTCTCCAACTGTGCCCTCATCACTAAGGAATGAGGCCAACTCATCGGACTGTCGTCGCTCTATCCATGAAAGTCCCCCTGTCCATGCAGATCCCATCCCAGCCTCAAAACGGGCCTCGGCTGATTCCTCGCCTGGTCGGCTCTCTATATCCGCAGTTGTGGGAAAGTTCTCGATATCTGTTGCTTCCCCAAGCTCATCACACGTGGCTCCTATCGATAAGCATAGAATAGTAGCTATCAGAATTTTTATGCCGGTCATGTCTTGTAAACTCCCCTTTTTGGGAATTGTGATCCCCAATAATATAAGTATATCCTTCAAGCACTTCAGAGGGACGCAGCCATAGAGAGATGTTAAAAGAATAGAGGGAAGGAGAAAACAGCCCATACAACCCATATCAGTTCAGTTCGAATGCTCGTTCTCCTAATCAACGGCAATTGAAGTCACTTTCCAACATGACTCTTAATATCAGCACACTCCGATCGTCATATAAATCGCTAGTATTATATACAATATTCGAATCATACCAAATTTCCCCCATGAACTTTGATCAAATGAGAGTCGCCTTAAAAGTTCAGGTTCACACCTACAGCAACTTGGCTTCTCACACTGCGCTACATGTAAAACGTTGAGTGTAGAGCTAGGATCTGCTTTCCCACTCTAAATTCTAATTTCCTAATTTGGTTCTAATTTCAATACCGATAGCTACAGCCCCAAATTAGGAAACTAGAGAAATTAGACGTAATTTCAACATCTCAATATTAGCTTTTATGTGCTCTGTCCAGCAAGGAGACACAAACCCTGTTCTATTGGATTGAAATTTAATACTAATTTTCCTAATTTCCTAATTTCAAGTCTATAGCTATCGATAAAGCCAATTAGGAAGGGTGACATATTCAGGGATCATGTGATCGCGGCGGCTATCCTCGATAGGATCCTTCACCATTGTACTACAGTCAACATCAAGGGGGATAGCTACAGGCTTAAGGAGCGAAAACTACAGGGATTGATTCCCAAGAACTTTTCTAGATAAGTGTGAGAGGTGATTGGTTCGAGCAGAAGCCTTATCTGTAGATGGACAGTTTTATTCCGCCATAATTGGACAATTTTAGACCGGCGTTGACAACCAGTTCCATCTCCGCTCCAGATTCTTTTGCACCGTCAAATACCGCCTTGACCAATCTGAGAGTCTGGCTCTTGGAGCCTCTCGGACTGGCATTTATCGCTAGAATCTTCAACTTAATCACCTCTTCTGTCCCTTCCTGGAAGGAAATGATCTTCTTCCTGTGACAAAAAATTAAAGGTTAGACCACCGAACTGACTCAGGATTCGATGGTCTCTTTCGTGTAGATGTAGAACCTGAGTGGTTCCTCAACGGAGATCGCGTCTTGGTCGGCGGTCTTTATTCTGATGTCGCCCATAAGGGGCTGGTCCTTGTTTTCGCTGAGGATGATTTTGTTGTCCTCGTTGTTCATCATGATCACCATAGAATCGGCATCCACGACCTGAACGGTCATCTTATCGTACTCGGTGTCCTCCTCCACTGGGATGGGATGAGTCGAGATCTGCCATATGCCGTCGATGACGCAAGTTCGGCCTCCAGTGCAGTCTGATAGACGCGAACGCAAAGAACCAGTCTCATCTGGGACATATCCAGCAAAGTAATTTTCACCGAGGAATCCCATGGTCCAGTACTCGCCCCATTCCGCGAAGTTGAAGTCTTTCTGCTGGGCTACCGTCTCGTAGATGACGCCGTTCGGCTCGTCGAGTGTGTTGCCGTAGGTGGTCATGATGATCGCCTCTGTACCGAGGTTCTCGTCTACGTCATAGTAGAACCCAGCGAAGTTGGAGGGATTCCATTCGAACATCGCACCATCAACAACTTCAGCTACACTGCCCCTAAGTTCGTAGGTTCCAGGCTCGGTGATGTTCCTGTAAATATACAGGCGATTGGGTTGATCTGCAGTCCTTAACCTGATCCCGTCCATTAGATCGACGTTGATATTTGGAGATAGATCGATCTCACGGATGTTGGTCATGGAAATCCTGTCTCCACTGATCGACGAAACCTCCATCATGCCGTACCTCAAGCCTGGTTCGACTCTGAGAAGATCATCCGAGATTTGGAACGTCCCCTTGATCGTATAGTAGCTTGCAGGTTTCAACTTCACACTGCCTGTCACACGGACGGCGATAAGAGTGACGTTGCGGTC
>LGFT01000082.1 GCA_001509375.1 Methanothrix harundinacea | reverse complement strand
GGAGGGTTTCGCCACCAAGTTCTTTGTGGACAATAGCTGCGAGATGGTGTTCCTCGAACTTTACAAGGACAATAACCTGTTGAAACGGGATTACTTCTACGCACCAGATACGTACGTCTATACGACGAATTTGGGCGACTCTCAAGATGTTGCAGTCTTGGCAATTCACGTAGCTGACGTCAACTGCACTGGAGACCGAACCTGCATCATTGATGGCATCTGGCAGATCTCAACTCATCCCATCTCGGTAGAGGAGGACACCGAGTACGACAAGATGACGATCCAGTCCGTGAACGCTGACACCAAGACCATCATGATGGACAACGAGGACAACAAGATCACCCTCAACTCGAATAAGGACCAACTCCTGATGGGCGACATCAGAATCAAGACCGCCGACCAAGACGCGATCACCGCTACAGAACCCCTCAGGTTCTACATCTACACCGAGGAGACCGTCGAATCCTGATTTAGTTAGGTGGTCTAACCTTTAATTTTTTGTAACAGGAAGAAGATCATTTCCTTCAAGGAAGGGACAGAAGAGGTGATTAAGTTGAAGATCATTGGGATAAATGCCAGCCCGAGAGGCTCCAAAAGCCAGACTCTCAGGTTGGTCAAGGCAGTACTGGACGGCGCCAAAGAGTCTGGTGCAGAGACCGAGCTTGTAGATCTGTGTAAGCTGGATATTGAGTACTGCAACGCATGTGGCACCTGCTATGCTACAGGAGAATGCATCTACGATGACGACTTCGTGGAGCTGTATCGCAAGATCCTCGATTGTGACGGCTTGGTTCTGGGTTCGCCCAACTACTTCCGCAGCGTCACCGCCCAGATGAAGACTATGATCGACAGGATGGGCGATACCGTCCACTGCCAGCTTCTTACCGGCAAGTATGGATGCTCAGTGGCCACAACAGGAAGTCCTACATCCAATGAAGTCACCGATTACCTGAATGAGATCCTGATAGGCTTAGGGGCCAATGCAGTAGGACAAGCGGGTGCTTCACCAAATATCCCCGGTCAGATGGAAGCGGCTGAGAAGCAAGCATTCTCCCTTGGACAGGAACTCGTCGAAGCCATACGTACCAAGAAGATCTACCTGGATCCCGATAGCTATAGCCTTGAAATTAGTAAAATTAGTAAAATTAGCAGTCAAAATCATTCTATATAGCAAATTATGTCTCTCTCAGCCTCCCTTCAGAACAGACACAGACATAACCTAAATATATGGATACTCAAAATCGATTCAAAATAGAGGATAGTTTAAATATTGTTCCTACACTTACCATTTATCATCTGAGGTGCAATCCAAAATGTTGCTCGACGAGGTTATCGCTCAGAAGATCATGGAAACTTATAGGCGGCTGAATGAAGAAGGCCGATTACCGTCCAAGTCTCAATCGAAGATGAACTATTCTACCGATTATTTGCAATTCCATCTAATTAAAATATTACAGGAACCGCCTCAAGAAAAAAAAGCGAATACCTATACCCATCTATACAATTCTATAGCTCAAAAACTGGGTCTCAATCAAAATACTCTGATAGCTGTATTAGATGAGATGAATGGACCCCCTCACCGTTATTGGCGCATAGGAACAACAGCCGGGTACAAGGGCAAAGGCGAAAACGTCTGGGGTTTTATGAGAGAAGGCAATTACGCAGCTATCGGATGGACTGAACTTGATGACCTTTCCGACATCACCCCCGACAAAGCAGGTAAAGAAGAAATACGAAAGAGATTAGATGATGCAGGATATGATTCAACCAATCCTAACGTTTATCCCCCATTTAAATTTGCTACTGAGATAATGGAAGGTGATCTTATTTTGGCATCAAGAAGTTTAAATGTACTCGGCCTTGGAAGGGTTGATGGATGTTATTATTACGAAAATAATGACGATGATTCGTGGCCCCACCGCATTCCTGTAGAATGGATATCACTGGAAGAATGGACACTTCCAAGAGGTAATGTTTTGCAACCCACATTATATGAAATAAAAAATGTAACCAACTTAATTGCAATAGAAAGACACCTATTGAATGTTTCAGCCCCCGATACCCCAAAAGTTAAAAGGAAACGTCAGACAAAGAAAGTTCCTAAAACGCAAAAAAACCTTGAAAACAATAAATTAGCAAAAAAAAGAGAAATTAAATCCCAGAAGCAAATCTTGGCACATATGATGAAATGCTCGCCTACATTCTTTGAGACGATAGTAATGCACTTATTGGAGTCTATTTATGATTATGGAGATAGCCGAAAGGTTTCATCAACAGTAACAGCCAGAACTGGTGATGAGGGAATCGATGGAATCCTCAAAATTGAGCATCCATTGGGATCGCCAGAGATAATCTGCATGCAGGCAAAGAGATGGAAAGAAGGAAATAATGTGAGCAGGCCAGAAATACAGAAATTTGCTGGTAGCTTGCTGGATGCTAATAGAGGTGTGTTCGTAACTACATCAGATTTCACCAAGAGTGCAGAAGAATTTGTTGGCTTGCTCATGCCAAAGACAGAAATCATACTAATTAATGGTAAAAAACTTGCAGAGTTGGTTGCAAAGCACAGCATGGATCTGAGCGACATCGAATATTAAATATTTGTATAATAAATATGAGATATTTCTTATATTTTTCGTCCCTTTGAGACTGGTGGGTAAGAGTAATATTATAGCTGCATCTGGATATTTTTCGATAGGTACGAATAAGCGAATCGCAGACGTCTTCATCGGTATGGAAGTATCCCATGCCACCAATCCCGATAAATCCGTAGTCTCCGTGCCGATAAGAACTGCGATGGATCATCCTCAGCCCTGCCGTATTCCACAAGTCTGGAACGATCTCTTTGGAGTCCATGTTTCCCGGCACGATCAGCACAGGTGGACCGAGTCCAGCCAGGGCTTCAGCGACATGTCTCGCCTGATCGATATGTCCCAGGTTGTGAAGGTCTCCGCAGAATGTTATCAGATCGAAGTCCATGCCCTGGATTGGAAACAGCTTTTCAGAACACCCATGCAGATCTGCCATGGCAAGGATTCTCATGTGATCACCGTTCCAATAAAGCGGGTTTCAAGACTATTTATATTTCCGGGGATGGGGGTGATCCGAAGGGTGTAGATAACAGGGCAACCTGTGTTCGATGTATAGAGAATAAACCTGATTCCAATTTTACTAATTTCAGGGGTGATTCCTAATTGCTATTATCGATAGCTATAGACTTGAAATTAGGAAATTAGGTAAATTAGTAGTATATTTCATCCTATGGAGCCGAGATTTGTGTCTCCTTACTGTACAAGCATACAAAAGCCGATATTGAGATGTTGAAATTACGTCTAATTTCTCTAATTTCCTAATTTGGGTCTCTTGCTATCGGTATAGAAATTCGACAAATTAGGAAATTAGGATTTCAGAGTAGGAAAGCAGATCCTCGTCCCATGTACGCAACGAATCTACCTTATTCAACCGTTGACTGCTGGCTATTGATCGAATTGGTTCTCGATCTCACCATATCCATGCTTTTTGGACACCTCCTCCACGCCAACGGGGCTCGGTTGCCCGCCTCACCTGCCCCACGCTATCCGCTCGCATCCGCTCGCAACCGCTGAAGGCCAGCTTCGGCTGTCTGCCCTCGCACCCCTGCCCGGTTTGGTTCATTTGGGTGGAGGGATGGGATTCGATGCATTCATGTCGTTGCGAGACGTCGAAGATCAATAATCCCATTATTAGAAGGGTTATATTCTCCGCCGATGTCATTCCACTAGGCAGATCCATGCCGATATACGATAATATCCTGACCTCTGTCCGATCGATCCATAGGTTGAATGCGATCCAGGGGATCAAAATCCTCCTTTCAGCATGGGATGAGCCGCTATATGGAGAGGATGCATATCAAGCCATGGACCTGGTTCTCGGTTATCTTCAGCGGTTCCACACCGCCGTCATCAAGTTGGTGAGAGCGAAGACTTCTCAGCACGAAATGGAGCTATGCAGGCGGACTATCGCGGAGCTTGGACTGCCCGAGATGATGGCAAATCCCCTTACATCCAGGTCTTTCCAGTCCTGCCTCAAGATCCTTGATAGGAGAGATATCCTCAATCTCTGAGATCTCTAACCGCAAAACAAGCTGAATTGAGGAGTACTGCCACAAAAAAGATTGCAGGGCTTAGGAGTACCCTAACTGAACTTTATAACCCTATCATAGACGATTTCAGACCAGCTAGGTCCGGATTTCGTCGCCTCCTCCAGATAAGCCCTGAACCCAACGAACGCAGACTGATCAAGCTCGATCCCGTGAGCTTTCACACCCCAAGGGACAAACATGCAATTGGATTCGGTGCAGTTCCTGGAGACCTTATAGACGTAGAGGTATTTAGCTAAGGGATTGCCTGGCAGGTATCTATCAGCGGTTCCAGTTAGGTCCATATCCGCTACGGCACCAACACCGTTGAGAATATCGGCACCGTACACACCAAAGTTACAGTATGTGGCTCTGCCAGTCATGGCGTGGTTGATACCATATACTATCAAGAACTCGTTTGTATCCAGGTTGAAGTTATCCGTCCTAAGATAGGATGTATCCCTATTTTCGCCGATGACATCGATGCCTCGTTGGAGTGCATCATATCCCTCGTACAGCCAAACCTGTGTCGTTAGCTCAGTGACATTAGCGCCTTCGTTCTCTTTCAGTATGGCTACTCTAAGCTCGTCCAGCGTTGAGGTGAGGTCAAGCTCCGATGTGTTTCCAGTACCTCTTACCCTGAGAGAAGGCGTGCCATAAGGCTGGGTCGTGCTTGACACCGTCATTGGCGTTAGGCGAAATACCCTGGCAGCAGTGCCGTTCATATACTCTTTACCTGCTTCCTGGTCCTCGAAGAACGCTAAGCGGGTAAGCATCAGGAACTTGTCATCTTCTGGGTCGAGGCCCATTCTAACAAGCTGTGGAGGGATTACATCCGGATTCATGATGCCTTCCGGGAAACCTGCTGCTATGCCAGCGGCGATAACTCGATCATTTATCATCTCATCGGCGGCTATTACTATAATTGTAGATGCATTAAACGGGCTATCGCCATCGGTCTTTATGGTCATCAAGTTCAGTGGATCTCCCAAGCTTGCGAAGATCCGCTTACGCTTTCCCTCTTCGGGGAAGTACCTATCATAGACATAGGATCTGAAGCTGAAGTATTTGCATTCGGGCGGAGTCCTCCCTATGAAAAGCAAGGCTTCGTCTGACCTGAGCCTGTATTCTACAAGAGTCTCATTATCTAGGGTATCTGCATCTCCATCATATTCATTTATTGCCCTTTCTCCAGGTGGTGGCGGGAGGAAGCAGAGCATATAAGGAGTGCTCGGATTGTTGCCGTAACAGCTATCAAGGTATCCAGCATCATAGAGCCCTATAATATCAAAAGAAACAAATTTACCTTCTTGAACGATAAATCCATCCTGTTCAAGTGCTAGTCTGAATGCGTCTACATCTCCCGTTCCCTCATCCTCTGCAAATACAGTACCATAGCTCACGGCGAATGAGACTAAGAGAAGGAGAATACTTATTATATATCTTCTCATATATCAGATACCTCCTTCCAATTAATTTGCCTTCTATCTATAAAAAGCTATGTTAGTTCTACATCAATCGACACATTCCTGCATTATGGGTTATATGGCCCATTATTCTCTCTTATCGCAATAAATAGAGAGAATGTAATATGTGGTATAAAGAAAGGTAGGCAGAAATAAGCCATACAACCCATATTCAGATGGCACTGCTACTCAGAGATCGGTTGCATCCAGGCGGATCGGGCACTCTCGCAATGATGAGGAAGCCCACAACAAGCATATGGAGTAGAACATGCACATGCTGGGTAACAACATGCACATATATGCATTTCAAAACGGCATGGAGTGACAGTTGTGTATGTTGTGTACGTTGTTTTCGTACTTTATAATACCTAAAAAAATATATTATACGATGAAAGACGTGGGTGAGTCTTCTTCTCATGCTCAGGCTGAGAAATCCCACCATCTTTGCTGAACTGATTGAATAGCATATGTTTATAAAGGAAGATCAAAAAGAAAGCGTAACATCTTATTTAAAGGAGGGAATAA
>LGFT01000004.1 GCA_001509375.1 Methanothrix harundinacea | reverse complement strand
GTCTTTCCCTCCAAAAGCTTGCCGACGGTGTTTTTAACAATATAATCCACAATATAAGATGGAGTGTAATAAACGCCTCCGGCCTTCCTAACCTCAGGCTTATCCACCACGCTCACTTTGTGGCTCTCGTCTAGCTGGATAACCTTCCCCAGGAACTGCTCGTAAACGTGACCAAGAATATCGGCAGGGATCTCAGAGAAGACGTAGGGGCTGTCAGGATAGTATAGCCCCTGGATTATATTCTTTAGAACCTTGTCCTCGATCTTTATCGATGGGGTGATGGTATCAAAGTTGTTCCTTTCCTCCTCAGGATGGAAGTGGAACAGGCCAGAATTGTATTTCTTGTCAGCTACTTCAAATAGTTCAAACAGACTTTGATATACAGCATCCTCATCAAGAAGCTTCTTCAACCTTTCTCTGTCCTCGATTGACCGGTCTTCACAGATTCTAAGAAATAGGATTCTGTCGATCGTCATCTGGACGGCATAGTTCAGGCTCTTCTGAGAGATCACTGAATTCATCTTCGTGATGCTCGCCGCCAAAGCATTTCGCCAATCAGAGATATCCTCCAGGAGGGCATCGTCGACCTTTTTCCCCCTCGGCGGAGGGATGGAGCCGAGGGACCCCTTCTGGACGGCCTCTTTGGAGAACAACGAGGCGATCTCGTCCCATCGCTTCTCGTATTCATAATATTTTATTAATAATAATCTCGACTTTTTGGGCTTATCAAGTTTGAACGGTTCCGTCCTGCAATCGTAAACGGCAAACTCTTCAAAGTCGGTTACGATAGCAAGGGGCAGGTTGGCCGACCATGCATAACGCTTTATCTGGAATGCTGGGGCCATTCCCCCTTCGATATTCACTGAAGGTTTCTTGGCATCCAGAAAGAGTTTTCTCTCTCTGTCCAGCCAGAAGCTGTAATCGGGCCTCTGGGTCTCCCCCTCTGACCTCAAGGTATCTTCAAACCTGACCTCCCTCTGATCCGGCGGGTTATTGCTTTTATTTCGTACATCCCATCCCAGAGCTTCAAAAAAAGGATTTATATAGTTAATTTTAATATCCTCTTCTTTATAACTATGTTTATATTTATCGATATCCCGATCAAAATTTTCCACCAACTCAATGATCTTTTCTGGAACTGCCACTCTCTCCTTCCTCCAAGACTTCGATAACGGTATTACACGAAAAAGCTTGCGATGGATTTCGATCGGGATCTGATTACTTCCTTCCAATAACCCGATCGCCCCGCCTATCGACACTCTATTATATCCCCCCGACGGAATCCCTCCTCCGACTCCACCCGCCGTTTTGGCGCATAAATCCAGATTATGAGGTCTTCCATGGATCTGATCGATAAGTTCCGAGAGATCGTCGGCGATAGGGTCTCGGCCGCCCCTTCGGAGAGGCTCTGCTTGCCAGAGGCCGATGGGAAGCACGTCATCTGCGAGATCCAGATGCAGCTTTCAGCGACCTGAATGAGGCCCTGGAATATGCCCGAGGAGGAGGCGGCATACGCCCGGCATATGAGCGAGGCGATGAGCTACCACTGGGGCAAGGTCGATGCCGATGAGGTGCTTTCGGCCCTCAACGGGGCGCAGGATTGAAGGGTTGGAATCGTAACCTTAATCTTCGATCGGTGGGCAAATGGCGATTATGCCCTCCAAAGTCCTCTTCACCACGGTTTACAAAAACGATCCCGAGCCTTACGACTACATAGGCTCCAACGCCCGCTCCAAGTGGTTTCGGTTCTACTGGCCCCGGCTCCAGTCCTTCGGCCTGCGCTTTCTCAAGCAGAACATCCCCGAGATCGAGATCCTGGAGTACCCCACCTTCGAGGAGTACAAAAAGAAGCTTGCAGAAGGCTGGGACGTCGTCGGCTTCTCCTTCTATCTCAATGAGACCTGCGAGATCCTGGAGATGGTCGAGGCGGCCCGGGCCACCGGGAAGGTCGGAGAACTCTGGGCAGGAAACTACGGCGCCCTCACCCCATCGATCCAGGACAAATTCGATCGGATCTTCGAGGGGTACGCCGAGGGGACGGTCGCCCCCTACTTCGGGCGGAAGATCGAGCAAAACCAGGTGCTGCATCCGCCCCTCATCGAGTACCTGGGAACCCCCTTCAATAAGAAGCTGAACATCTACGGGATCATGTTCACGACGAGGGGCTGCGGCGTGGGGTGCAAGTTCTGCCAGACCCCAAAGTTCTGTAACCGCCCCCACCCCGTCCCCCTGGAGAGCCTGGAGAAGGTGATCTCCTACTACAAGGAGCACGAGATCAACGTCGTTTTGATCGAGGACGAGAACTTCGGCGCGAACCGCCGACACGCCGATCGGGTCGTCGACCTCCTGGACGAGTACGGGATGGTCTGGGGCTGCATGGCAAGGGCCGACTACCTTCGAAAGAAGATCCCCGAATGGGTCGAGATGAGGACGAGACCCGATCCCGTCACCGGGAAAAAATCCCGGCACGTGAAGGGGTTTGCGGGGGCCGCCATCGGGATCGAGAACCTCCATCAGGAGAAGCTCGACGACATAAACAAGAAGGAGGGTACCGAGGACGTCCTAGAAACGGTCCGGCTCCTTCAGAAGTACGGCCTCGGCACCGTCGGCTACTACATGATCGGCTTTCCCGAGGACACAAGGCAGTCCCTCAAAACCGACATCAAGGATCTCGCAAACCTCAAGCTGGACATAACCCAGATCTGCATCATGACCCCGCTGCCCCAGACGAAGCTCTGGGACGAGCTGGAGGAGAACTACGGGATCTTCGAGGAGGACTGGCATCGATTCGACATGAAGCACCTGGTATGGAACCACCAGAACATCCCGCCAGCGGAGATGGAGGAGATCCTGGGCTGGTCTCTTAAGCAGGTCTACAACCGGATGACGCCGCTGCGGACCAGCTTCAGAGTCTGGGCCAACGCCTACCGGTATGCGGGGGTCGCTGGGATGAAGGAGGTGGCGTCTTACGTCTCCCGGGCGAACCGCTTCGACTTCAACCCCGAGAAGCCCTGGTTTTTGGAGGCGGGGGCGAGATGATACCATGAAGGTCCTCCTTCTATCATCGCCGGTGGTCCAGCCCGACTTCGACCGGATAGCGAGGATCCCGAACTACGGCCTCGTCTCCATCGCCGGGAACGTCGATGATATCTGTGACGTTCACGTCGCAGACCTTCACGCAGTGAAACGGCCGAAAGATTATCTTGAAGGAATCTTGAGGAACGGCTACGACCTGGTCGGCCTCAGCTGCATGAGCTTTCAGTACCACGCCATGCTCCCCCTCGCCAAGATGGCGAAGGAGAGCGGAGCTGCGACGGTCTTCGGCGGCTACCACCCGACGCTGAACTACGACGAGATCGCCGATAGTGAGGAGGGCAGGCTCGCAGACTACGTCGTCCGGGGCGAGGGGGAGGGGACCTTCCGGGAATTGATCCAAGCGATCGACGATGGACGCGATCTCGCCGAGGTGAAGGGGCTCTCATACTGGAAGGGGGATAAGATGGTCCATAACCCCCCAAGGCCCGTTTTGGACGTCTCCGAAATAGAATTGCCAAACCGCGACTCGCGGCTGATCACCAAGGGCTTTCAGAGCTTCGGGATGGCAATCGATTCCGTCGAGACGAGCCGGGGATGCACCAACGGCTGCAAGTTCTGCTCCATCCAGCAGATGTACGGCCTCTCCTTCCGCAGGTACCCCTTCGAAAGGATCCTGGACGACATCAGGGACGCCGAGGCCCACGGCGCGAAGTCGATCTTCTTTCCTGACGACAACATGACTCTGGACGTAAAACGGATGGAGAGGCTCTGCGACGCCATCGTCGAGGCGGGCCTCGACCACCTCAAGTACAAAGTCCAGGCCTCGGCCCGGGGGATCGGTTCAAGCCGGAGGCTCGTCGAGAAGATGGCTAAGGCCGGCTTCGACGGCGTCTTTCTGGGGATCGAGAACACCAGCAAGGAGAACCTCAAGTTCCTGGGCAAGGGGAAGATGTCCGACAACGCCGACAAGGCGGTCGAGTACATGCACGATAACGATATCATCGTCTCGGCAGGGCTGATCGGCGGAAATCCCGAGGACGACGCCGAGGACCTATGGTCGAACTTCAAGCTGGCAAGAAAGCTGAAAGTCGACATACCGATCTTCTACATCAGCACCCCATACCCCAAGACGGAGATGAGGGCGGAGCTAAAAGAGATGGGGCTCATCTCCTGCGACGACTACCGATACTACGACGGCCTTCACGCGAACCTGAACACAAAACACCTCACCGCCGAAATGGTCCAGTATATCACCTGGGAGATGAACGCCCGGTACTACGACCTGGCGTGGTTCCGCTACACCAAGATCAAAAGGCTCTACCCCAAGTGGTTCCTGAAAGAGACCCTGAGGCTCGTCCCCTTCTACGCAAAAAGGAAGCTCGGCCTCCTCTTGAGGCTGAAGACGCCCCGGGACTACTTCAAGGAGGATCTGGAGCGGGGGGAGCTTTGCAAAGGGGTCGCTGACGTTTGAAATTTATAGAGGATTATTTTATTATTTATAGATATCACTTATCTAAGGAGGACGGCGGCGTTGCAGGCCCCGATGATGCTGACGTCGTAGTTCGTGATGACGCGAACCGGCGTCTTCTCCAGAATACGCCTCTGCTTCTCGGCGTTCAGAAACTCGGCCTGAAAGTCCGGGGAGACAAAGATCTCCTTGTTCTTCGCGGCGATCCCGCCCGCTATGTACAAACCGCCGGTGGCGAGCGCCTCCAGAACGAAGTTCTTCGCGCACCTGCCGTAGCACCTCGCATAGATCCTGAATGTCTCCTGGCATAGGGGGTCTGTTCCCTTATATTTCGAGATCGCTGCGGCCTTATCCTCGGCCTCCTCGATCTCGATCGTCTTTTCAGTCCTCCCTCGCCTTTCCCTCAGAAAATCGTAGATCCTCTCGATCCCCCTGCCCGACAGTAGATCCTCATAGCTGGCCGGAGTCTTCCTTTCGGCCCGGATATGGTCCGCCAGCTCCAAATCGAACCGGTTGTGGATCGGAAAGTCGGCGTGCCCCCCCTCGCTGGGGATGGGGACGTATCTTTTTCCGTCGAATAAGAGGATCGACTTTCCCAGGCCCGTACCGGCGCCGATGACGCCCCGGGTCTCGCCAAACCCCGGCTCGCCTTCTTTTGCCTCGAAGAGGTCCTCCTCTTTCAGGGAGGCGATACCCCAGCCGATGAGCTGAAAGTCGTTTACTATCCGAAACTCCTTCAGCCCGAGTTCCCTTTTGATCTCTTCTGCGTCCACCACCCAGGAGAGGTTGGTGGGCTTGATCCGGCTGCAATCGGTAACGGCTCCCGCGACCCCCACCACCCCCCGGTCCACCTCGATCCCGTAATTCTCCCGGCCGTATTCGAGGGCCACCCGGATTGCCGGGACGAGAGAGGCGAGCTTTCTGCTCTCGAAGTGGGCGGAGTATATGAGCGTCGCCTCTCCATCCTTTTCGCCCGCGACAGCGATGTTGGTGTTCGTCCCGCCGACGTCGCCGCCGAGGACGAAACCATCGTACTCCTCTGTCTTCATCTTTTGCTGGTGGATTCTCGTCTTCGTCGTTCCTCCCTCCCCGCGCCCGCTCTAACCCCCTCCGTCTTCAGCTGCAAAAAACCTTCCGGAGATGTCCAGATCCGCAACCGCTAAATCCTCTGAGATCCATCCCAAAAGATGGTGCCATGACCCTCAACGACAAACCTCTCGACATGTTGGAAGAGGCGGACATCCAGAGGTTGATGGAGGACGAGGTACCGGAGAGCAAGGTCATCGACTACAAGAGGCGCCTGCCGGGACCCTCGGATCTGGAGAAGAGAGAGTTTCTCCGGGACGTCTCCTCCTTCGCCAACGCCTCAGGTGGCCACCTCATCTACGGGGTCGCCGAGGAGAACGGGGTCCCCGTCAAGATCCCGGGCCTCGCAGGGATAGACCCAGATAAAGAGATCCTCCGTCTCGATAGCATGGTCCAGACGGGGATCGCCCCCCGGATCCCGGGGATATCCATGAGGGCCGTCCCTCTGGAGAATGAAAGGTTCGTCATCGTCGTCCGGATCCCCAAGAGCTGGGCCTCCCCCCACATGATCACCAAAGGGTCCTCCCGGTTTTACTCCCGAAACTCCGCCGGCAAGTATCCTCTCGACGTCTTCGAGATCAGGACCGCCTTCTCGATCACCGGGACCGCCGCTGAGAGGATGAGAGACTTTCGGGCGGACGCCCTCGCGAAGATAGTGGCCGGGGAGACGCCGACTCCCTTAAACGAGGGGCCGAAGATGATCCTCCAGGTCGTCCCCTCCGGGGCCTTCGAGCCGTCTTCGAGGTTCGACGTCTCCTCCCTAGTCAGGAGCTACAAACGCGGCAAAGGCACCCTTCCCCTTCCCCTGACGGGGCTATTCTCGGGTTGGAGGTACAACTTCGACGGCCTATTGACCTACGACGACCGGGGCTCTTACTCCCAGACCTTCGTCAGCGGGATCATCGAGGCCGTCGACTCCGTCATTCTCGGCGATCAGTCGAGAGATCAGATGGAGCCCGAAAGCGAGAGGATGATCCCAAGCTCGAGGTTCGAGGAGACCCTCCTGGAGGCCCTTCCCAAGTACACCTGCATTCAGGAGCACCTCGAGGTCGAGCCTCCCGTCTTCTTCATGCTCAGCCTTCTCGGGGTCGAGGGCCGCTTCATGCAGGTGGACATCCCAGCGAAATCGGGGATCAAGGACGTACAGATAGATCGGGACGCCCTCCTGGTCCCGGAGATCATGGTGGAGAGCTTCGAATACAGCCCCGAAGAGGTCCTGAGGCCCGCCTTCGACGCCGTCTGGAGGGCTGCGGGTTGGGAGAAGTCAATGAACTACGACGAGGAGGGCCGGCGGATTGGAAGAAGATGATCGAAGATGAATTATATAAGTAGGCGATTATTTTTTTTATTGATTATGAAATCCTAAAAAATTATTATCCAAAGTCATATCAGGGACCTCGACCTTAGTCTCGTAAAATCTTCGCTTGAAAGGGGCGCCAGATCCGTTTAAAAAGACTGGACTTGAACTCCGTCCTGGAGATATTTCGGCAGCAAGAATCTGATCTGCACAGAAGTGATCGTCACAAGCGTCTATTAGTATTTTGTTTTCATCTCGCCGATCGTGAGGATCCATGAGAGTTAGAGTTGTGAGTTCAAAAATTGAGATACCCGATCTGAACCCAAATGAGAGAATTGTCCATTTCGCCTTCAGGGCCTCGAACGTAGACTTTCTAAACCTGATGAAGATATGCCCTAGGCTCCGGGCCGTCCAGGTGCCTCCGTCCTACCACAAGACCATGTCCAAGGCGATCCAGCTCTTCCTGGAGATGCAGGGGATAGAGCTTTTGGTGGGCGATGTCTGGGGACACAGAAAGGACATCGACGAATATTTCCTGATAGACGAAGAGACGGTCGAAGAGATCGAGTCCATGATCTCCAGCGGCGTCGGCATCGATGAGGCCGCAGAAGAGATCCAGAAGAGGACGAGGCTCGCGCCCGATCTGATCAAGTACATCGCCAAGTCCAAGATCACAGTCTGAAACTCAGGCGGAATCCTTGGACCACTTCGATGAGCTCTGAGTTCCGCACCAACTGTGGCCAGGGGATCTTCCGAAATCTTTCGATCCCGGCCCCGATAAATTCCGACAAAGAGATGACGCCCTCTTTCGACCCACCTTTGACGATGTATGCAGCAAGGGGTCGGCTTATGGAAATTCCTCGTTTAATGCGGAAGACGAAGATGATAAAATGCCAATTTTAAAGGGAGAATGACACGTGCTATCACAATTCTGAAGCCGTTGGGAACTTATTTATCTATCTGCATGCTCAATATGGACGTTAGTATACATCATAAGTAGCTATAAATACTTTGATTACATCTTAGTAATTGTAAAGGTGAAAGACCATGAAGATTAGAGTTGTGAGTTCGAAAGAGGAGATTCGGAAGATGAGCCCGAACGAGAGAAACGTCCACCTGGCCTTCAGACCCTCAAACGTCGACTTCCTCGACCTGATTAGGGGCTGCCCAAGGCTGAGAGTGGTGCAGGTGCCTCCGTCCTACCACAAGACCCTATCCAAGGCTATCAAGCTATTCCTGGAGATGCAGGGAGTCACCCTTCTGGAGGGGGACGTCTGGGGTCACAGAAAGGACATCGATGAGTATTACATAGTTGACGAGGAAGCGATCGAAGAGATCGGAACCCTGATTAAAGAAGGCGAGAGCATCCAGGATGCGACCGCCACGATCCAGAGAAAGACGGGTCTCGCCCCCGACCTAATCAAGTACATCGCCAAGTCCAAGATCACCGCCTGAAATCTTCAGGCGGATATCGGACCCCGTCATCCAAGAACCCATAGGATGGCGAGATTCATGATCCGATTCCCCTTTCTCTATCAGATTCCCATCTGATTCTCCCCGCCATTCGCTATCCGAATCTATACTTTTATCTTCAAAGACCATCTCCACCCCTTACGGCTCCGAGGAGATGATCCTTCAAAGACCGTCCCCTTTTGGTGAGGAGGTATAGAGAAAAGGGTCGAGAAGGATTTCGGCCGTCAAATTTTTTAATTTCACAAGATCGCGCCGAAATGAGGGGATCTTTTGGGAGAGATGGCGTTGAAGTATTCCTGTCTCAAAATCCGCTGCATGCCATCATCCTCGAAGGATGCTCCATATGGACGTTAGTATACAACACAATTGACTATTAATAGTCAGATTTACATCTTAGTATTTGTTGAGGTGAATTGTCATGAGAATTAGAGTTGTGAGTTCAAAAGATGAGATCTCCCACCTGAACCCTAACGAGAGAATCGTCCACTTGGCATTCAGGCCCTCGAACGTCGACTTCCTCGACCTGATGAGGAGCTGCCCAAGGCTAAGAGCCGTACAGGTCCCCCCCTCCTACCACAAGACCATGTCCAAGGCGATCAAGCTCTTCCTGGAGATGCAGGGGATCGACCTCTTGGAAGGCGACGTCTGGGGCCACAGAAAAGATATTGATGAGTACTACGTGGTGGACGAGGGCGCGATCGAAGAGATCGGTACCATGATCAAAGAAGGAGAGAGCATCGAAGAGGCGACCGCTGCGATCCAGAGGAAGACGAGGCTCGCCCCCGACCTGATCAAGTATATCGCCAAGTCCAAGATCACCGCCTGAAGTCCAGGCGGAACTTGGACCCAACTACTCTACCGTTTTCCCAAGATTTGGATCCCGCGCCGTTTGGCTTGAAGTTCACTCGGGGATATACTCCGTGATCTTCGTCTGGGCTAGACGGCAGACTTCGCCGGGAATCTCGATGGGGTAAACTCCAGTAAGACAGCCCATGCAGAGCTGGTCCCTGGGGATTCCTATAGCCCTCACCAGCCCCTCGTGGCTTATATAGCCGAGGGAGTCTGCGTTGATCACCGCCTCGACCCCGGCCACCGTCTTGTGGGCTGCGATCAGCTCCTCCCTCGTGGCCATGTCTATTCCCATGTAGCATGGCGCCAGAATTGGAGGGCTCCCGATCCTCACGTGAACCTCCTTCGCCCCGGCGGACTTCACCATGTCGACGATCCGCCTGCTGGTCGTTCCCCGGACGATGCTATCGTCGACCATGATTATCCTCTTCCCCTCGATGTTGGGTCGGATGGTGTTCATCTTCAACTTCACCGCGATCTCCCTCATCTCCTGGCCGGGCATGATGAAGGTCCTGCCTATATACCGGTTCTTCATCAGACACTCCCGGTACTTGATATCCGACCGCTGGTGATAGCCGATGGCGAAGGTGATGCCGGAGTCGGGGACCGGCGTCACCGTGTCGGCGTCGTAGGGGTACTCCTCGGCAAGGGTCGCCCCGATCCTGACCCGGACGTCGTAGACGAGCCTCCCGTCCATGATGCTGTCGGGGCGGGAGAAGTAGATGTACTCAAAGACGCAGTGGGCGGGGCACTGGTAACGAGACAACTGATAGAATCGGACATCTCCGTCTCTCGCGATCACCATCTCCCCGGGCCGTACGTCCCTTACCAGAGTCCCATTAAGGGTGTCGATGGCGACGCTCTCGGAGGCGATGATGACGTCAGAGTCGGTCTTCCCGACGCAGAGGGGCTTTATCCCCAGTGGATCTCTCGCCGCTATGACGGTATTTCCCATCAGAAGAACGACGGAGTAGGATCCAACTGCCTTCCTCATGATCGTACGGACCGCCTCGACGGGGTCCTCCCGCTCCAGCATAGCCCTTACGAAAAGGCGGGCCATGACCTCGGTGTCGGAGGTGGAGTGGAAGACCTCCCCCTCCGCCTCCAGCTCCTCTTTGAGCTTTCCGGCGTTGACGAGGTTGCCGTTGTGAGCGATGGCCACCGAGCTATCTTTATACTTCACCAAAATGGGCTGGCTGTTCTTTATGGCCGATTCGCCAGTGGTGGAATACCGGACGTGACCTATCCCCGTCGGCCCCTCCAGGGCGCCTATCCGGGAATTGTTGAAGACCTCCGCGACGAGGCCCATGGCCTTGTGGGTTCTGACTACCTTGCCGTCGTAGACGGAGATGCCAGCGGACTCCTGGCCCCGATGCTGCAGGGCATAGAGGGCGTAGTAGATCGATTTGGCGACGTTGCGACACGGATCCTCTGAGGAGATCCCCACCACGCCGCACTTGTCCTGCAACCCGGACCTCCGGTCAGTTTCCGCCGCTGTTGCTGCTGTATTTCTGCCAGACGTAGCCCCGGAGCCTCTTGGACCTGCCGAAGCCGCAGGATGCACAGGTCTTGGTATGGAAGTTGAAGGATACCTTGCCACAGCGACGACACTTGACATGGGTCTTCTTGTGGCGCCTTCCCATCGATGGGGTGCCTTTCGTCATTTATAAAACCTCACGGTGAAATGTAAACTACGTTGTCTCCTCGAACGACGACCGTTCCGAGCTTCTTGGAATCTTCTCCCTCTCTGATCTCCTCGGTGTTGTCGAGCACCAGGTTCATGTGGATGTCGTAACCCTGAAGCTCTCCCCGAAACGCCCTTCCGTCCTTTAGCTTGACTATTACGGGCCCATTCAGCGATTCATTTAAAATATCAAGGGGTCTCTGAGCCATCGGCCTCTCTCCAGTCGCAAGACAAAAGCTACGTTGCGAGACTTGCACGTTGCGTATTTAAACTTGTCGGGGAATGGGGCTAATATGAAAATCAAATCCAGGCACCACCTCAAGGGGAGCGAGTCGAAGAAGATCCTCAAGATGATTGAGCCGTTCCTGGAAGATCCCGAAGCCCTGCGGGATCTGTCTTTAGAGGTAGCAGAAACTGATCACGACTTCGATCTGATCCTCCTGAAGGGAAGGCCGGTCTTCATGATGGTGGAGGATCGGCCCTTCTTCACGGTCCGGGGCGCCCTCGAGTTTGCGCCAAAGAAGAAGATGGTGATAGTGGACTCTGGCGCCGTCAGCTTCATAGTCAACGGCGCGGACGTGATGGCCCCCGGGATCGTGGAAGCAGACCCCGGGATCGCTCCCGGAGATCCCGTGGTGATAGTCGAGGAGAGGCACAGAAAGCCCCTGGCCATCGGAGTCGCCCTCCTTCCCGGCCCTGAGATGAGGGGGTCGGGGAAGGCGGTCAAGTCGGTCCACCACGTCGGCGACGACCTCTGGGACATGAGCGGATGATCTTCTCTACTTAAAATAATTCAGAAGATATCCGGGAGAATCGGAGGGCCCCTTGCCGTAAGAGCCTCTCGAAAGAATGTTATACCTCCGAGGATAAAGGCGGTATCCATGTACGAAGATATTGGAACCCTGATAAGGAGGGGTTTTGAGACCTGGAGGCGGAACCTCAAACTCGCCGTCCCCTTCGTCCTCATGATCGCCGCGATGATGCTGCTGGCCGTGATCATGGCCATTCTCATTATGTACCCATTGATCACCGCATCGCCCGGCCTCATTTCCTCCTCGGAGGGTTTCGAAGATCCTGAGCAGCTAATGACCCTCCTCCAAAGCACGACGAACATCGGCCTTATGGCAGCGGTCGTTCTCATCGTCATCCTGGCGATGTTTCTTTCCGGCTCCTTCTTCACCGCAGGAGCCATCGGAATGGCAAAAGAGGCGACAAATGCGGGAAAAACTGCACTCAAGGTGATGTGGACTTCGGGAAAGCGCCACTTCCTGAGCCTCTTTCTGGCCGAGGCTCTGACGACGATCATCATCTTAGCCGGATTTACTCTCCTATCCCTCCCCTTCCTATCGGACCTGGGGGCTCTATTCGAGAGCAGCAACCCAGAATTTGGACCCCTCGTCCTCTGGATAATCCTGATCATAGCCTACGGCCTTTTAGTATCCCTCCTCCTGGCGATGGTCCCCTACGCCCTGGTGGTGGAGGGGCTAGGTCCGATCGGGGCGATAAAGACAGGGGTCGGGTTCTTCCTCAAAAATAAGATGGACGTCTTTCTCGTCTGGCTCGTGGTGATGGCGGTCACGGTGGCGATCCAGTTTGTGGCAGTTCCCTTCTCAGGATCGGAGACCGCCAGCGCCATCTTCTCGATCTTGAGCGGCGTTGCGAGCATTCTCGTGATAAGCCCCCTCACCACCGTCTGGTGGACGAGGCTCTACATGACGAGAGGGGGGAATATCTCTCTGGCCCCCCCAGTTTCAGACGAAGAGGTGAAGTACCTGTAAGGACTGACGAACCCCTCATGAGCATCCTTTCGAACTTCAAAAGGCGGAGTCTCGCCTATCAGACCCTGGTGGCGGGTCTGATCTTCTTTCTTGTCTACACCCTCTACCTGGACTACTCTGGAAGCCCGAGCCTCGGCGAATCGTTCTTGGCCGCGGCGATCTTCGCCTCCAGCTACTTTGTGACCTCCACGATAGTCCTCCGAAGAAAGGCCCAGAGACGGAGATAGCCGAGACCGTCCCTCAAGAGATCAAGACTACTTAGAAGAGACGAATCAAGATCGAGCGCCGCTCATCTTCAAGAGCTGCTCCTCGCCGCTCTTGCTCCCCCGGGCGAAGATAAGGTCGCCCGCCCCCAGGGTCACCTTGGCTTTGGGATTGTAGTTCCATCTCCCACCCCTCTTTACTGCCAGGACGTACATCCCGGTCTCGGTCTCCAGGTCCAGGTCGCCCAGGGTCTTTCCGTCCATCTCCGCCCCCGGAGCGATCTCGACTCTGGTTATCACCTCGTCCGACTCCCTCATGGCCATGGCGAGGATGGGGTGGGGTTCGATGTCGTGGAGGACGACGTTAGCGATCTTGAGGGCGGCATCGCTGATGATCTCCGTCGAGACCGCCAGATGGAGAAGACCCCGGAGGTTCTCGATGTCGTCGACGTGCTTTGCCGCCTGGAGGACCCAGCGCTGGAGATCATACTTCATCTCGTCCATCTCCTGCTCGATCACCTCGACCTCGATCGCGACCTCCTCGCTGTCGAAGAGGACGGCAGTGTAGGCGAGCCCCACCGCCAGCTCTGACCTGTTCTTCATCTTGACAATGATGTCCACGGCTCGATCAAGCTGGCCTATCCCGCTCTCCTGGTAAGCTTTGGGGACCTGAGGTTTGCCCGTCACCATCTCGAGGAAGAGGGGTACTCCCTCGTCATGGCCCCTCGCAAAGAGGATGTCTCCGGCCACGATCTCGATCTCTGGCTCTGGATCGTAGATCCAGCTCTCCCCGCGCCTTATGGCGATGACGCTCATCCCTACCTCCGTCTCGAAGGATATCTTGTCGAGGCTCCGGCCCGCCACCTTCGAATCGGCTCCCACGACCGCCCGGGCCACCGTCTCGTCGGCCCGTCGGAGGTCCTTTTTCAGCTCGTGGGGTATCCCCATCTTCAAAAGGACGATGCTGGCGATGTCCCCAGCGGCATTGGACACAATCTCCGCCGCTGCGGCGATCTGGAGGACTCCGGAGAGGGCCTCGGCATCCTCGACGGTCCTGGCGGCAAGCATCGCCGAGATTTGGACGTGATAGTCGTAAACGTCCATCTTCTCCTCAAGCCTGATCACCTCCATCGCCAGGTCGTCGTCGTCGTAGAGGACCGCAGAATATCCCAGATCCACCATCAGCTCGCTGGTGTCCTTCATCTTGACCAGAAGCTTCTTCATGCTTATGGGGCAGTACTCGATCTTCCTCATGCCGCTCTCCACTCGTTCTCTTTCCATCGGTGATTAAATAAAAGTGTCGTTGGTTTCTGTCTCAAAGCCATAAATATAAGTCATCTCCCATCCTTATTTTTGGTCAGGAGGATATTAAGATGGAGCTTGAGACCGTAAAGCTTGGCATCCCCGAGAACTCTAACCTGATTCTGGGCCAGAGCCACTTCATAAAGACCGCAGAAGACCTCTACGAGGCGATGGCTGGAACCGCCCCAAATTCCAAGTTTGGGATCGCCTTCTCCGAGGCGAGCGGCCCCTGTCTCGTCCGATCTGAGGGAAATGACCCGGACCTGATCGATGCCGCGAAAAAAAACTCCCTCGCCATGGGGTGCGGCCACACCTTCGTCATCCTGCTCCGGGAAGCTTTCCCCATAAACGTCCTGAACGCCGTAAAGGCGGTCCAGGAGGTCTGTGGCATCTTCTGCGCCACCGCCAACCCCGTAGAGGTGGTGGTGGCCAGGACTGAGCAGGGCGGAGGGATCCTGGGCGTCGTCGATGGCTCCGCGCCGAAAGGGGTTGAGTCGGAGAAGGACGTGGCCGATCGGAGAGGGATGCTGAGGAAGTTTGGATACAAGCTATGACCAGGATGGATCTGGTCGTCAAGAACGGCAGGGTCTATTTTGACGGCCGCCTACAGAACGTCGACCTCTGGATAAGGGACGGAAAGATCTCCGGCATCGGAGGCAATTATCAGGCAGAGGAGACGGTAGATGGCCGGGGCAAGATCGTTCTTCCGGGCGCCATCGACCTCCACGTCCACTTCAGGGACCCTGGCTATACTCACAAGGAGGACTGGGAGACGGGCTCAACCTCGGCCGTCGCCGGGGGGGTGACGACCGTCGTCGACCAGCCGAACACCGACCCGCCCACCGTGGACGCCCGATATTATCGAATGAAGCTTGAGATCGCCCAGAGGCGCTCTGTCGTCGACTTCTGCCTCAACGGCGGGCCGGGAGATATGAAGAGGCTGGCCGAGCTGGGGGCGTCTGCCATCGGCGAGATATTCACCTACGACCACGATGACGGGGAGCTGAGACGAATTCTGGAGGGGGCTGCTAAGGCGGGCCTCCTCCCCACGATCCATGCCGAGGACCGAGAGGTGATCCGGGAGAATACGGAGCCACTGAGGGATATGAGGGATCCAGAGCTCTATTCCCTCGCAAGGCCGAACCGGGCCGAAGCGAAGGCGATCGAGGAGGTATTGGAGATGGCCGAGAGGGTCCACATCTGTCACCTCAGCACCTCCGAGGGGCTGGAACTCGTCAGAGCGGCGAAGAGGGGAGGGAGGCGGGTCAGCTGCGAGGTGGCGCCCCACCACCTCCTCTTCACGAAGAGGGACTGGAGGCGTCAGGGCACCTTCCTCAAGATGAACCCACCCCTCCGGGACTTCCGGGACAAGGACGCCCTCTGGGATGGCCTCCAGAAGGGAGACATCGACGTCGTCGCCTCCGATCACGCCCCCCACCTCCCAGAGGAGAAGAAGGACGAGATCTGGGACGCCCCGCCGGGGGTTCCGGGGGTCGAGACGATGATGCCGCTGATGCTGGTGGCCGTTCGGTCAAACCTCCTCTCCCTCGACCGGATGGTCGACGCCCTCTCCCGGAGGCCCGCCGAGATCTTCGGCCTCTCGTCGAAGGGGAGGATCGCCTTGGGGATGGACGCGGACCTCGCCATCATCGATCCAAGAGCGGCCAGCGATATCAGGGCCGACCGGCTCCACAGCGGGGCGGAGTGGACCCCCTACGAGGGGAGGCGAGCCCTCTTTCCGGCCATCACCATGATCCGGGGCGAGGTGGTCTATAAGGACGGGGAGCTCTTCGCAAAGCCGGGCTTCGGAAAGAACCTTCCGGGACCGGGGTGGAAGAAGACGTTGAGGGCGAGGTCTGAAGATTGAAGTTAATGTGCAAAAATTCTGTAAAAATCTGAGGTAGTTACTATGAGAGAGGATGCTGAAAGGATGGTGGGAAGGGCCGTCATCGAGTCGATGAAGAGGTCGGTCCAGGCTAGAGAGGTATTCAGGAAGATGCTGGGCGAAGTCGCCGAGAACCTCCCCGAGGTCGGGGAGGCCCCGGCCGTGGACGTCATCGACAGCCCTGAGGAGATAATAGTCTACGTCGACCTTCCAGGGACGAAGAAGGAGCTGATCGACCTGGGGGTGACTGAGGACGCCGTAACCGTTACGGCGAAGTTCGAACGACCGGCGGGAAAATACCTTCAAAGGGAGAGGCCCGAAGCCGAGACGAGCCGAAGGATCAGGCTCTCGGCCGAGGTGAAGCCGGAGCAGGTTAAGGCGAAGTATGAGGACGGGGTTCTAGCCGTCCACCTCCCCAAGCTGATCGTGGTGAAGCCTCACTCGGTCCCCATTGAGGGATGATGAATTAAAAAATTTTGGTAGATGGCGAGCTCACCTGCCGCTCGCCATTACCTCTCTTGTCACAACCCTATAGGTGTATTCTATCGCCACTTCCTCGCGGGGCAAAATCTCCAGTTTCCAATCTAGGCCCGTCGCCGTCATCTCCACAGGCTCCGGCTCTGCAGCGATCAGCTCTGCCTTGAGGGGCTTAATGTCAGAGACTTCAGCGGTGGCGTTTCGATCTATGTTGCTCTTGAGGGTGAGGCGGTAGGTCCAGGTCTCCGTCGTCACCTTCATCGCGGAGCTCGCATTTCCGGCTCCCGGAATTGTGACTATCTCCTCTGCAGAGGTGTAGTTTGCAAGCTTCCTTTCGACCTTCAGGTCTGCCGAGGACCCCACCTCGATCTCAGCCTCTGTCCCTGTGGGCGTAAAGGGAATCTCCACCTCCGAGACGTACTCGCCGTTCTTGTAGAGGAGGGCCGAACCGGCGGGCCAGGGGTCTTTCATGGTGTTGTTAGCCTTGACGACTTCGGTCACCGGCCCCTCGTTCTGATAGTAAGCGTCCCAGATGTAGCTCCTCATTATAGGGGCCGTCTCATCGAAGAGGGGGAAGCCCACTTCTTTGTCCACCTCCAGGTCTTTTCGGCCGTCCAGCTCGTAGATGTAGAGGGTCTCCAGCTCTCCGGTGGCGGGGACGGGAGCTGCAGCGGGGGCATAATCCATCTCCGCCTCTTCAGCGACGGCGCGCAGGGAGGCGCTCCCCACGGTGAGGTACTTCTCCAGGGCTACGAACTGGGGCGGCCCTGATACGAGCTTCAGCTTGACCGCCTCCAGGTCCTCGCCGAAGTTGTTTGCCACCACCGCCTGGGCCGATACTAGGACCGTCTCCTCCATCAGGTGGACGGAGTAGCTGGGCTTCCACTGGCCTGCCCTCGGCATCAGGTAGACGAGCTCGAACTCCTGGAGTCCTGTGGACGAGACGTTGAGGGTGTACTCAGGGTTGTCGTCGTATACCACCTTCTTGACGGTGGCGTTGGTAGCGGAAAACCTCACCGACTCCATCTTCACTGACGACGGCAAGTCCACGACGAGCTGGTGGACCCCCTCCGTTACCTCCATCACCCCGGTCCTCTTCACCGTGGCGAGGCCGTCTGGATAGATGGTCACCGAGTCTACGGGAAGGCTGACGATGGTGATCGCCTCGATCTCGGGCGAGCCGCCTTCGGCGGCGGCTGAGGCCGGGGCGAGGGCCAGGATCAGCACAAGAAATGCCAGAATCTTCTTCATGATCGATTACCCCATATCTGCCTGAAACGTATACACCGCCTTATTATATTATCCTTTTTCCGAACCACCAACTATTATCTAGCGGGGCGCCGTCGCAACGCTTATATCGGTATATCGAACTTCCCCACCCTGAATCGTACGGTGATGTTCTCATGTTCCTGGACTTCTGGAGAGATGTCGAGTCGCTCTTGCGCGACGCCATGGATCGATGCGGGTTTCTGCTGCCCGAGACCGAGGCCAAGATCAATGGAAACGAGCTTCTGCTGGAGACGAGCCCCCACGCCGACCTCGCCTCCACCGTATCCTTCAGGCTCGCGCCCCTTCTCAAGAAAAATCCCGCAAAGATCTCCCAGGAGCTGAAAGAGGCGATGGTCATCGAGGGGAACGGCACCGTGGAAAGGGTCGAGGCGATGGGTCCCTACTTGAACTTCTATGCGAGTCGCAGATTCCTTGACGAGGCCGTCCGAGAGGCCGAAGGCGATGGATGCTGGAAGGGGTCATTGACCGAGAGGGTGATCGTCGAGCACACCTCCGCCAACCCCAACGGCCCCCTCCACGTAGGCCACATAAGAAACTCCGTCATCGGAGACACCCTGGTGCGGATTCTCCGCCGGGCAGGCTGCGGCGTGGAGGCCCAGTATTACGTCAACGACATGGGCCGGCAGATCGCCATCGTCGTCTGGGGATGCGGCCGATATCCTCTGGACGACTCGAAGGCCGACCACGCCATAGCGCGAATATACATCCAGGCGAACAAGGACCTGGCCGCAGAGCCGGAGCTTAAGGCGGAGGTCGACCGGCTGATGCAGCTCTACGAGGCTGGCGACCCCGATACGGCAGCGAAGTTCAAAGAGGCGGTGGACTACGCCCTCTCCGGGATCGAAGAGACGTTGGCGAGGCTGAACATCACTCACGACTCCTACCATTGGGAGGGAGAGTTCGTCCGGGACGGATCGAAGGCAGAGATCGTCAAAGCCCTGGAGGCGACGGGATTGACCGAATGGGAGGAGGGCGCCCTCCAGCTTGACCTCTCGGGCGAGGGGTTTGAGAAGAAGCTCGTCCTCAAGAGGTCCGACGGGACATCCCTCTATACCACAAGAGACCTGGCTTACCATAAGTGGAAGGCAGAGCGGTCCGACCGGATGATCGACGTCCTCGGGGCCGACCACAAGCTCATCTCAGGCCAGCTCAAGGTGGCCCTCCGCCTCATGGGGGTCAGAGAGCCCGAGATCGTCATATTCGAGTTCGTATCCCTTCCGACGGGTTCCATGAGCACCAGGAAGGGGAAGTTCATCTCCACCGACGAGCTCCTCGACGAGGTCGAGGCCCAGGCCTATCGAGAGGTCACAGCCCGAAGGCCTGAGGAGACCGAGGAGTTCAGGCGAGCGGTGGCAAAAGACGTAGCCCTCGGTGCCGTCAGATACGATGTGGTCAAGGTCTCTCCGGACAAGGCCACCGTTTTCGATTGGAAGGCGGCCCTGGACTTCGAGAAGTTATCGGCCCCCTTCATCCAGTACTCTCACGCGAGGGCCTGCAGCATCCTCGACAAGGCGGGCGACTTCGGCCAATTCGACCCCCGGCTTCTCACCGGCCCCGAGGAGATCGACCTCGTCAAGAAGATATCCCAGTTTGATCTTGCAGTTGAAATGGCGGCAAGGGATCTGAAGCCCCATATGCTCGCCACCTACGCCAGGGAGCTGGCCGAGATCTTCAACCAGTTCTATCGGTCGAGCCCCGTCCTGGAGGCGGATCCGGGCCTCAGGGAGGCGAGGCTCGCCCTCGTCAAGGCGGCCCGAAATTGCCTCCGAGCAACTCTGGAGACCCTTGGGATCCCTGCCCTGGAGTCGATGTGAATAAGGCGCAGCATCACTCGAAAAATCGGGATTATTAACTTTGGAGATGGAGATGTTCTGACGATGCAGGCGTCTCGTCTCCGATAGTCGTCGCATCCTGTGACGGATCAGCCGCCCATTTATAGTAATATCCAAAAATTCTCCAAAACTTTTTGTACCATCAAAGCGATAGAGGAGATTGGGGGTGTTACTCTTGAGCTCTAAAGGAGCATTGATTTCCCTTTTGATCATCTTCTCCGTGGGATTTGCCGCGGCAGAGGAATGGACTGAAGAGTTGATTACCGATTACGCCGACGAAGGAGTCGACGTGGGATATGAGGCGTACTCTTATGGCGGTGGCGAGACCGGCATGAGCTTCGGCGCGACCTATTACGGCGAGGACGAGGCGCCCGAGATGCTGATGGAGTTTCCGGGGTCGCCGGAGGGGGTGGAGACATATCGGTCGACCGGCACTGTCGGTAGTTCCGGCCTTGCCGAAGCGTACTACAGCATGGATGAGCCAGCATCAGGCGGGAGCGGCGTCCAGCAGTACTCGATCTCCGGGAGCGAGCCCTCTGCCGTATACTTCGGGGGCCAATCGGTCTCCTACTCGACCTACCGTTCCACCTACGGCGGAACAAACTCCCTATGGATCCTGGGGTCCAGGAGCTGGACCCAGTACGCATCATGCCCTCAGTGGGCGTACCTCCAGCTTCTCGCCTACTCCCCCAGCGGTGGATCGGCAGACCTGTACGAGATATACCCGAACGGCAACGTGGACAAAGATACGACCTATTTCTGGCCTGGATACACCCGAATAAGCTTCCAGGCTGACACCGTCGGACGTCACATCCTCCTCTTCGTCGTCAACAACCAGCCGTCCAACGCCGTTGTCATCGACGTCTCGAGAGGCGGATGGCCGCCAAGCCCCGGTCCGGGTCCAGCGCCATCCTACGCCCGGGTGACGGTCAAATCGAGCTGGCTATCCGGATACAGCGTCAGCGTCGACGACACCCGGAGCTACAGCGACTACAGCGACGGCAGGCTCGACGGGATCGTCAGCTTCACCGTAACGGGGGACCAGTACCACAATATAAAGATAACAAGCCCAGGCTACTTGAAATCGTATTACAGGTACTTCAGCAGCGGCTACGCCTACACCCTCACGATGTGAGGGGCATTCAGAAAAACGGTCTCTAGAAAGAATGGATTTGGGGGGGGGCGAGAGCTCCTTCCCAGATCAGAATTTTTCTCGAAGCCCATTCGAAGGCGATTCGATTTTTATCTCTCTGCCAAAAACTAGAAGCTCCGCCCTTCAGGGCGGGGAGTAGTCACACTCGACGATGATGCCCTGCTACCTCTGCACGAGCGCAGCGGTCCAGTTCGGGGTAGGGAAGGTGGTGACTGGGGAGGCGGAGAGCACCCCTGTGGCGAGGGAGTTCATGGAATCCCACGGGATCGAGGTCGAGAACCTGGACCTCTCTGAGCGCAAGGATCTTTTGGCCGAGTTCATCCTGAGATATCTCGGGCTCTGGGATCAATTTCTGGCAGAATGCAACCCGAAAATATTTTTACGACCTCTGGAGCAGAGGTGAAGAGATGTTCATTAAAAACCTCGAAGACGCTTCTCGGTTCGTGGCCCTGGACGGGACCGATATCTGTGAGCTTCTCCATCCCAAGCGAGAGGATGAGGAGCTCTTCATGGGATACAGCCTCGCCCACGCCCGGCTCAGGCCCGGAGAGGCATCGAGTCCCCATCGCCTCAAGACCTCCTCGGAGGTCTACTTCATCCTCGAGGGGCGGGGCAGGATGGTGATCGACGACGAGTCTGCGGAGGTGGGTCCTTGCATGGCGATATACATCCCGCCGGGGTCGATGCAGCATATCGAAAACCGAGGCGATGGCCCCCTGGCCTTCCTCTGCATCGTATATCCAGCCTGGGGCGAGGAAGACGAGGAGGTCGCCTGAATAGAAAAATCTTAGTAGATGTAGCGGGGATCATATCCTTGAAGGTGAAGATCTTGGAGGATAGTTTTGACAGCACCTACATAATCAGAAAAGAGCATTACGTCGAGTTCATCGAGGACGCAAAGAAGGTGGCCATCACCGCCTACACCGTCCCGGCCTTTGTTAAGGTCGAGCTGTACAACATGATCGATATCGAAAGGGACATAGCTATGGTAGTGGTCTGGAAGCCGGAAACTACGGTCAAACAGATCAAAGAATTCGATAAGAAGTGGTTCCTCGAGAAGTACTGAGCCTTGGGCCAAGCCGCCGTCGGCAGAAGCGGACCTTCGAGCAAATCCTTTTTCCGGCGTCTTTCGGCCTCATTGGGCCGACTCGTCGCTCTCAATTATGCCGAAGACGTTCCCCTCGGTATCCTTGCAATACGCGAAGTATCCGTGGCCTGGTATAGTCATCTTCTCAGAGATCACCTCGCCGCCCTTATCGACGACCTTCGCCATGTACTCCTCAAGGGATGGAACCTCCACGGTGTTTGTGGTGCTCTCGTGGAGCCTCTCCCGATTCTTGAGGGCGCCGTCGATCCCGGGACCCTCGCCGGTCTGGACGAGCCAGTAGTCCATCGGCCCCCACTTCTCCACCTTCCAACCGAAGACCTCAGAGTAGAACTTCACAGCACGGTCGGCCTTGTCGATGGCGATCTCGAAATGAATCACTCGTGGCATAAATGTCCTTTTGTTTTTTGATTCTGATATAAGTGGCGATCAGATGGCTATTGGGATGATGTAGCCTCTTCGAGGAGAGTTGATTCCAGCTCTTCATCCAGTATATCGTAAAATTTCTCTTTTGCCCACCTCTCGGTCCACGGAGCATGCCCACATCTCTCAAGAAGGATGAACTTGAAGCTATCCAAAACGGCTAAAAGAGGGCCCTCGACCCCATCTGCGGGATGGGGGTCATATTCTCCGTGGATCGCCACCACTGGGCACTCGATCACCTCCCCCAGCTCCAGGAGCTTTCCAGTCCTCCTCAAATCTGCCGCCTCTTTCCAGACGACCTGAAATACGTCAGCCCGCAGCTCGACAGCTCCGGGTTCGCATGCCTCAGGATCGTATGCATCAACCTTCGAGAAGAGCGCTCCCATACGCGCCATCGCCGCGTTCTTCTCTTCCGCCCCGGCGCTCTCGGGCCCCTCTAAGATTTTCACGATGGACTCCACTTCGGCCCTCTCCCCCAAGCTCAAGCGGCTCCATCGCGTCTCTGCGATTCTGGCGGCGTACCTCTCTTCAAAAGGGCCGCTTCCGACGAGGATCAGCTTTTTGACCATCGCTGGATAGCTGGCGGCAAATATGAAGCAAAGCCAAGCGCCCCAGGAAAAGCCTATTAGCGTTGCTGGAAGATCTCCCTCCTTCTCCAGAGCCGCCTTCAGCTCTCCGACCTGCCCAAGAAGCGAGGTCGCCGTCTGGAGCGGCTCCAGGACTCCCCATCTTTTGGATAGCTCACGCGCCACCCGTGCCATCTCTCCCCGGGCTCCAGGGCCGCCGTGGACGACGACTACGTTGAAGGGCGGCCTTCCATAACTTCTGAGATCGTCCATATCCAGCCTCCCTCGTCCTCGCTTAATGCTCACCGAGTGCCCTCTTGATCTGACAATCGTTTTTGTATGCTCCTTGCGGCTAAGAACCCCGTGGAGAAGGCGGCCTGGAGGTTGTAGCCGCCGGTGTCCCCGTCCACGTCCAGGATCTCGCCGGAGAAGTAGAGGCCCCTGGCGAGCCTCGACTCCATCGTCTTCGAGTCTACCTCCTTCAAGTCCACTCCACCCCTGGTCGCCATGGCGCAACCGTAGCCTCCGAGCCCCTCCACCACAAGGGGAAAGCCGGAGAGCCGGTCCGCGAGGCCGATCCTCATCTCTCTGGTCATCGAGGCGCATTTCAGGTCCTGAGGGATCTCCAAGATCTCAAGGACCCTCGATGCGAGCCGAGCGGGAATATCCATCTCTGCCAAAATCGACCTCAGGTTTCGCGCCCCATCTCCTCTCGACCGATCCAGAAGCCACCGCTCCAGATCCTCCCTCGTCTCGTCCACTACAAATGACACCCTCAGGACGTCCCCGGCCCGGATGCTCCTGGACAGGTCGAGGATCCCTGGGCCACTGAGCCCCTCATGGGTGAAGAGGACGTCTCCCTCGTGCTCCCTCACCTTCTTGCCCCTGAAGATCGAGACCCTGGCGCCCGGAAGGGAGATCCCGGCGAGGTCGGCGAAGGGGTAGTCCCGAATCCGGACGGGGGCGAGAGCTGGCCCAATCTCGGCGATGGCGTGGCCGAGGGCCTCGGCGAAGCCGTAGCCGTCGCCGGTGGAGCCGGTGGCGGGATACGACCGGCCCCCGGTGGCGATGACGAGCGTGCGTGACCGGTAGGTCTCATCCCAGCAGGCGACGAGAAAGCCTTCCCCCGACTTCTCGATGGAGGTCACAGATTTGCCGCAGACGATCTGGACCCCCCGGGCCTCGCCCTCCGCGAGGAGGACGGCCAGGACGTCCCGGCTCCTCTGGGTCTCGGGGAAGACCTTCCCCCCTTCCAGGGTGATCATGGCCAGGCCCCTTTCTTCAAAGAAGGCGACTAGGTCGCGGTTTGTGAAGCCCAACAGGGCCGGTCGGAGGAAACGACCGTTATCGCCGTAATGGTCGAGGAAGGACTGCATATCCCCGTCGTGGGTCAGGTTGCAGCGACCCGATCCCGAGATTAGGAGCTTACTGCCCGGAGACTTTTTCTTCTCAAGGACGAGGATCTTTCTATCTTTCCCTGAGGCGTTTATTGCACAGAAGAGGCCGGCTGGGCCCGCTCCGATGACGATAAGGTCGAGGGGTTCACCAGCCCCTCTACATCTCCGTCTATCTGGTATCTGGTCTGCTCCTTCGTCGCAGCTTGGAGATAATTTATTCAGCTTCTCCACCTTTTATCTCTCAGCCATTAACAGTTCCGAAGGGATGAAAAACCTTCCTCGAGGCGGAAAAGAACCTTTCCGGAGAAAGTAGAATTTGTCGTTTCAATTTCAAGTTAGTTTTTAGTAGTTTGGAAAACCAAAGGCCGATGCGGAGGAGGGATGAGAGGTGCCTGCTAGGATAAGCAAATTCGAGCGGAGCGTCGTGGACGCGTTTAAGGGGTCGGTGGAGGACTTTCGGAATGGAAAGATCGAGACCGAAGACGACTTTCTCACATCCCTCTACCACCACCTCCGGGCCCACACCGACAAAAATAAGATCATGAAGATGCTCATCAACCACCCCGTCGGCGACTGCCGCCCCCCCATCTCCATCTTCAAGGGCGACGAATGCCTTGTGGTCATCGAGCCTGTGACCATCACAAGGGAGGGGGATGAGATCAAGCCCTACGACCGATCGAGGATAAAAAGCAGCATGGAGAAACTGAGGCTCTGCGCCCCCTTCTCTGAGAGGGGCTTTTTGATACACATCGACGAGAGGGATCCGGGTTTCGATGACGGTTTTGCAGAGTGGAAGGAGGACTACTACAGAAACCTCTGGCACGAGCTCGAAGAGGACAAAACCTACCTCTTCGAGGTGAAGAAGGGACGGACCAACAAGCGGAGAGTGTAGATTTTGAGGTTTTCGATTTTGCCCAGAGTTTTCTTCAGACATTTCGAGCGTCGACCATGAACGAGCTTCACATATTGATGATCGCTGCTGAGCTCGGCCTCGCGACCGGCCAGGTAAGGGCCACAGCGGAGCTTCTCGACGACGGCAAGACTATCCCGTTCGTCGCAAGGTACAGAAAGGAGGCGACCTGTGGACTCGACGAGGTCTCCATCGCCGCCGTCAGGGACCTTCTCAAAAAATACATCGAGCTGGACCGGAGGCGCGACTCGATCCTGAAATCCCTCCATGAAAGAGGAGAGCTCACCTGCGACCTCGAGAAGAGGATCATGGCTGCCGAGACGCTATCCGTCCTGGAGGACCTCTACCTCCCATATAGGCCCAAGCGGAGGACCCGGGCCACCGTCGCCCGGGAGCGGGGCCTTTCGCCCCTGGCGGGTCTGATCTTCGAGCAGGGGAGGATCGATCCCGCCGCCGAGGCGGCCCGGTTCGTCGATCCGGAGAAGGGTGTCGGGTCGGTCGAGGAGGCCCTGGCCGGAGCCCGGGACATCATCGCTGAGAGGGTCAGCGAGGACCCGGAGGCGAGGTCGAGGATGCGCAACCTCTTCCTCTCTCAGGGGGCTCTGCGATCGAAGGCCTCCGGAGACCTGGAGGGGCCGGGCGCGAAGTACCGGGATTACGCCGACTGGTCTGAGCCCCTCGCGAGAGCCCCGTCTCACAGGGTCATGGCGATGATGAGGGGCAAGAGGGAGGGCTTTCTGGTCCTGCACGTCGAGCCGCCCCAGGAGAGGGCATCAGCGATCTTGGAGTCGCTCTTCGTTCGGAAAAAGGGGAAGGGACCCGCCTCTCCTGCCGCCGAGGAGGTCCAGTTCGCGGTCGAAGACGGCCGCAGGAGGCTTCTGGCCCCATCGATGGAGAGGGAGAGCCTCTCCGCCGTCAGGGAGAGGGCTGAGGAGAGGGCGATCGAGGTCTTCGCGAGAAACCTCCGAGAGCTTCTCCTGGAGCCGCCCCTGGGAGGAAGGCCGGTCCTGGCCATAGATCCGGGGTTTAGGACCGGCTGCAAAGTGGTCGTCCTCGGCCGGCAGGGATCTCTGGTCGCAAAGGACGTCATATATCCCCACTCGCCCCAAAAAGAGAGCCACAAAGCGGCCGACAAGATAATGGAGCTGTGCAAAAGGTTCGGGGTGGAGTTTGTCGCCGTCGGAAACGGTACCGCCGGGAGGGAGACGGAAGAGTTTCTGAAGGGGCTGAAGCTTCCCGGCGAGATCCCGATCGTGATGGTGGACGAGGCCGGAGCCTCCGTCTACTCGGCATCCAGGTGCGCAAGAGACGAGTTCCCCGACGAGGACGCGACCATAAGGAGCGCCGTCTCCATCGGCAGGCGTCTTATGGACCCCCTGGCAGAGCTGGTCAAGATCGATCCAAAGTCGATAGGCGTGGGCCAGTACCAGCACGACGTCAACCAGACGGCCCTGAAGAGGAAGCTCGAGGACGTGGTCGAAACTTGCGTCAACGCGGTGGGAGTCGACCTGAACACGGCGAGCAAAGAGCTTCTATCCCAGGTCTCGGGGCTGGGCTCGAAACTGGCGGGATCGATCGTTCGGTACAGAGATGAGAACGGACCCTTCGGGTCAAGAGAGGAGCTGAAGAAGGTCCCCGGCCTCGGCCCTAAGGCCTTCGAGCAGTCGGCGGGCTTTCTAAGGATAAAAGACGGAATAAATCCTCTTGACGGGTCTGCGGTCCATCCCGAGAGCTACGGGATAGTGGAGGCGATGGCCGAAGACCTCGGCGTATCCGTCGAGGAGCTGATGAAAGACTCCGCCCTCCAGGGGAGGATCGACCCCGAGCGGTACGTCTCCAAGAGGGCAGGCCTTCCCACCATCGAAGACATCCTTGCAGAGCTCTCAAAGCCCGGCCGAGACCCACGCCGTGAGTTTGAGGCTTTCAGTTTCACTCCGGGCGTCGAGAGTATGGAGGATCTCCGGCCAGGAATGAGACTCTCGGGGATCGTGACCAACGTCGCCGCCTTCGGCGCCTTCGTCGACGTCGGCGTCCACCAGGATGGACTCGTCCACATCAGCCAGCTCGCAGACCGATTCGTCAGGGACCCGGCGGAGGTGGTGAGGGTCCACCAGAAGGTGGAGGTCACAGTCCAAAAAGTGGACCTGGACAGGAGGAGGATACACCTTTCTATGAAAGTGAACCCCGATATCGAAGGGCTAGATGGTCAGTTAAGGCAAATCTGAAGCTCGGCATGCTGACATGACCCGCTAGATTCCTCTTATCCTCGATCCTCGCCTCATTTCCTCATGTTATTTTAAGGTCGATAAAAATCGAATTAAACGCGGGTATATTTTAAGTTTTAAAAATTTTGAGTTTGATAAGGGGCATAAAAGAACTAAAAGAAACAGGGAGAACGGGCTGAATAGGATAATATTCTAGGCGTCCGCCATACTCTGCGCTCTCTCCTTCTCCGTCACCAGGACGTTCTCATTCAGCACCTTGCAGGCCTTCTCATCCCTCCACCAGGTCACAGCATCCTCGCCGAGGGCCTCTTTCGCCGAATAGATGTCGTCAAACTCCCGGTCGCGAACGGCGTACGCCCGGTCGAGAGGCACCATCGACGATCCTCCGACCTCCGAGAAGGAGGGGTCGACCTCGATCACCTCGCCCTTCCTGTTCCTCACCAGGAGCCAGAGGTGGTCGTTCTCCGTATCGGCGAACTTTTCGGCGTAGGCGAAGGAGACGTCAAACCCGTGGCTTTTGAAGTACCACTCATAAAAGGCGGCCCTCTCAAAGACGTCCAGGTCTTCTGCGTAGCCTTTGATGGAACTGGAGTACCTGATCACGTCGTCGGGGTTCTGGACGTCGGCGGGCTTCAGATCAAGGTAGTAGGGGTCCGGCATGTCTCTTCCGCAGAAGCCGCCGCTGGGGAAGTCGTCCTCACCGCCGAAGAAGAGGGCGTAAGCCCCGATGAGGATCAGGGCTGATACCAGGAGTGCGGCCTTCTTCGCCATTTCGGCCCTCCCCGGTTCAGAGCCCCCGTTCGGCGAGGACCCTCTTCACCTCTCCCTCCACGAGCCTTCGGATCTCCTCGTCGTCGACCTTCCTGCCGCCCCGATGAGGCTCGAGGACGCCGGAGTTCAAGTTCGACCTCTCGAAGATCCTCCTCTCATCGAGGAAGAAGGGCGTCTTTCCCTCCTCGATCCTTTGGAGACCCACCTTCAGCCGGCCCCGGACCCCGTCGTCCCCGTAGAAGTAGTCCTCCAGGGACGTTTTCGTCAGATCCGGCATCCCATCGGGGATCAAATTGCTCTCGGGATCGTCCATGTACCTGAGAGCCATCCTGATCACCCTGTGAATCCGATATTCTAGGTTTCCCTTAACCTCGCACCCTCTTTCCTCCCCATAGGGGTTTCGCAGGAGGATCAGGATCTCGTCGGCGTGGTTCTCCCCGAGCTTCCTCCAGGGCTCGATCCGATCTTCGGCAAGGCCGGTCTGCCGCGCCACCGCCCCCAGGATCTTGTCGAGGCCCACAAAACCCCTGGTGAAGACGTAGGCCCTCTCGGCCATGGCGGGATCACACCCGAAGAGCATACCCTCAGAGAGGGCCTTTTTGACCAGGTTCTCCTCGGGGTCCTTTCTCCTCCTATCCCGGAAGTAGCAGGGGACGAGGATGGGCGGGTGGTCGAGCCCCTCAATGAACTTCTCCCTCATGGCGAGGCTCGGCGGGTCCTCCCCGGGATAGTGGCGTGCGGCAACGAAAGGCTTCATGGCCTGGTGGATGTAGTCGTCGATGGCGGGGTAGTTCTGGCCGAACTTCTCCACCATGATCTGGTTGTCGATAACGATCACCCCGTCCACCCCCACCCCGACCCTCTTGGTCAAAAGATCGTAGAGGGAGATGGTGGCTCCCAGGTCCCTCTTCGCCTCCTTCGCCCTCTGCTGGGGGTCGGTCCCCTCCTCGGTGAGCACCCCCAGCACGAAGACGGGATAGGCAGGCCTCTCGCTCCTGATGTACCTGGTGATGGGGTTTACAAAGCCGGTCCCCGTCCCGCCGCCGAAGGAGACTAGAAAGAGGATCCCGTCGCACATCTCTGACCCGTTGTTGTTATCCCTGGGGCCCGTGAGAGTGGTGTAGGGGCGTATCCGGTCCCAGGCGGCTCTGAGGATCGGGTTTTCAGACTCGTGCTCCGAGAGGGCGGTCCGCTTTACGTCCTCGTCGCTCTCGAAGATCTCGAAGACAGCCTTCAAAAATTCTGCCTGTCTCATGAATCCCTGTTTCTTGACGTCATAGCCGTAACGATCGACGATCAGCTTCGAGGTCTTCGATTCAGAGCCTATGACGTCGTGGGGGACGAAAAAGCCGGGATAGCATCCCCTCTCCAGGGGGCCGAAGAAGTCCTGATTCTCCGTCTCCTGAACGTCGGCCTCGAGCCACAGGCCCTTGACGCCTCCGAAGGAGACGTGCTCCCCCAGGGACTTCTTAAGCAAAGATATATCCTGGTTATTGAGAAAGCGTTCCGCCAGATGACCTCCACACCCACCGATTCCGACGATACAAAGTTTCATCTCATCCCTCCCAGGGCCTCGGCATATATCGGCCAGAGCAGCGCCAGCTCCGAGGCGAAGAGGGCCAGAAAGGCGAGAAGTCTCGAGGCCGGCTCGACCTGAGGAAATGTCGTCCCCTGCTGGACGGATAGAAGGATGGAGATCGCCAGCACTGGCCCTGTGAGCATGATGGCGACCTTCATCCGTCTCGAGAGCTCATAGTAGCCGTAAAATTCCCTCGGAACGAAAGCGGCAGCTCCGAGGGCCAAAAGGAGGACGACGAACCCGAAGGCAAAAAACCCCAGGGGTCCCGAAGCCAGGGTCGGGACTTGGTAGTAGTTGTATCGGGGGAAGATCTCAGGCGTCAGGAAGTAGAAGTAGCTCAAGGCCACAAAGAGGAGCAGCCAGCCTGTGACGGCGGCTGCGTTGAAGTTTGAGCCCTGACGGACGAACATCTCCTCACGAAGATCGTCTCGAGAGACCTCGCCGCCGTTGGTGGTGGCCGCCACCCTCTCATAGGTCCTTTTCATGTTCAGCCCGTGAAGCGCGAGGCCCAGGGCCAACAGGAGGAGGAAGAGCCCAAGGCCCAGAAGGCCGTTGGAATATACGTCGGCAAGAAAGCTCGTCAGCCCCTCGGGCACCAGGCCTGAAGGTGACGATATATCGACGGCCTGGGCGCTCGCCACCGTCTCGTTCAGGCCGTTCATTGGTATAGCCTCCTCTCTATCACGATCCCGCCCACCAGCGCCGCCAGGATGACGGCGAGAAGGTTTCCGATAGTCACCATCGAGTATATCGGATACCTGACGATCTTCGGGTTGATGCTGCCACCAGATAAGTCGCCGGTTTCCTCTCGAGAGTTCTGGTCCGTCGCCGAGTATTTGAAGCTGTAGGTGAAGCTCTCGTTTGCGTCAGAGACGTCGAAGGGTTTGATGTCGAAGAGGACGTCCTGCGCCTCATCTGAGGAATTTATAACCCTCGTATCCTGATATCTGTTGGGATGAGACGGCGTGCTGGTGTAAAGGTCTATTCTGAGGTTATTCATCTCCGGGTTCTTCGCCTTTAGGCTGAACCTGTAGTTCTGCCACCAGTATCGGTTCTCGTCTGCGGCCTCAACATGGGGGTCCGAGACGAATATCTTGGGGCTCGGCAGAAGGGTGGGCCCGGGGAAGATCTCCGTGATAATGCTGTTGAGGCCGTCGCCGTAGGTGTAGCGGTAAGAGAAGTTCTTTCCCGCATCCCCCTCTCCAAAGAAACCATACTCGCTGGCGATGAAGGTGACGTTCGTTCCAGATTTCACGTATTGGGTCTCGTTCCTCAATTCCCCCTTCTGGTCGTCGAGGACGTGGATGGTAACGTTGATCATGTCCCCATCGGTGTCGACAAACCTGGATAGGTACCGGATAGGATCGTTGTACCTGGCCCTGGCCGGCTCGACCCCGATGCTTCCCTCGTCAACTTCGGGAGGGCTGTTGACCAAGTCCAGCTCGAGGAGGCTGTGGTATTCGCCCCGATTATAGGGGTTAGAGTACATGGTGTCGGTGTAGTAGGTGCTATGCATGTCGTTGAACCATATGCGGAAGGTAGCATTTCCTATAGCCTTTGAATCGACGAAGGGGGTCATGCCAGACCAGTCCCTGGTGGTGACGTTATTTTTTTCTGAGTACTCGTTGGCGAGGATCACCCTCTGAGATCCAACCCTCGTAAATTCCTCCTCGCCGGGACCCTTAGCCTCCAGCCAGAGGTAAACGTCCGAACGAACCTCGATGGGGTTGTCGTTCTTTACATAGGCGTATATGTCAAGCTTATCGTTTCTCGTGATATTGGTCTTGCCTGAAGGGTACCAAAGATAAACGGTGGGAGCTGCGTAATCCTTGGGCGGGACGAAGGGTATGTGGAGAAGCTTTTTAAGGTACTCATAATTGGAAGGGTCGTCTTGCTTCCACTTCTCAAGGTTTCCGATCAAATCCTCCAGATCCAGCTTGACTATCTTCCTGCCACCGCTGGAGCTGCTGGACTCGCCACCGCCGCCCGAAGACCCACTCGGCCCTCCCGGACCCTCGGCAGCCTGGACAGATCCCAGAAGGTAGAAGAAAATTAGCAGAAATATTGCTATAGACCTTCTCTTCATGCCTTGGGCCCCGCCTCTTCTCCGAATTTGATATCGACCTCGTAGAACCTGTATCCGGGTTTGTTATTCCAGATTAACTTCTGCCATCCCGATCCCGCTGTGTAGCCTTTCCAATCCTCCAAATTCTTCCAGTTCTCGTTGTCGGTGGAGTGGATCAGGTCGGCGGTCAAGTTGACGCTTCCGTTCACCCAGGCAACGTAGTTATAGCGACCAGGACTGACGTCCTCATAATCGAGGTTTTTGTACATGGCCACGATCTCAGGTCCCCGGAATATCTCGGTATCGACGCCGTTGATCAGGAACTTGTATTCCGCAGATCCGAGAAACTCAACGTCTATAAAAGGCTTGATCACCCAGGATACATTCCCATTTGAAGAAGCGTACTGTTTTCTTTCGCCCACAGTCTTCCAGACGGAGTTGGGCGCCTTGACCAGGAGCTCAACCCAAACCCCCCCCACATCCTCAGAATCATTCCCAAGGTTTTCAATTTGAATCGTGTAAACGTACCTGTTGAGGTTGTTATTATCAGGGAAGATCTGCATAACACCCCTTCGGGGCATTACCGTTCCCGTTATCGATTCTTTGATGAGCTTTGGCCCCTGGTAAACTGTAGGGGGAGAAGCCGCCCGTATGAACCGATAGCTTACGTTGCCGGCGACGTCACCATCGAAAGATACATCCTTCCAGCAGATTTTTGGGTCGCCGTTGTATGTGGCGATCCCCCGAGACCTCCAGAGGGAGGAACCCGGCTCGCTCGTCTGAAGCTCGATGTCGCAGACGGGAAGGGCAGTGCTGACATCTACAGAGTATGTATACCTAGCTACAGTGCCGCCCCTCTCCGGAGAGACGGAAGCGTTCTCATACTTTACCAGGACGATCTCAGGTCCCTGGTACACCTTCCCCAACTCCTCCCGACTGGTGCCCAGAGGGCTCTCGGATCCAGGGTAGTAGAAGCTGAAATAGTAGGAGCTGGCCCCCTCCGAGCCGATCATCTCGCTCGGCATGACCCCTGTCCATACCATCCTCTGCCAGAAGGTGGCGTTGCTGTACTTCTTCTTCTCGACGAGCTTGAACTGGTTTTGATCTATGTCCCAGATGTTCAATCCCACGTCCAGGTTCTTTGAGCCATTGAAGTCGAGGACGTAGGTGAAGGGCGACCCAGAGAATCCGTCGGCAGGATCTACGCCGGGGTCTTTGTACTCATAATCCACAGGCCAGAAGGGGCCTTCGAAGTTCTCCGTCTGCTTTCGTCCCACGAACCTGTAGTGGGCACCGATGAAATCGAAGTCGAGGGAGACGTTTTCCCACCTCAAAGTCTGCCAATTGCCGACATTGGTGTAGTTCTGGCTTCCCAAGTCCCTCCAGGGTCCGATCGCCTCTGGAGCTGCCTGAAGAGCCACTACGTCTTCTGAACTCGAGAAGACGTCAATACGATAGCTGTAACGGGTATCGTTGGTGCCCATCTTAGGGAAGACATCGGCGTTCTTGTAGACGGTGATCATCTTGATCAGACCGGGCTGGCCGTCGTAACCCTCCAAAGCCACCTGATCTCCGACTAGAGGAGCGATCTGCACTCTGTACCAACCCCTCTCCCAGATGCTGGTATCGTTCTCGTCGGTGGCCCATAACCCGAAGGCTCCACGGCTCATCTCCGGCGACCTGAAGTTAACTTCAAAATTGACATCTTGGGACGAGTGGGCCGTGAGGCTTACGTCAGACGTAAACTTTTTTGAAACAGAATAATCGGTGTAATCGGGCCCGACTTCCATCTCCACCACATAACGCATGGGGCAGGTCATCCCATTGACCAGGTGAACTTTGTAGGCGATAGGTTGATTGACGTTGAAGGGCACCTTTGAGGTTCCAGCCTGCTGGAAACTCAGTGAGGCTTCCGTCTGGCCCATAGCTGTTGGTATCAGAGTTAGCGTGATCACGACAAAAACCAGTAGTGCACATCTTGGAGATCTCAAGCTTTATCAACCCGCCCGATTTATGGGATTATCCTCAAAGTACCCCCGAGAGCTATAAGATATGTCTCTATTAAATGTTAACGGATAACCCAATGTAGAGATAGCCGCCAAAAGAAAAATGTTGACGCGGTCCTTACGCGTCGATCGCCTTGCTCGCAGCCTCGAGGCCGGCTCCAAGAGAGGTTATCAAGCCCTCCTTCTCCAATACCAGCTCCAGAGTCTGGATGGTCCTGAGAACGTCGGCTTCGGTGCAGGCGCCCATGGTTCCTATCCTGAATATCTTTCCCTTGAGGCCCGACTGGCCGCCGGATACGACGACGCCGCGTTTTCGCATCCCTCCGCGAAGTTGGCCATCAGTGATGCCGTTTGGCATCTTCATGGCGGTGACGGTGTTGGAGTAGGTGGAGTGCTCGTTCACCTGAGGGAATAGCTCGATATCGAGGGCCAATGCTGCCTCTCTCACCCCTTTGGCCAGCCTCGCCATCCGAGCCCGCCTCTCGGAAAAGCCCTCCTCTGCGGCGATGGAGAGCGCCTCCTGGAGGGCATAGAAGAGGGAGACGGCTGGCGTGTAAGGCGTCTGGTTCTTCTTCGCCTTATCGAGGTGGGCCTTGAGGTCAGTGTAGTAGCCGCCCTTTCCGTCCTCCAGCAACTCTTCGGCCTTCTTGCTCACGGTCACCATGGCAAGGCCCGGGGGAACTGCTAGACACTTCTGAGATCCGGTGATGGCGATGTCGATGCCCCACTCGTCGGTGAAAAACTCGTTTCCTCCAACGGAGGATATGCCGTCGACGATGAATATGGCGTCGTATTTGCGGGCGAGCTTTCCGACTTCTTTTGCAGGGTTGACGATCCCAACGGAGGTCTCGTTGTGGACCATGGCTATGGCCCTTGCCCCATCTTCAAGAGCGGCCTCAATGCGGCCCAGGTCGAAGGGCGTGCCCCAGACGAAGTCCAGAGGGACAGAAGTGCCATACCGGTCGCCCAGCTCGGTGAACCTCTCGCCGAACTTGCCATTGGTGACGGTGACGATCTTATCTTCTTTTCCGATGATTCCGCCTACGGCCGCCTCCATGCCAGCGGTTCCGCTACCGCTCAGGACCACGGCATCGTTCTTCGTATCGAAGAGTTCTTTGAGGCGTGATCTGCAGTCCTCGTAGATCGTCTCGAAATCGGCGCTCCGGTGGCTGATCATGGGCTTCGACATGGCCCGGAGTACCCTTTGGGGCACCTTTACCGGCCCTGGAATCATGAGCAGTGTGTCCTCGATATCCAAATTTTATCCCTCATTTCTACAAACACAGGAAGTCTATATAAACCTAGCTTTTAACCGTTCAGCGGTCTTCCAGCTCCGCCTCGCAAAGGGGGGGAGGTCGCCGTTCTCTTCCACCCAATTTTCAAGGAACAGGACAGTGGCCGGGTCTGAGGAGTAGCCGCTCCCGATCTTGAGGCCCAGAGACTTCTCAATCTCCCTCACAGACCTGTCCCTCTCAACCTTGGCGAGGATCGAAGCCGCAGCCACCACCAAGTGATTTTTATCGGCCCGGTGCTCGGCGACGACATCCATCTCAGTCCCGCTCACCTCTTTCACCCTCCGGGCGAACCGACCTGGGTTGACGTCGGCGGCGTCCAGGATCGCTCTGTCCGCCGAGAGCTTCTCCACCACCTTGGAGAAGCTTCTGACCATAATCTCGTTCATCGTCATCAGCTGACGAAGCTCATCGATCACTTCCGGCCTCACCTCCAGGACGTAGCGATCTAGGACGAGCTTCTCGATCTTGGAGGCGAGATATTCCCTCCTTGCAGGCGCGAGGAGCTTGGAGTCCTTCACCCCCAGGGCCGCCAGGTCGAATAGCTGGTCCTCTTCGATGACCACGCCAGCCACGAACATCGAGCCGATCACGGGACCCTTTCCCGCCTCGTCGGCGCCCAAAAGTCGCATCGATAAGTTGGTTGGGGCCGGGAGTATTTTAATCGATCGAGAGACTGATGCGAGCGAAAAATAATTCCATAGCAAAAATAGAAGAAAAAGCGCCCATCGGCGCTCTAATTGCTCATGCGTATGGCGTTGGGCGTAAGATAGCCGAAGTTCCGTGGATATGCTGTGGGGCTCGATACGTCGAAATAAACCACGTCAGGTGCATCGTAAATTGGCGGGCTGGGCCAAGTGCCGAAGAGAGCACCTGGATTGGCGTAGAGGTTTCCGTTGGCGTTGTAGAACCTGACCACACCTCTCGCCCCCGGCAGCCACAGGTTGAAGCTGGGACCGGAATGCAGGACAGAACAAGAAGCACCGTTATCCGGATCGAAGTCTAATACCCTCGTGCCCGGCAGGTCCACAGGAGAGTCCAACCTGACGTCTCCAGGCCCGATCTTATCGAACGGGGTTACGACCTTGATGTAAACCGGATCGTCCAGATCGAACTGCCCTATAATGGTGCCGTCATCCAAGAAGACAATTCGCGGCAGACCCGACGAAAACCGCCTCAGATCGTTCTCACGATCTCCATCCACAACCCCTACCTTTGAGCCAGGTGGGCCGAAAGGAGAAATTGTCAGCCTTATGTCGTTGATCCCTACCTTCGAGCCGGTCATGGCGACCTCTCCGATGTGCAAATACACCGTATCGTCACCCCCAACCGAGTACCCCATCTGTACCGGTGTCTGAGTCACCGAGCCAGCAGATGCGAAGTCCTCGACGATCATCCCGTTCTCTGGACTAGAGTTGGTTATCCTGTACCCGAACTGGCCGCTTGTCCCACCGATGCAGAGAAAGAAGACCAGGGCCGCAAGAGCGCAGGCCCTCATCAAATTCGTCATGTTATCCTCCAGATATCTTGAGATCGTTGAATCCTCATCACGCAGAAAGTCGGATGTTGTTCGGAACCACAAACCCGAAGGGATAACCTCCCATCGGAACGCTGGGAAGTGATACATCTATGTAAACGTTGTCGCTGTAGTCGTAGATCGGATCTCCGTTCCCGTCCACGTTGCCATTGGTGTTGTAGAACCTGATGGTGGCTACCGGCCCTCCGGCGGACAACGGCACAATCATGGGAATCGCCGGCCCATCGTTGTCAGGATGGTAGTCGAGCACCTTCGTCCCAGGAGATAGACCACAGACTGGACCCAGTCGCACGTCTTTGGTGGAGGTCCTGGCACCTAGGGCCGCAGGGGTCATCGCCAGAACGTATACAGGGTCCTGGAAGTCGTAACCCTGGCTGCCGTAGAGGTCTGCATAGTAAATGCCAGCCGCCTGACCCGGCAGAGCGACCAGAGGCTTATTAATGTCGTTATCTGAGGATATCACCTTTGAACCCGCAGGATATCCATAATAATCGGTAAGCCTTATATCATTGGCGTCGATGATGCCATTTCCCAAAATGTCCAGATAAATGGTGTCGCCAGAGTCATAGATTCCAGGATTTGCTCCTGTATCCCAGTAACCGAGAGACGGATTCAAAGGCGCTGGGAAATCCTCGATAAAACGACCGACGTCGGCGTCTCCTGTCATCACTTTGGACCCGAACTGTCCCAAAGCACCATTCAAGCTAAGGGCTAAAACCAGTCCGGTCAGCATACAGACTTTCGTTAATCCCTTCAAATTAACCCCCCTTCTTATAGGTTACAGTCTATCGTAATCTTATAAGTACTTTTTTGGGGATTCAGAGAGATATAGGGGATCTATGATATTGATGGCGATTTTAATCGGAGAAAAATTTCGATCTAGCCCTCAAAAAGGAAAACGGGCGCGTCTAAATCGTTGACACCGGGCCATAAAAGGGTCTAGATCCAAGAAAAACCATTGTCCCCAACTCCCTCGCCCTCCTAAGAAGGGGAAGACGAGGGGTCGATGGAAGTTCAGATGGACATCCTGACATCGTTTATAGTCACCATGTAGAAGGGATACTGGGTATCCATGTAGACGATGTCCCCTCGATCGTAGATGGCGTATCCTCCGTTGTTGATGTTTCCGTTGGTGTTGAAGAAGCTCAGCATTCCCGGAAGGGTTGAGGTCGGAAGGCCGTTATCGAGATCCGAATCCGCCACTCTGCTTCCCGCAGGATAACCCTGATAATTTGTGATCCTGACGTCGCCGGAATTTATCTTCCCTGGAACTACATTCAGATAAATCGGGTCATTTAGGCTGTAAGCCCTATCACCGTTCACGTCCAGGAACCTCAGCTCTGCCCTTGGAGTGGTGCCCGTTCCGAACTTCGTCAACGGCTGTCCTACGTCGTTATCTGCCTTGGCCACCTGAGACCCTGCAGGAAGATCGCCAAAAATGGTCAGGCGAACGTCGTTCTCGCTGACCTCATCGTCGGTGGGATCTATGTTTATGTAGACTGGATCCTCAGGATCGAAGACCCCCCGAATGCCCCCATCCCAGAAGGCGAACTCTGGACCCATATAAAAAGGACTGAGAGGCCCACCCTCGTCTACATCGTTCCATCTCACCTTTGATCCATACTGCATCTCGTCTTGGGCCCAGGAGACCGAGGAGGCCATCAGGGTCAAAACCAGCATCGATAGTGCGATCCTGCTGAAAGGAAGAATTCTCATTATGAGTCACCCCACATCAGTTGCTTTTACTCCCCTCTATTTGGTACCTATCTTTCTCCGATATCACATATAAATATTGCTAAAAGGAAACGCTCAATTTTCAGGATGAAAGATGTTGTTCAACTCCGAGAAAAAGAAATCCAGGACAAAAATATAGACCGAGCTGGCCCCCGTCCTGGAATAGTTTGATCTACCGGCAAGAAGAACCTTCTCCCTATGATGGACCTCTTCCTCAGGGTGTTGGAGTTTGCAGCTCCGATACTGGCGATGATAGGCATCGGCCTCTTCGGCGCCGGCGTCCTGACGGAGATGGGGCTGATGCAGGGGCTCGCCCGGATAGCAAGGCCGATCATCTCCTTCACGAGGCTCCCCGACGCCTGCGCCTCGGCCTTCGTCGTATCTCTGGGGTCTGCGGTGGCGGCCAACGGCATGGTGGCGAGGTTTAGGGACGAGGGATGTCTCGAAGAGAAGGAGGTGATCCTATGCGCCGTCATGAACAGCATACCCGTCTACTTCAGGGAGCTGTTCACCTACCAGATCCCGATCGTTCTTCCGGCCCTGGGTCTGGTGGTGGGAGGATTTTACGCCCTCGTCTTCATAATCACGGCTCTCGTCAAGATCTCGGTGGTGGTGATTCTTAGCAGGCTCTTTCTTGGAGAGGGGGCCTGTCGGGTACCAGAAGCCAGCCGCCAGGAGAAGGTCTCCCTCTGGGAAGCTTTGATCCGATCTTTCCGGCGGGAGAGGAGGCTCTTCTTCAAGATCGCGGCCATCTACATCACCATGACGACGGCCGTCTTCGCCCTCAGGGATCGGGGGGCCTTCGAGGCCTTCAGCGTCCTGCCCCTGGCGGAGATCTTCGGCATTCCGCCAGAGACCATAGTCCCCTTGACCACCTATGTCGCAAGCCCCATCGTGGGGATATCCCTCCTCGGCCCTATGATCGCGAGCAACGGAATCACACCAGTCCAGGCGATGATCGTCCTGATGCTGGGAAGCATGTTCATGCTTCCCTTCTTCGCCATAAGAAGCCTTCTTCCCCGCTATGTAGGGCTCTTCGGCCCGCGCCTGGGAGTGGGGATAGTCGTCTTCTCGACGGGGATGAGCATTCTCGTCAGGTTCACGATCCTCGTAGCCTTGCTGGCCTTCAGCGGGTGAAGCGCCTCGTCCCTTATCGAGATCTGGTGAGTTTCAGCTCGCCGACGATTTCATTCGCCCATGATCTGGACGACGATCCTCCGATACCGAGGCATATTATCCATGTCGAGGAAGACTATCTGCTGCCAGGTGCCCAGCATTAGCTTTCCGTCGGAGAAAGGCACAGTGAGGCTCGGACCGATCACCGAAGCCCGGATGTGGGAGTGGCCATTTCCGTCGCCCCACCGCCGGTTGTGGGCGTACTCGATCTCCCGGGGAGCTATCCTCTCCAGCGCACCCAACATATCCTCCGCGAGCCCCGGCTCGTACTCGATGGTGGTGACGGCTCCGGTGGCGCCGGAGACGAATACGACGGCAACTCCCGCTCGAAGCTCCGACCTCTCGACAGCTGCTGCCACCTTTGCGGTCAGGTCCTTCATCTCGGCGTTTCCATTTGTCTGAAAGTCGACGTGTTCTGTAACTATCAAGGGGAGCACCTCAATTTGAAGACGCGATCTGTGATTCGCAACATATTTTAGAATTCACCCTTGATCAAACTTTTCAGAGGATAGTCGGAACTTAGCGAAAAGGGGGGGACTGGCGGCAGAAGGCGTGCCGATCAGCCAAACTCGCCAGTCCGTGCCAAAATTTTTGTACCATCAGAGACATAAACTAAAGAGGTGTTATCCATGAGACCCGTTGGATTGACTGCCTGTCTACTGTTGTTCGTCCTCGTCGCCGGGATTCCGATGGTGTGTTCCATCAACCCCCCTGAAGATTTTGAATACGGCTCTGAGGATGCGGCGGAGTTCACCGACTTCTTCGCGATGGAGGCTCCGGCAGCTAGCGGCGTCGTTGAGAGCTACAACCCGGCCGGACGGGAGCCGTCATCGATCCGTTTAGCAGATCGGTCCACGTCCTATGCATCCTACCAGTCGACGTACATGGGGGGAAACTCCCTTTGGATCATGGGATCATCGAGCTGGGCTCAGCGAGTTGTCTGCCCCTTGGGGGCATACCTATCTCTCCTAGCCTACTCCTCCAGCGGCGGAAGGGCCGACTTCTACGAGATATATCCGGATGGCAGGCTTCTTCCCAAGTCCTACTCCTTCTATCCGGGTTACAGCAGGCTCATCTTCGAGGCCGACGAGGTTGGGCGACACATTTTGATCTTCGTCGTCAACAACCAACCGAGCAACGTTGTCATAGTGGACGTCGCAAGCGGCGGCTGGCCCCCATCACCGGGACCGGCGCCTGGACCAAGTCCTGCTCCGTGGCCCTCGACCGGATCTGCGAGGGTGATCTTCAGCTCAAGCTGGCTTCGGGGCTACAGCGTCTTCGTCGACGGATCTTACGTCGGTGGCGACGGCCAGGGTGGTGACCCCTTGGACGGAACCTATAGCCTGAACGTCGCCGGAAACCAGTATCATATCCTGGAGATATCTTCCGGAGGACGGACCTATTCCGAGCGGGGAACGTTCCTCACCGGCTACACCTACAAGCTCAACCTTTAACTTTGACATTTCGTGGCAGTCGATCTGAGGCTGCCACCTTTGTTTCACGCGTTTCTATCGCCTTAACAAGTCCGCACAACATCTCGTTGGCCAAAACCTTCGTGTCGTGCTTCGCCGCGATGTCGAAAATATAGCCGTTTATCGAGTCGATCTCAGTCCACCTTCCCCGGAGGACGTCCTGGAGCATGCTGGAGGTGTTGGCGGAGGTCTCTTTGGCGACGTTCCGGACGAACTTTAGGACCTCCCGCTCGTCGAACTTCTGTCCCTCCTTTTCTGCGACTGCCACACACTCTCCAACGATCGTCTCCACGACGCCCGCCAGGTGCTCTGAGAGGACGATCCCGTTCTTCTCCCGGGTCAGGGCAGTTATCGGGTTTATGACGGCGTTGGCGAAGAGCTTCATCCACTGCTGGGCCCTGAAGTCCACAGCAAACTCCGCCACAAAGCCCTTCTCCGAGAGCCGGACCTCGAGGAACTCTTTCAGATCCTCGCCGATCTCGGCCTCGAAGACGGTCTTTCCCCTCCCCTTCAGCTCGATCCCCCCTTCCCCAGAGAAGACGACGCCGATGGAGGTGATTCCCTCAAAGATGCGATCGTCGGGGAGGTCGAACCTCTCCCGGTTTCCCATCCCGTTCATCAAGAGGACGAACCAGGCGTCAGAGAGCTTATTCGCGAGGAGGCCAGACTCCTTGATCTCCTTCGCGATCGCAGTTAGAGAAGGGGTCTTGACGGTGACGACGACGACCTCGGGGACGAACTCCGACCTCGCCAGCTCGTCGAGGTCGGCGAAGGTGTATCTGAAGCGGATCGAGAGGGGGATGTCTCCTTCAGTCAGGGCGACCTCGAGCCCCTTCTCTCTTATCTTCCCGATGTGGCCCCTCCTTCCCAGAAGGGCCACGTTCTCGACGATGGGAGTACGGTTCTCTTCCTTTCCACCATCGCCCACCACAACCTCTGAAAGAAGGTAGCCGAAGAACGAGCCTATCGAACCCGCCCCATAGATCAAGACCTTCGCCATGAATCTCTGCGCCCCATCGGGATCAGAAAGTCAGCACCGTGTACCCGGCGTCCATGTACCTGGCGATGCTGGGGTGGCCCAAAAGCTCGTCGCATATGGGAAGTCCCTGCACCTCGGCGCTCTTGAGAGATCCCATCTTGGCGGAGCAGGCCCTGCAGACACAGTCGATCAGACAGGCGGCCTTAACCTTCTCGTAAAGACTCGCGAAAGGCTTCTCCGGGTCCGCAAGCGTCGCCACCAGCTTCGTTGCAGACCCCTCGATGATCACCCTGACGTCGTAGTTCTTCTCCTTCATGTCGAGGGCGTTTATCAATACGTGAGCAAAGCACATGGGATCGCCGTTGAAGGCGAAGAGGGCTACCTTCCCCTTGTAGCAGCCGTCAGTCATCGCCAGATCACCCCGATATCCCACATCTCTTTCCTCTTTGCCTCTAATGGCCTGTTGTCGCTCACGCTATCCCCAGCTCCCTGTGTCTCTTCAGGATCTCGTCAGCGAGCCGGTCGAGGGCCTGATAGTCTTCCTCCGTCGGTAGGCCCTTCGCCAGAACCGGGTCGATGAGCTCCACCTTCAAAAGGGGGATCATCCCCTGGATCGCCTTCACCGTCTTGCCGCCCCAGCCGTAGGATCCGACGATGGAGGCGAACCGTGTCTTGGGACGGAGCGCGTTGGCCAGGATGGCGACGGTGGCGGCGTTGGGGTGTGGCCCCGCAAGGACGGTGCAGGCCCCGAGGACCAGGGTCGCGGCGTCGACTAGGGCTTCAGCGATTTTGCCCACGTCCGAGGCGGCGATATCAAACCTCTTCACCCCGATCCCCCGGGCGATCAATGCGTCGGTCAGGTGGTCCACCATCAGCCGCGTGCTCCCGTGCATCGAGACGAAGGGGATCACCACCTCGTTTTTGACATCGTCGAAAGACCAGTCCTTGTAGGCATCGATGATGAAGGAGGGATCGTCGAAGATGGGGCCGTGGCTTGGGACGATCAGCTCCAGGTCCAGAGAATCGACGATCTCCAGATTTTTTCTTATGATCGCCCGGAAGGGCATCATGATCTCGGCGTAGTACCTCTTCGCCGGCTCATAGATGATCCTTTGATCGGCGAAGAGGTCGCTGGTGGCGAAGTGGGACCCAAAGAAGTCGCAAGAGAAGAGGATTTTATCTTCCTGGAGGTACGTGACCATCGTCTCGGGCCAGTGGACCCAGGGGGTGTAGAAAAACTCCAGGGTCTTTCCGCCGAGGGATAGAGTCGCTCCATCCTCGACGGTCGCAAACTTCTCGGCCGGGATCTTGAGGTGGCTCTCCAGAAGCTCCCGGCACCGGGGGGTGCAGACGACCAACGCGTCCGAATAGCGCTCCAGGACCTTCGGGATCGCTCCCGAGTGGTCCTGCTCGGCGTGGTTTGCTACCACGTAGTCGAGCCGGTCGAGACCGAGGGCCTCAATGTTATCCAGCAGCTCCTCCGCAAAGGGCGGATCTGCGGCGTCGATGAGGGCGGTCTTATCCCCTCCCCGAATTACGTAGGCGTTGTAGCTCGTCCCGTCCGGCAGCGGTATCAGCTCGTCGAAGAGCCGCCGGTCCCAGTCGATGACGCCGACGGAGAATACCCCCGGCCTGACCTCTCTATAAACTCCCATATCTTGTCACCTCATAAAGTTTCAACTATCGATAGCGGACCCGCCCCCAAGATCCACGACCCCCGCCTTCGGCGGCTCTATCCCCTCCGCCTCGAAGGCATCCCAGGCCCTCTTCGTCACGTCCGTCTCGAAGGGGAACTCGTCCCTCAGGTCGTAGACGTAGGCCTTGGACCTCACCCTCCGATAGAAGGGATAGTCCTTGAGGAGGATCGTCACCGGTCTCTTGTCGGATATGTAGACGTACCGGGAGGTTACCGTCGCATCCCTCAGGATCTCCATAGCCCTTGAGGCGTCTGAGGACGAGTCGATGAAGAGGTCGATCACCACCATCATCTCCTGGCTTCCGGCGTTGGCGTTAGCCAGGATCTGGTTGAGAGCCTGTTGATTCGAGACCGAGACCAGGTTGTCATCGGGGGTGACTAGCCTCGTCGCCCTAATCCCTATGTCCCGGACCTCGCCGTAATAGTCCTCGATGGTCACCTTGTCGCCGACCTGGTAGGGTTTGTCCAGGACGATGACTATCCCTCCTACAATCTCGGCGACCCTATCCTTGAGGCCGAAACCTATCGCGGCGCCCGCTATGCCCCAGAAGGCCACCAGCTGGACGGCGGAGAGCTGGAAGACCGACCCCGCGATGTGGTATAAGGCGAAGCCGTAGATGATGAACTTCGCGATGGGGATCGTCATCTTGACGGTGATCCGATGCTCATAGACCCTCTCAGAAAGGGCCGTCAGGAGGAAGACGGCGATGCGGGCGGCGACGTAGGCCAGGGCCAGAACCAGAAGGGCGTTGATCACGGTGTACGAGTTGATGCCCAGGTCCGGGATGTTTGAAGGGACGTTCGCGGACCCTGAGAGGTTTGAGTACGCTGCCACCGAATTATCTGCCATCCTACCACACCAGCCTCAGCCTTCGGAGGTGCTCAAGAGCGCTCTTCAGGGCCTCGGCCCTCATCGACGCCACCTCTCCGTCGATGGAGACGAGCCCCCTCTCTTCCAAGAGGTTTGCGATATTCTGGGCAGAGATCCCCAATGGCTCCAGAACATCTGAGAGATAAGCGAGCTTTGCTGACCCCATGGAAAGGACGATGCTGAGGGCGAAGGACTCTTCGCGGCTGAGATCGATGGATGGTGGGTCCTTCAGGGCGTTTCTGACCTCAGGATAGTCCAAAGCCTCTTTCCAGAGGAGCTCGGCGACTCCGGGGTTTCCGTCGGAGATCCGGGCGAGCTTCTCGAAGAAGACCTCATCGGGCGACTTCTTCTCGCTCCTGTCGAGGTGGGACCTGATCGATCCCACGTCGACCATCGGGTAAGGTATCTCGAGGCTGTGGCCCATCAGGGCCTTTTTGCGGCCTGCCCACTTCAAGATCTTCCGTTTCTCCTCGTCACCCCTCTCTCCCTCGAGGAAGGTCAGCTCTCCCTCCTCGTAGCCGGAGAGGAGCATCTCCCGGATCTCATCTGTCTTCATCTTGGATAGGCTGACCTTCTGGGGGAAATGACGCCCGAGGCCCAGGACCTCATCGAGGTACCTCCAGGAAGCGCTGTTCCAGGTGGTGATGAAGAGCCGATCCGAAAAGAGAAGCATATTCAAAAACCGGTTCATCGCGTCAAAGCCGCCGATCGTTCGGCGGTAGAGGCGGTGGGCCTCTTCGACGATCACGATCTTTCCGGGTGAGTCCTTCAGAATCTCAAGGCTTTGGATAAGAGATTGGGCGTTGATCCTGATACACACATCTTCTATCATCCCCTCGACCCTATCCATCAGCTCTGACTCACCGTAGAAGGGGTCGGATATGATGGCCAGGTTAGATCTGCGACCCTCACCGAAGTCCACTATGACCTTCTTGATGAGACTTATCTCCTCTTCGAATCTGGGTGTCATAAGGCGATACCTGCATAAAAAGCGCCCAGAAGGTCAGATCTGGAGCTATATTTTTCGTATTATTTCTGAGAGAACTTGTAGATTAAACTTGTTGCTCAAACCGGTCTCATGGCGGCATCCTGCCATAGCTATAAATCCAATCTCATATCATAGATTGGACCGATGACCATCTCCTGGTGGGAAGGGCGGGATTATCGTCCGATCGAGTCGAAAAATATTAAATAGATAAGTGCCTTAAATGGGTTGATCTGAAACGAAGGGAGTTTTGGAGGGGGTAGCATGAAATGCTTAGTTTATCTTGCGATAGCGCTTTTGGCGTTGGCGCCGACGGCCCTCGGCGCGGTAGGGACTGTTGAACAATCAGGAGGATCGGCCTCGACCAATACCATGGGATCGTACCACGCCGAGGCTCCGAGCCTGAAAGGGCCTTACGAGGAGGGCTATTCGCCCACGGAGCTGGACTTCGGGACGCCAGATATGTACAGCTTATCTCCCGACGAACGACTGAGCTTCACCTCGGCCACGCCTCCTGAGACCGTCCTGTCCAGTATGGATGGGACTTCAGGAACCGGCTCTGGCTCATGGTACTGGCCCGGCTCGGCCGAATCTCAGAACAAGCTCTATGTCCAGACTCGCGACGGCGTTACGACGGTGGCGGGCTGCAGCAACGGTGGGTATCTTCCTCTCTGGGCGAAGGTCGCCTATACTGGAAACTTCTTCGTCTACGAGTGGTACCCGAACAAGCTCACACCGACGGTCAACTGGTGTTTCTGGACCTGGCCCGACTATCTCAAGGGCTGGTTCAAAGGTGATGATCCAGGCTGGCATATAATCTGCTTCCACTGCGACAAGTCCAGCAACTACGTCTACATTTATGTCTGGCCCGATGGCGGATCATACGCGGAAGAGAAGAATCCGAGCTATTCGAAGATAGAGGCGCCTCAGACAAAGCCATCGTCGTCGTCTTTGAGCAGCGGCGGCCTCTCGACGAACCTCGGCTCGGCCACGCCCACGCCACCAGACCCCGTATCTGAAGGGCTGATGCCAACAGACCTGCGGCTGCCAGCTCCAGATTACAGCGGCTCCACCGATGGATCCGGATACAACAGCTATTCAACCGATAGTATGGGCGCCTGTGCCCCGAACGCCGGGGTTTCAGGCTATGGCGTTTATGCCACTGGCTGCGGCAGTTACGCCACCGGATACAGCTACGACGGCAAGGGCAGCATATCGCCTCCCGGCTACGGCGAAGGCACCGACACCATATCCGATTTCGGGCTGGTCTATACGCCGATGGCCGCATCGAAGTACAACGAGTACTTCGTCCAGATCCGCCCTAACAAGCTGACGACGGTGGCCAGCACCCAGAAGGGCGAGTGGCTTCAGCTCTGGTCCAAGATCAAGCGGCCGGGGATGTACTGGTCCTTCGAGTGGCCGCCCTGCAAGTCCGGGTACTACTGCGCCCCCGAGGTGAAGAGCCTCGGCTACAAGAAGGAGGGGTGGTATACTACCTGGTTTAAGAGCAACGCCCCTGGCTGGCACCTGCTCTGCTACCAGTGCAACGACTGGAGCAATTACGTCTACATCTACGTCTGGCCCTTCGACTGCTGACCGGGCCCGCCCCTTCCTCCCATATTCGGTGGAAGGGGCGATCTCTTTATATACAGTAAGCTTGGGTCTACTCTGAAGCTATCTGAAGCAATTACCCTTACTGGAGGATATTTATTGGCTAGAAGGTCACAGAGAAAGTCTGACAGCAGGAAGGTCAAGACCAAGCAGTGGTACAAAGTCGTGGGTCCTGATATGTTCGGAAAGTCTCCCGTCGGGGAGACCCTGGCCAGCGATCCGAGCAAGCTGATGGGAAGGATCATAGAGACCACTTTGGGGGAGCTGACGAACAACTTCTCCAAACAGAACACCAAGCTCAAGTTCAAGGTGGACCAAGTGGCCGGAGACTCAGCCTACACCAGTTTCGTGGGCCATGAGCTTACGAGCGATTACGTCCGGTCCCTGGTCAAGAGGAGGACTTCACGGATTGACTCCATCATCGACGTCACCACCAGCGACGGCTACAAGGTCAGGGTCAAGCCGAGCTGTTTCACCGTCAAGAGGGCGAGGACCACCCAGGTCAAGTCGATCAGAAACATCGCCACGAGCATAATTCAGGAGAAGGCGGGAGCCCTCGACCTCAACCAGTTCATCCAGGAGGTCGTCCTCGGAAGGCTCTCTCTCGACATTTACAGGGATGCAAAAGAGATCTACCCGCTGCGCAGGGTGGAGATCAGGAAGACAGAAATTCTCGCGGGGCCCGTTGCCTCATGAAGATCCTGGGATTCTTCGGCAAAGGCGGCACCGGCAAGACCACCCTCACTGCCCTTATCCTGCGCGAGCTGGTCAAGCGGAATGAGGGAGAGGTGTTGGCCATCGACGCCGACGCCAACGAGTGTCTTGCATGCCTCCTGGGAGCGGAGGGGACTCCGACCCTCTCCGATATGCTGCAGAAGTACAAGCGGCAACGGGAAGAGAGCCCAGAGCTGACAGGGATCGATATATTCCAGAACCTCTTCGAAACTCTCCTGATGGAGGGTGAGCAGGACGGCTACGATATGCTCATCATGGGCCGGGGGGAGGGTGCGGGCTGCTTCTGCGCAGTAAACGACCTCCTCCAGGCGGTCTTCGAGAAGACCGTCGAGGGAGAGGCCTACAAATACCTCCTCATGGACTGCGAGGCCGGGGTGGAGCACATCGCGAGGAAGACCTCGGGCAGGATCCACGACGCCGTAATCGTGACCGACGCGAGCAAGGTGAGCCTGGACACCCTCAAGCGGATCAAAGATGTGGCCGCTGAGGTGGGGGCTGAGATCGGGAACTACTACGTCGTCGCCAACAAGACCAGGCCCGATATGCTGGAGAAGGTCAAAGAGACCGCAGAGAGCCTGGGGTTCAAGTACCTGGGCACGATCCCCGAGGATCCCAATTTCACAGATATCGCCTACGAAGGGAAGACGGTCTTCGACCTCCCCGACGACTCGCCGGCGGTTCAGGCCGCAAAGAAGATCACTGACCAGCTCCTCAGCGCCTGAACAAAATCTCTGAACGATCATGAACGCGAAGACGATCTCTCTATTGATCTGCCTTGCAGCCTGCATCGTGGCAGGCTGCTCGGATCAGAGCGAAGAAGGGACGCCATCTGGCTCATCAGACGAGCAGATCTCAGAGCTGGTGGTATCGATAATCTCGCCCGCCACAGGCTCGATCTTATCCGGCGACGAGGCCGTGAAGTTCGACGGCGAGGCGACGGGCGGGAAGACGCCCTACTCTTATCGCTGGTCGTCGTCTTTGGACGGATCCCTCTCCACCGAGAGGTCCTTCTCGAAGCCGCCCTCGGAGATGAGCAACGGGCGTTACACCGTCATCCTGACGGTCATCGATGGAGCCGGAACCAGCGGCCAGGCGAGCATCAGCGTCACCGTTCTCTAGGCTACACGTTACGCATCATCGCCTGTTCCCAGCCGGGCCATTCTGGGCAGACTGAAGAAGAGCGGTTAAACCCTGATTGCAGTGAGGGGAGACCTGATGCGTTATACCCAGAATGACAGCACAGAAAGGTGGAACTGCAATGCAGATGCGTGGCACCGGAATTTCGGAGGGGAGGACCCTAACCGCCGAGATTTATTGGATCCTATAATATTTGAGACGCTGGGAGATATCGGGGGGAAACGCATACTCGATGCCGGCTGTGGCGACGGCTACCTGAGCCGGAAATTGGCCAAACGTGGTGCCGTTGTTACAGCTGTGGAGTGTTCTCATCGGATGTTGGCCCTTGCTCTGGCAGAAGAGCAACCCGACCCCTTATCGGTCACATATCATAACGGAGATATAGCTTCTCTGCCCTTTTTGGCCGACCGTTCTTTTGACGCTGTAGTCACCAACAATGTCATCCAGGACGCCGCAGATTTCGAGGGGGCCTTCAGGGAATTCAGCCGTCTTTTACAGCCTGGTGGCATTTATCTCCACATCGTAAACCACCCGTGTTTTTCCACCCCCGTATTCGGCTGGGTGAAGGACGGAGAAGGAAAAAAGCTGTACAGAAAAGTCGACCGCTATTTCGAGAGGGGACCGTTTCTCGTCCCCTGGAGCCCAAAATCAGGGATGGAACCTACAATAGCCTTCCATCGGACCCTAGGCGATACTGTGAACTCCTTGATCTCTTGCGGATTTCGCCTTTTGCAGTTGGTGGAACCTGAACCTCCTGAATCTTGGTCCATACTCTATCCAGAGCGGCTTGATGGCGCTCGGATTCCTGATTTTCTGGTCTTGGTTTGCAAAAAGGAAAAGACCTATGTCTAAAGGTAGATGTATGTCTTCGGCTCCTGCTCCAATCCGTGCAGATCGACCTAAAACAGGCTATCATAGCCTCGCCTCAGTGAGAGCTCGGTCGCACTGACAGCGCCTCTCCTCGGGCATCATCGAAATTGCGGCTCCTACGATATCTCTCAAAAGACGGGCGGATTTTGCCATCTCGCCTGTGATCTCCGCCGCGGACATGGCATCTCTCCTCATCCCGGCGGCGGGGTTGGTGACGATGCATATCGAGGCGTAACATAGCTCCAGCTCCCGGGCCAGGACGACCTCTGGATAGCCCGTCATTCCCACGACGTCGCCGAAGCTTCTCAGCATCCCGATCGTGGCGGGGCTCTCCAGATGCGGTCCCTCGGTGCAGACGTAGATCCCAGTGGCAACCAGAGCGCCCGCGTCATTCGCGCCCTCGATTAGGGATCGCCTCACCTCGGGGCAGTAGGGATTCGTCAGATCTACATGAACCGCCTCCTCCTCGAAGAAGGTCGAAGGACGAGACTTGGTAAACTCCACGAAGTCAGCGGGGACGACGAAGCTTCCCACCTGGTGCCATGACATAGTCCCCACGGTGTTGGTGGATATGACCCGAAGAGCCCCCCAGGCTTTCGCAGCCCAGAGAAGGGCCCTGTAGTTCACCCGATGGGGAGGAATATGGCCCTCACCGTGGCGAGGGATGAAGAGTACCTCTTCATCGCCCAATTTCGTAAGCCTCGACATCACGCTGCCATAGGGGGTATCGATGAAGAGGGCTTCACCTTCGATCTCGATTCCGGTTCCGCCGATCACCGCGATCTTCTTTTCCATATTCGACAGGAGATCCTCAGAAGTTAAAGGGCTTGTCCTGAGGAAGAAAACAGGTTCGGAGACTCTGGCTTTTTGAGGTATAGGCCAGGAAATCTGGCAGTTCCGGGTCATCAGTGTGTATTTGGAGTCCTTTATGGCGAAACCTACATAAGGCCCTTCCCCCTCTTGCCTCTGAAACGTCCGTCCGCCCAGGACGTCCGCATATCTATCATGCCGCCATTTACTGGCCCTTTTGAGGAGATACCAGATGGAATTTACCGCCCAAGAGAAGTACGAATTCAAACGTCTGCTCGAAGATCTGAGGAGCAAGAGCGGGAGAGGTACAGAGCTTATCTCTCTCTACATCCCTCCCGACAAGCAGATCTCGGACGTGACTGCTCAGCTGCGGGACGAGCACGGTCAAGCGTCCAACATCAAATCCAAGCTGACCCGCACAAATGTCCAGAGCGCCCTCGAGTCGGTGATGGCCAGGCTCCGCCTCATCCCAAGGCCCCCGCCCAATGGGGTCGTCATATTCGTGGGGGCCGTCGACGTCGGCAGCAACAAGACAGACATGTACTCCAAGGTCCTGGAGCCGCCCGAGCCGATAGTAACCTACCGCTACCACTGCGATTCCTCCTTCCTTCTGACCCCCCTCGAAGATATGCTGGCGGATAAGAAGACCTTCGGCCTGATAGTCCTGGATAGAAGGGAGGCGACGATCGGGACCCTGAAAGGAAAACAGGTCGAAGCGATAAAGCATCTCACCTCTTCAGTCCCGGGAAAGCAGAGAAAGGGCGGCCAGAGCAGCCGGAGATTCCAGCAGCTGAGGCTGATCGCGATCCACGACTTCTACAAGAGGATAGGAGATAGCGCCACCGAGGCTTTCCTTCCGATCGATAGAGACGACCTGGAGGGAATCCTGATCGGAGGGCCGTCCCCCACGAAGGAGGAGTTCGTCAATGGCTCGTTCCTTCACCACGAGCTTCAACAGAAGATCCTGGAAGCCCTGGACGTCACCTACACCGACGAGTCGGGACTCTACGAGCTGGTGGAGGCGGCCCAGGATAGGCTCCTCGACCTGGAGCTGACCCAGGAGAAGCTCGTCATGAGGAGGTTCATGAAGGAGCTGGTGAGCGACAAGGGGCTCGCCTCCTATGGGGAGAAGGAGGTCAGGCAGAACCTGACCATGGGGGCGGTCGACACCCTCCTACTATCCGAGGACCTCAGAAAGACCAGAGCAACGATCCGCTGCACCAATGCCAGCTGCGATTATGCGAAGGATGAGACGAGGTCCCCGAACAGCCCTCCACCGGAGAACTGCCCCAAGTGCGGATCTCAGCTGGAGATCACCGGCGAGGTGGACATCATAGCAGACCTCTCAAGGATGGCCGATGAGAGCGGAAGCGAAGTCAAGATCATATCCACCGACTTCGAGGAGGGGGCCCAGCTCTATCGGGCTTTCGGCGGGATCGCCGCAATCCTGCGGTTCAGAACGAGCAGCGTCTGATATTCTCGCCAGCTCATCTTCCCCGGCACCATCGACATCTCAGCCATCCAGTCCTAAATTCCGAAACCTAAAATACCAGAACGAAAAACCGAGGGAGATGATGATCGAGCTGTCCCTGAGCGCGGCCGTCAGGCCCACCGAAAGCCCCGAAAAGGTGGCATGCGCCCTGGAAAACCTATTTCCTGGGATCGAACTCTCCCGTCGAGGAGGCCGGATCGAGGGGCGAGGAGGCACAGAAACTCTCTCAACCTTCCGCCGACTCCTGAGGGTGCAGAGAATCCTTGACACGGCGCGATCGGTGATGCTCCAAGGAGTGGTCGGCGACGCCGTGCAGTTCAGGCTGAACAAGCAAGCAGCCACTGTTTCCAGAATAAACTTCCCTCCCGAGGAGGAGCCCCTCGGCTCGATCCACGTTCAGATCAGAGGACCAGCGACCCTCATAAACTGGCTCGCGCCGCGGACCTCGGAGGGAAGGCCCATAGAGGAGATCGACCTTGCGGAGGAGCATGTTTAGCTTTTCGTCCAGCGCCCTCGTAGACCAGCCTTTCGACTGGGCGTATCAACTGGAGGATCTCGGCTATTCCGGCTGGGAGATAGTCAACGAAGGCAAGCAGAGGCTGACGGCGGAGACTATGCCCCTCGCCCGGGAGATCGTCGAGACGACCAACCTCGTCATCTCCATCCATCTCCCCTACTCCGATCTGAACCTCGCAAGCATGAACCAGCCGATCTGGGAAGAGACGATCCGGCAGATGAAGGCCTGCATCAGCCTGGCCTCGGAGTTTTCCAGCCTCGCCGTCGTCCATCCCGGATACCTCTCCCCACTGGGTAAGCAGATGCCCGACCGGGCCTGGGAGCAGAACATTTTGGGTCTACAAGAGATCTGCGACCATGCCAATGAGTTCGGGATGATCATAGCGGTCGAGAATATGCTGAACATAGAGTCGATGCTGGGAAGGACACCAGAGGAGATTCTGGGGATGCTGGAGAACGTCCGCCGGGAGAACCTGGGCTTCGTCTTCGACGTCGGCCACGCCAACACCAATGGGAACGTCGACTCGTTCCTGCCTCTCAAAGAAAAAATGGTCCACGTCCATGTCCACGACAACAAGGGCGCAAGAGACGAGCACCTCCCGGTCAAGAGCGGAAACGTCAACTGGTCGAGGGTAGCAAAAGCCCTCAACGGGTATGAAGGCCGGTTCGTGACCGAGGCCCGGACCCTGGTCCAGGGAGTCCAGTCCATGAGAAACCTGAAGACTTTCTTGGACCATCTGGAGTGACCTTCAATGATCTCATCCCTCGACGACCTCTCCGAAGACATCTCACGCTACTTCGAGGCTAAAGACCAGGCGAGGGAGGAGGCGCTCGCTCTCACCAGGGTCGTGATCAGGAGGTGTGGGGCTGCCATAAGGTCGATCCACCGGGCAGAGTTCGACAGAGCCCAGGAATTGACCGACAAAGCCGGAGATGTCTTGGCCAGGATCACCGACCTTCTGGCTGACCATCCCGACGTCCGATACGCCGGATTCGTCGACGGCGCAGAGCAGGAGTACGCCGAGGCGAGGATCGTATTCTCCATCATCACAGAACAAGCGACTCCGACCCCTGAGGAGGTCGGCGTCGAGATGACGAGCTACCTCGGGGGCCTGGGCGACACGACAGGTGAGCTGAGAAGGCACATTCTGGACCTGATCAGGCAGGGGAGGCCCGAGGAGGGGGAGGTCTACCTGGAGGCGATGGAGGAGATATATCACCTTTTGATGTTATTCGACTATCCCGACGCCATCACCAAGGGGCTGCGGCGGAAGGGGGACATGGCCCGATCCCTCCTCGAGAGGACCCGGGGCGACCTCACCAACGCCATCGGCCAGAAGAAGCTGGAGGTGCAGCTCCGGGAGGTGGAGGGACGGCTTGGGAGACCTTAATCTCTGAGAGGAAGATCTCATTCCAAGGACGCATCACGACTCTAAACGAATTCTTGGAGCGAATAGATACTATAATTAAATATGAATAGAGATAAATTCAGCTTCGTTTGGAAGGTCACCGGCCTCTCCCCTCCAGCCTCTCTCTGATCCCCTGCCAGTGAGCTCCCCGCCAGTAGAGCTTGCCGCAGACCTCGCACCTCCAGAGGGCGTCGTCGTTATCCACCGGACTGGAGGAATCATCGATCTTCCTCGTCCCCACTTTTCGGAGGATCCCATTGCAGAGGGTACACCTCTCCGGCCTCGGCTTCAGCTTCATGGAGACCCCCGCCGCCCAGAGCTCCGAAAGCTGCTCATCGAGGTGTGGTGATCTCACAAGAAGACAGCTGGCCCCCGCATTCTCGCACCGCCTCGCAAGGAGCTTATCCCTCGTGAGAAGGGTCCTCCCCTCCGCCAGGGCGAGCTCGATCAGGTCCGAGTCGTCGGCCCCCTCAGGCGGGTTAGAGACGTCGTGGCCCGCCATCCTCAGCCACCGGGCGAGCCTCATGAGCATCTCGTCTGCGAGATATCGGCCTAGGTCCATCATCTGGTGGGACGGCCGCAACTATTTATCTTTCCATCGCCCTTTTCGGCCATTATGAAGAAGGCGATGAGCAACGTGGACGTGGCGGCGGTCGTCGAGGAGCTGCGGGAGAAGCTGGTGGGGGGGTTCGTGGGCAAGGCCTACCAGCTGGCCCCCGACAGGGTGATTATCTCCTTTCAGTCCCCAGGGCAGGGAAAGCTCGACCTTCTCCTGGAGGCCGGGAGGCGGATCCACCTTACCGAGAAGCCTCGGGAAGCTCCCAAGATGCCGCCTCAGTTTCCCACAATGCTCCGAAGCCGGCTCACCGGCGGCAGGGTGGTGGGGGTCCGCCAGCACGGCTTCGACCGAGTGGTGGAGATCGTGATCGAGCGTGGGGACGATCGGTACATTCTCATCGCCGAGATCTTCCCCAAGGGGAACGTCCTCCTCCTCGACGATTACGGGAGGATCGTTCTCCCGCTGCGGCCGCTGGCCTTCCGGGACAGAAAGCTCCTGGCTGGCGAGAAGTACCAGTACCGGGAGGAGCAGCTCGACCCCCGGACCGTCTCGAGAAACGACCTCTCCCTCCTCCTGGCGCAGTCGGAGTCGGAGCTGGTGAGAACCCTTGTTCGGGGTCTGAACATGGGAGGGACCTACGCCGAGGAGGTCTGTCTCAGAACAGGGATTAACAAGACGGAGCCAGCTTACTCCTTAACCGGCGAGGAGATAGATCGGGTCCATCGGGCCCTGGGAGAGGTCTTCGGCCTCGCCCAGACTGATCCACACTTCGTTATCGACGAGGTCGAGGTCGTCGATGTCTTGCCAGCGCCCCTGATGATCTATGGCAACCTCTCGCGGCGGGAGTTTGAGAGCTTCAGCCGGGCCCTAGACGAATACTTCTCTTTCGAGGAGGCGGAGAGGCCGAAGCCGAAGTCGAGTCTTGAGCGAAGAAAGGAGATGCAGGAGCGTTCGATCCAGGAGTTTCGAGAGAAGGGAAGAGAGTACGCCGCCCTGGGGGAGAAGATCTATGAGCGGTACGGCGAGATCGAGGCGATCCTCTCCGCCATATCCGGGGCCCTCGATAAAGATTATTCCTACTCGGAGATCTGGGCGAAGATCAAGACCTCAGGCCTTCCCATAGCCGATAAGATCCTCTCCCTCGACTACCAGGGCGAGCTTCGCCTTCGCCTCGACGAGGGGGGACCGGAGCTCGAGCTGAACGCAAACCTCACCGTTCCCCAGAACGCCCAGCGGTACTACGACAGGGCGAAGGAGCAGACGAAAAAAAGAGAGGGGGCGGAGAAGGCTCTCGAAGAGACGAAGAAGATCATCGAGAGAAGGGCCGCCCCCGAAAAGGTCAAGACGAGGAAGGTCGCCCGGCGACGAAAGCCGAGGTGGTACGAGAGGTTCCGCTGGTTCTATTCGTCAGACGGCTTTCTCGTCATCGGGGGAAGGGACGCCTCCAGCAATGAGGAGATCTATGCCAAGTACCTCGAAAAGAGGGACTTGGCTCTCCACACCGACGCTCCAGGTGCCCCTTTAACCGTCATCAAGACGATGGGCGAGGAGGTCCCCGAATTGACCCAGGAGGAGGCGGCACAGTTCGCCGTCAGCTACTCTAGCGTCTGGAAGGAGGGGTTCTTCGAGGGGGATTGCTATCTCGTTAATGCCGAGCAGGTGACCAAAACCCCTGGGCCTGGCGAGTTCATAAAGAAGGGCGCCTTCGTCATAAGGGGCGAGCGTCGCTACTTCAGGAATGTTCCCGCCGGCGTCGCCGTGGGGATCGCGGGCGACCAGCTCATCGGCGGCCCCGTCTCGGCGATCAAGCCTAAGGCCGACCCGGTCGTAGAGGTCGAGCCCGGAGAGTTCAGCCCCGAGGATCTGGCAAAGAGGATCTATCGAAGCTTCGCAGAGAAGGAGGAGGACCGAAGGTACCTCAAGTCCGTCGCCTCCATCGATGCTATCGTGAGCTTTCTGCCTCCGGGGGGATCTCGGATGAAGGAATGACCTTTCTGGCTGAAGCCTCGGGGATCAGGACAACTTTATCCCAATCTTCGCCCCATTTGACTTGGAGATTTTGTTTTCCCGACTCAGAGTCACTCTTTTCTTATTTAGCCTTTAAAAATACATTTTTATAAGGAAATTATGTCCAATTAAACTTTAATTTCATTTTAACCGTTTATTCTGGTTGATTTAACAATAAAATATGAAATTACTAAAATCAGACCAATATAATCAGATATGTGAGATATGATTCTGATCAAAAGGTTTATCTTCATTGAATTGCAATTAATCCGGGTAGAATACATTCAATCTCAATTCAAATTGTGATTGAATTGTTGGAAGGCGATATTTGATTAATTTACAGATATAATCATATTCGCCTCAGTATAGCCATATAAAGAGATCTCTGGCCGACATATTGATATGGGATAGATCAAATTCAGAAAGATTGTGATAATAAAGCAATTGTCAGCCAGATTAATCGATAAAAGCTGAAAAGAAAGCAGCTTTGGAGTCTGAATAGGAAAAAGGAAGACGAAGTTGACTTGGCATGATCTTATGCTCACCATGGGATCGGTGATGGGGGCCTTCGCCCTCCTGCCCCAGGTCTGGAGCGGCTTTGTTAACAGGAACGGCGCCATAGAGCCCACGACCGCGATGATGAACGTCGCCATCATGGTGGCGGTGGGGATCACCTACTACGATCTGGGCCTCCGGCGGTCAGCGGCGGCGATCATGGCTCTCGGCGCCCTCTGGGGCGTCCTCCTCTACCAGAACGCGATCTATTGAGCTGGGCTGGCGACCTTCCTCAGACGCCACACATCTGCCGCGTATGATTTCTATTTTTTTACAAGTGGTTCAAGACGGCAATCCATACCCATATAGATTTTTATATAATTATACCGGATTATGATACCAAAGAAGAGCTGTGCCTCGTCTCCGCCGCGCCAATCATCGTCTGCGGGCGCCGTCTTTCCAGTTCCACCATTTGAGCAATTCTGGATCGTGGTCCCGGTGGGACGCGTAGTAGACCGCACGGCGGAAGACGTAGAGCATGCAACGGTCCACAGGCTTCTGCTTCATAATACAGAACCTCTGGTAAAGCTCCTCCGGGTCCCGTTGATTCAACTCCTCAACCTTGCGAAACCCCATCTGCCACAGGTCTTCGGAGATGCTTTTTCCCACCCC
>LGFT01000081.1 GCA_001509375.1 Methanothrix harundinacea | reverse complement strand
AGATACTGGATACTCATACCAGTTTCCCGTTTTGATAGTTCTTTTTGCGTCTTGAATGATTACCGCCGGCTTGTTCAAAATCCAGTCCTTATAGTCTTTATTTAGCACACTTAAGGCGGCTAAGGTACACCTGCATTCCAAGAGCAAAGCATAATGGCCGCAAGGTTCCTTTAAATACAATTCGGTTAAAACCTTCGATTACGAGAAGGAGGGATGGTATGAAAAAAGAATGATCCGCGCCGCAGCTGAACGCCATTAACTGAGCATAATCGTCCCTTTTTCCTGACTGCGTTCCGACTAAAACCGTTTCCATTCCTAAAAGCTTGAAAGTTTTAATTAAGGCCAGGGCTTTTGCTGCTCCCCCCATGTAAATAGCGGCTGTTTTTCCTTGCAGCCTTCTTTTATAAAAAATTAAGGGTCCAAAAATCTTCTTTTTTTCCTGCCGGATAATTTCCTTTGCCCGGTCGAGCATCAACCTGTTCCTAAAAAAGGTGGCCGTGGTAAGCAGGGCCTCTTCCATCCCCTCCAGACCAAAAAAACTAACCTTGCGCCAGGGGAGGCCATATTTCTGTTCCATTTTTTAGGCCAGATAAGTAACCGTCCCGGTGCATTGGACCAGATTTAATTTAGCGCCATGGGCGCTCCTTAGATCATTTACTTTGGCGTTACCGGTAAAGGTAGCCCCTATTCTTACTCCCATTTCTTTAAAATAAGGTTCAATAGCCCAGAAATCACCGGCCACGTTATACTCGCCCATCAGGTTTACCACGTAAGGATAGTTATTATCCCTGGTTGCTGTTCCAATGAGATAATCAAAAAGAGCGTCGCAGGCAGCTTTATGTCCCTCTACTTTGTTACCTTTAAATCCTTCCGACTGGACCGGGATGATGGTGCAGCCTGTTTCTTCGGTGACGCGTCTGCAGACAGCCTTTAAATCATCACCAATAAGGCCCACGATACAGGTGGCGTAAACAAAGACAGCCGGGGGCCGGTAGCGCGCCACCAGTTCATTCAGGGCCTGGTAGAGCTTTTCCGCCCCGCCGAAGATAACATCTTCTTCCTGTAAATCCGTAGAAAAACTATGGCGGTAAGTTTGCGCTCCCCCGGATTTGCTTCCCCGGATATCCCAGGTATAACTGGCGCAGCCAATCGGACCGTGCACCAAATGAATAGCGTCGGTAATAGGGTTTAAAACAACCCGGGCGCCGGAATAAACGCAGGCCCGCTGGCTTACCGCCCCCGCCAAGCTTTCTTTTTCACAGGCCGGGAGATCCCTTATCTCACTTCTTTTTTTAATGATATGGTCCCTTCGGTCTTTAAGTACTTCTAAGTTCATTTAAATTCACTCCTTTTTTTTTATAAGATCAATTCAAGGTGAGAATCGTCCGCGTCCCGGTCCAAACGCTCCAAAAGGGTATTGCCAATAATCTCGGTCAATCTGGCTGCTCCGGCGTAACCCACCATAGGAAAATAGTGCAAATTAGCGCGGTCAGTAATGGGAAAACCCGCCCTCACCAGGGGAATATCTTCTGCCCGGGCAATGTACTTTCCGTGAGAATTCCCAATTAGCAGATCAACCGGCTTATTTTTGATTTTTTGGTGTAATAAAAATAAGTCGCCGATAATAGCTTCGCATTCGGGAGACAGTTGGTTTATTTCGGCGATAAATTGTTTATCCGGAGTGCCGGTAAGGGCAAATACCGGCTCCATCCCTAAATCTACGAGCAGGCTGACGAGCCCGCTGACTAAATCCGGATCCCCAAAAACCGCCACCCTTTTGCCGTGAAAGTGGGGATGGGCGTCGGTCATCATATCTACCACCCGACCCCGCTCGTCTTCCAGTTCTTTGGGAATAGGCAGGCCGGTTAAACGGCTTATATTCATTACCAGTGCGTCGGTGTTGGTAATGCCTATGGGGGCGGGTCCAATTACGGCGGGCAGGCCAAACCGGCCCTTTAGCACCAGTGCCCCCGAACTGCCCGCGCACCTGCCCAGCGCAATCGTTCCGAGGGAGTTTGCCGCGTCTTCTAAATCGGTGATGGTTGCTCCTCCGGGGGGATAGAGCCCGCCTGATTCGGGAGTTAAGGGGGCATCAAAAACATCTGTCGTATCTGGAAAAACAATTGCGCTTACCCCCATTACGGCCAGCAGCCGCCTTATTTCTCTAATGTCGCCTGGTTCAATAAAACCGGGGATGATATTGAGCTTACCGTTAGGCTCGCCTTTTACCGGAAAGGTTTGGGTCATGGATTTAACTATGTTATCGTATCCGGTAACGTGGGAGCCCACATAGCTTGGTGTATTAGAGATAATGACTTTTATCCGCGGGTCAAAAAAACTTTCCTGCTTAATTTCTTCCATAAAGCTCGCCACGTCATCCCCGATTGTTTCGGCAGAACAGGTGGTGCTGATGGCAATTACTTCCGGGTGGTAAAGGGCAATTATGTTTTCAACAGCCTCCCGTAAGTTGCTGCGCCCTCCAAAAACCACCGTGTCTTCCGTAAAGGAACTGGTGGCGGCAATGGAAGGTTCCCGGTAGTGGCGGGAGAGAAGCATCCGTAAATAAGAGGAGCAGCCCTGCGAACCGTGGGTTAAGGGCATACAGTTATGAATCCCCTTGGAGGCCAGGATGGCTCCAATGGGCTGGCAGGTTTTGGCCGGATTAATCACCAGCGTTTTGCGTTCTACAATCTCTTTGGGCGTGTAGTTAAGCATCTCTATTCTCCTTCCAGGGCGGCGTGATAAACTTCCAGGTAGGACTGTTTACCGCCATATCTATATCCCGGGCAAACTTAAGATAGCCTTCGAATCCGGAGTATGGCCCGCCGTAGTCATACGAATGCATTTGCCGGGAAGGAATGTGCATTTTTTGGAAAACGTACTTATCCTTAATCCCCGAGCAAAATAAATCAATCCCCAACTCTTTAACCAGATATTCACATTCGTAATGGTTGTAATCATCAATGGCAATCTCGCCGTCCTTGAGGTGTGGGTGAAGTCCTTCGTAATCCATAAGACTGGGTATCTCTTCTTTTTTCCTTTTAATTGTCTGGTTATCATAAGCGGAGATAACGCTTGGGTCCCGCTCGTAATTAATATCCTCTAAAATTTTGGCGCGGCCGGTATGCACAATCTCAGGAATGATCACCCTTCCCTCATAATCATCCCGGTGGGCAAACTCATAGCCTGCCACCACCACTTCCATGCCCAGGGTCTCAAACATGTTCTTAAAGTGGTGGGCGCGCGAACCGCCTACCAGCAGCATCACTCTTTTTCCGGCCAGCCTTTTTTTGTAACCCTCAATAATGGGTGTGATCCGGGCCATCTCCTGGGCAATCACCTCTTCCGTGCGTCTGGTTAATTCCGGGTCGTCAAAAAATTTGGCCATATCCCTGAAGCTTTTGACTAAATCGTTGATTCCCAAATAATTAATTTTCAGCCAGGGCACGCCGAACTTTTCCTCCATCATCCGGTTGGTATAATTGATGGAACGGTGGCAAAGAAGCACACTGAGCTTTGCCCGGTGAGCCTTGGCAATCTGGTGAAAGGAGGCGTCTCCCGTGAAAGGGCTGACAATCCGGTAGCCGATTCGCTCAAAAAGCTCTTTAATCATCCAGTAGTCGCCGCCAATGTTGTACTCGCCAAAAACATTAAGATCAAAAGGCCCCGGGTCGGCCAGTTCTTCAGTGCCAATTAAATGTTCCATTAAAGAATTAGAGGCCAGATGGTGACCGGCCGACTGGCTTACCCCCCGGTAGCCTTCACACCTCACCGGAATAATTTTAATCCTTAAATCCTCCGCGGCCCTCTTGCAGACCATCTCCATATCGTCGCCAATTAACCCTACCGGACAGGTGGCGTACACCCCAATGCACTCCGGCTTGAAGATGGCGTAGGCTTCCCTAATGGCCTGGGCTAATTTCTTTTCGGCTCCAAAGACAATGTCAGTCTCCATCATATCGGTAGTCAGACAGTACCCGGCAAAATCATTTTCCCCCTCCGCCGGCCGGGAAAAATTTCGCCGCGTACCCCAGGTATAGTAAGCGCACCCCACCGGACCGTGGGTAAGGTCAAGAATATCTTTTACCGGCCCGAAGACAACCCCTTTCGTTCCGGCGTAAGCGCAACCCCGGTTAGTTAAAACTCCCGGCACGGCCCGGTCGTTAGCTTCAATTTTTTGCCGGGCTTCCCGGGTATCCTTTACGACCAAGTGCCGGCGGCGGTTTTCGCCGGCCTTTTGGGGAAAGGCCTTAAACATTTCCTCTACCACCCGCCGGCTCTCTTCAGTTGTTATGGGCTTTTTTTCCTTGGCCGGCTTAGTCATGAGACAGCCTCCTTTCCGGATTCTCCGGTTCTAATGCGTCGCGCGTTCTCCACCGGACAGATAAATATTCTTCCGTCGCCAATATTGCCGGTCCGGTTTACCTTCATCAGCAAAGCTACTACCGCGGGCACAAATTCGTCTTCCACCACCACAGAAATCATCCGCTTGGGCAGGTATTTCATCCTTTTTTCTTTTACCTCTTCTTCTTTAAGCTCAGCAGGGTAGGCCACCGGCAAGCCGCGCTGCTTTCCCCGGCCGTACGCCTTATACGCGGTAAAGGAAGGAAAACCAATTAACGCCAAAGCATCTTTAGTGCACTCCATTTTGTTCATCTGAATGACGGCCAAAACTTCCTTCATTTCTTTTACAACCCCCTTTCCCCGGTTCTAATGGTATAAGCTTCCTCAACCGGGGTAATAAATATTTTTCCGTCGCCAATATTACCGGTGCGGGCGTTTTCTTCAATCAGATTAACTACCTGTTCCAATTGACGGTCCTCCACCACCACCAGCAACATCGTTTTGGGCAGGCTGTCGTAAACTACCGTCCCTACCTGAAGACCCTTTTGTTTTCCCCGGCCAAAAATATCAATTTTGGTTAAGGCGACAAACCCGTTTACCTCTAAAGCGCCGGCTACGGCATCAACTCTTTCCGGCCTGATAATAGCCCTGACCATTTTCATTCAATTACCCCCCAATCAATCATTAATTGTTCCAGTTCTTCATACTCCATGGGTTGGGGAATGACAAAATGCTTGTTTTCGTCTATTTTCCCGGCCAAATCAAGGTAGGCTTGCGCCTGGGTGGAATCCGGAGCGTACTGAACCACCGTCTGCTTACGTATTTCTGCCTGCTGCACAATATTATCCCGGGGGATAAACTTGATCATCCGGCTGCCAAGTTTATCGGCAAAAGCAGAAACCAGTTCCTTTTCCCGGTCAACGTTCCGGGAGTTGCAAATAATTCCTCCCAGCCGGGTCACGCCCGTTTCGGCAAACTTTTGAATTCCTTTGCAAATGTTATTGGCCGCGTACAAAGCCATCATTTCCCCGGAAGCGACAATATATATTTCCTTCGCCTTTCCTTCCCGGATAGGCATGGCAAAACCACCGCAAACCACGTCACCTAAAACATCGTAGAAGACATAGTCCAGGTCATCGGTATAAGCCCCCAGGTTTTCCAACATCCCGATGGAGGTAATAATCCCCCGGCCGGCGCAACCCACGCCAGGCTCGGGACCTCCTGATTCCACACACTTTATGCCCCCAAAACCAATCTTTAAAACCTCATCCAGGTTCACTTCACCTTCCTTGCGCAGCGTATCCAGCACACTGGACTGTCTTTTGCCGCCCATTAACATTCTGGTAGAATCTGCTTTCGGGTCGCAGCCAATTTGCAAGATCTTTTTACCTAAAATGGCCAAAGCTGCTGTTAAATTTTGGGTAGTGGTCGACTTACCAATCCCGCCTTTACCATAAATAGCAATCTGTCTCATTTTACTTACCTTCCTTCCTTCCTTCCTTCCTTCCCTTTTTTTTAAATTGCTTTTAAAATAAACGCCCCGGCTAAAAAGGAGGTGTTGTAATGGCCTCTTCCGCCGGGGCGCCAATGACCCAAAAGGAAAAGGTGCTTCTTTAAGGCGGCAGCATTGCACCTTTAGGAGCACCTTTGCTTTTTAAGAAAACATAATAGCCTCTAGTCAGGTTCATTCCTGACTAAAGGCTTCTTTACCTTGAAAATACAGCCATGTATATTTTTAATTAATAATAACTGGAGTTTTTTTTCTTGTCAAGAGTTTTTTTAAAAATTTTTTAGGATATTATTATTATTAGTTACTATTCACAGCCCAAAAAATAGACATGCAGAACAAGGCTAATTTCTAGCCTTGTTCTGCAGCATTAAGAATTTCTTCCAGTTTGAAAGGATCCC
>LGFT01000080.1 GCA_001509375.1 Methanothrix harundinacea | reverse complement strand
TTGTGACCCTCAGATCTGCTCTCATTTCGGATCTCTTCAAGCCTCTTCTCAAAGCTGTCGCCGTCTTCAGATGCAAATAAGGAGAGGGATACATGCCCATCACTTATCTGAGAACCATTGAAGCTCAATCCGATATTGAAAGTCTTAAGCTTTTGGAATCTGTAGCTTTTAAGAACTGGCTCGTTGAAGATATCCCCCAAAGTGCTCTTGAGAAGCTCGTTTCGATCTCGCGGTCTCGGCTCCAGGCTTCTGCGCTCGGTCTCCCAGTTCTTCTCCTGAGCGGTCTGAAGTTTCCAGCCCTCTTCTGTCTCTCGAACAAACTTCGCCTCTTGAAGGCACTTCAAGGCATCTCTTACTTCGGCCAGAGGAGCCTGTTCTCCGATCGCGTCTACGATACAAGCTGCGATATTTGCTTCGGTTCTGGGGAGGTCCCTGATGAATTCTAGAAGGCAGACCACCTTGGAGACCCGGGATGCCATAGATCCATCGCCGCCGAATTGGTCAAAGATGTCCGCTAAATCCTTTCTCTTCTCCGTCGACAAGTTCCCCTCGACAATATCGAAGATCTTGTCTATGGTAACGAGAGTTCCTACAGGCTTCTTCGCCAGCTTCGTCCTCTCGTTCACCAGCATCTGCTGAGCCTGTTTTATGATCGTCCGGTTGCTGCCGCCAAGATGCCGATCTGCTCCGGGTTGTAACCTGATCCCTGACATTATGTCAATGGAGATCTCAACAAAGTGGGGGGGGTAGGGGTAACACTGGACAAAGTCGCCCTTCTTAACTTCAGACTTTTTGGCGGTCCTCTCCAGGCGAAGTGCAAGGTTGAGCTGTCCTTGGGACTCATCGTACATCTTCTCCAGGAGGGGAATTGCGTCTTCTTTCTTGGCAAGAACCCTGCGGGTAGCTACCTCTCGAATGTCCGAGGGTGCAAGATCTATCCTGTACTTGAAACGGTCCTGAAGCTTCGCAAGATCGACCCTCTTGGAGTCTATCGCAGCCACCACCTCATCCAGCTTCTCCTGCGAAGTGACCGCAATCCAGACAGGAGCGACTGCCTTTTTTGCTTTGAGTCGGTTCTTGCTAACCTTTCCGAACTGCTCGACGAGGGCTCGAAGATCTTCGATCCTATCAGCGCTTCGGGCAACATACTGGCCAACCTCGTCGATTATGAGGACCAACGCCTTGCCAGGCCGTCTTTTCTCCATGAGATCAAACGACCGCTCGACAACATCCTCAACGGTCAAGGTATTCCTAGGATGAGATAAGGCCCAGGTGTCGGGCTTGGGAAAATGCTCAGGGTCCATCCTGTTGAGGATGGCAGATGCGTAATTGATCTTCTTGGCACCCTTTCTGGCCCGGCTCCATTCGATCCCGTTGACCTCTGGACACAGGCTGATGAACCGATCAAGATTTCCTTCTTCCTCAAGCTCGATCTCAAGGTCGGATATATCGTAATCCATGGCGTAGTCCAGCTTGGAGAGGAGGGCGCGATAGACGATCTCTGCTATCTTCTCGTCACCTTTCTTGACTTCCGACGCCTTGGAGACGTCAAACATGATCACTTCGATTGGAATCTTTGTATTGATGAAGTCCACATATTCGCTGATCCTGTTATCATCGAGCTGAACCTTGAACAGTTCGCTGTAGCTTTTGCCCAGAACCGAAGGATTTGCCAAAACGTAGCCCAAATTCTTCGCGAAAGAAGACTTACCTGATCCAAAGAAGCCAGAGATCCAGATCCCTACGCCTTCGTGAGGCTCTGCCGGAGCCTCCGCCATCGCCCTCAATATTTCCAGATAATGATCTTTAATCCGGTCGGTTGCGACGTATTCTGTGATCTCTGTGTAAACTGTATGCTCGTCAAACTGATCGACTTTTATTATCTCCTCGATATCTTGGCTCAAATCCCTTGAAAGAAGCTCTCCAATTAGATTCATTTCAACACCACCATCGATCATCCATAGATCTTCACCCTGTAGTTCCCCTGGACCTCTCGGTCCTTCAGACTCATAAAAAGCAAGCCTGTATTTCCCTCCGATAGAGTTCCAGGATAAAAGAGAATGGTTGTGACCTTGGTGAGGCCATGCATCTCGTCGAGCAACTTGGACATGTAATAGATCGCCGGGGCCATAGATCCCGCTCTGGTCAGAAAGACTATATGCTTCTCAGGATCAAGGCCGCTCATATGTTCTGCGAGAAGGTCAGAAAGTGGCTGCCAATCTCTATCAGATAGATAAGTCGTCACCTGCTCCTGAGCTTTTTCAAATCCCATCTCCCTTTCCAGTTCAAAGATGGCGTCCAGTCCTTCTGACCTCTCTATCGCCTCCCAGAGCAGGTCTGCTAGGGATATTGTCACCACTTCTTTACCGGAATCCTCAAGTCTCGTCTCTAAAAGTCGAAGCTGATTTCTAAGAGGCCATTCGTCTTGAGGATCGTATCGCAGAATGGCAAAGGGCAGATCGTGGTAGACGCTGATCTTTGACGGTCTTGCCATCAGATCGTTCTCCATTAATTCAATTCGATCTTTCAAGGATAACATGAGCGTACTCCTCTAGTGATTCTGCTGGAAATGTGATCAAGATAACTGAACCTGCTGCCTGGTAATTTAAGAGATGTAGCTGATGAGCTTCCATGAAAAAGTGCTCTACAGTCTGGGATGTCAGAAAGAACAGACTCCAATCAGGGTCTTCGATGAGCCGCTTGCCTGAGGGCTGAATCTTGCTCAGGTAAAACGCGATGTAAGAGAATGCCTCCGCGGGCAAATAGATCGGAGCTAAACTCTTATTTCTTGCACCCTGGAGAACTCCAAAATCCCGAAGGGTGGTCATCAACCCAGATGCGGATCTTCTTATGGTGCTTTCAGACCAGGTGCTGTGAGTCTTACCTTCATCAATTTTCTTCCTGATCCATCCTTCAGCATCTTCTAAATGAAGATCTCTAAGGCCAGTCTCATATCTCGGCTGGACTAATTCGATAACAAAATCATGCAACAACGGATCGGCCCTTGCAGCATGATAGTACAGAATGCGATCTAGACTCTCGGATGGCAATCCACCATTTATGAATGTGGCCAGGGCTTTCGTAACATCGTCCTCGTTTAAATAACGCTGACGAAATATATCAAGAATATCTTCGACTCTTGAGCGAGAAGCTTTCCCAAAAATATTTTCCTGCCGGAATCTAGCCAGATTATCGACAAGGGGGAGGCTATTATCCCAATTGGCCAGCAAGGCTTTAGTATCAGCTAACAAAGCTCCGGCCTTAATTATCTTACTTGAATAAATCCGACTTTTATTAGATCGCATCTCATTCTACTTCCTAAATAGAGGTTAACTTAAGATGCTTGGTTATAGATCTAACTCCTGTTTATGTGTTTGGGAACTCTTATGCCGTCAGGATGATCGGGAAGCCGCCCGAAATTTCGCGCCGCAGGCCTGGGTCTGCGCCGATGGCAGCGGGGGGGGGGGACGCGCGGGCCGGGCGCCGCCCGTCGGCTCCCGGAGATCGGCAGCGCTTGAAACGCTTGTTTATGAATCGTAAACAAAGTGTTTATGATACGTAAACAAAATGTTTATGTATCGTAAACACAATATAAAAGCGATGCTCTCGGAACTCCTCAGCTCTGAGGAGCGGATCAGGCTCCTGCGATACGCCCTCATCACCTCTCCCTTCACGGTCACAGAGGCTGCGAGAGAGGCCGGGGTCAACAAGGGCCTCGCCTCACGGTACCTCGCCATCCTGGTCGGAGAGGGCTATCTGGAGAGGGAGGGCAGAGATTTCTCCGTGATCGATGGTGCTAAAACCCGATCCTTGAAGGCGTTTTTGAACGTGGTGGCCCTGGAGGAGCGGGTCTCGCTTCCGGAGTGGGCGATTGGCATCGGCCTCTATGGAAGCTGGTCGGCCGGTACGAACACCTCAGAGAGCGACCTCGACCTCTGGCTCCTGGTGGAGGAGATCGGCCCGGATACGGAGCTTGAGGCTGCAAGGCTGGAGAGAGATCTGAGCGCAGCCATCGGCTGCGAGGTCACCATCCTGCTCCTCACTCGGGATAAGCTCGCATCGCTTCGGGAGGAGGACCTTCCATTTTATATCGGCCTGATGAGAGAGACGAAAACCCTGGCAGGTGAGTGCCTTGAACCTTGAAGACTGCTTCAAAAAGAACCTTCTCCGAGAGACCGACCCCTCCAACGCGAAGGCCAATAGGTCGCTGGAGCAGGCCCGCGTTTGGGTCGATGAGGCTAAAGAGACCCTTGAGGCCGGAGCATATCGATCTGGTCTTATGGCCGTCTACATGGGCTACTTTCATGCCGCTCGGGCGGTCCTCTTCAGAGACGGGCTGCGGGAGAAGAGCCACATCTGCATCGAGCTTTACCTGGAGGACTACGTCCGGAGAGGACGGCTCGAAGAGGAATGGACCCTCTTATTCCACAGGCTGAGAAGCGCCCGCCACATCGACCAGTACTCTTTCGGCGCTCCGCCGACTGAAGACGAGGTGGAATACGCCATCGGACACGCCGAAGTCTTCATCAACAGGATCGAGAGGCACCTCCTTCAGCTCCTCGGTGGTGGCCGCAAAGACGCGCTCGACGGACCCGAAGTGGCGGAGGAGATTTTTCGCCACGGCGTTTCCGACGCCGGGGATCGAGGAGACGAGGTACTCCTGCTGCTCTTTGAGGGTCCTGTGGGTCTTCTTGCCGTGGGCCTGGGGGGCGCCGCCCCTCGCCTGCTGCTCGCGCCGCGCGATCGCCGCGATCACCGAGACGGTCTCATCCTCGTCGGCGGTGGGGATGATAGCGACGCCGAAGTCGACGGCTATGGAGGCGAGAGCCCCCCGGATGGCGTTGGGGTGGACCTGTCTTGTGTAGAGGTCTCTTCCCTCCAGGATCAGGATCGGCCTATCGTAGGTCCGGGCGAGGTCCCGGACTTGGCCGAAGAGGTTACGGCCCGGATCGATGAGAGAGTCAATGAAGTCGTTTGCGGTCTTCCTCTCGATGGCGACCCGATCGCTTACGACGTAGTCGCCGACCTCCAGAACCTTCAGGGTGACCCCCACCCCCATCGACTCCAGCATCCGAGCAAGGCTCCTCTCCCTCGGGTCGACGGCCACCAGGGCGGAGGCCTCGTCCTCCTCGGGCCGGTCGAGGCGGGAAGGGAGGAGGGAGGGCGGCTCGTTCATATCAGACGACGCTATGGCAGCGCCGACCTCGCCGATCTCCAGCTGCCTTGCGCCCCTGGAGGCGGTGGAGCCTGCGCCTCCTCCTGCTGCGCCGCCCACCTCCCGCCGGTCCGGCCAGCTCATCTCCCGGATCTGCTGGCGCATGCTCTTCTCTTTGCGGTCGCTGATCCAGCGGTAGGCCTCATCCCTCGTTCCCCTGGCCACTAGGACGACGACCCGGCCGGCCCTCGCCCGGCCCGTCCTCCCCTTCCTCTGGATCGACCTGATCTCGCTTGGGACCGGCTCGTAGAATAGAACCATGTCCGTGGCAGGGATGTCGATCCCCTCCTCTCCGACGGAGGTGGCGATGAGAACGTTGTACTCGCCGTCCCGGAACTTCTGGAGGATCTCCGCCTGCTTCTTCTGGCTCAGCCCCTCGTCGGCGATCCGGCTGGACTGGCCGACGAACCGGACGGGCCTTATTATCTCGTCCCCCGAATCCCGGAGAAAGTCGAGGACGGAGCTGGCCGTATCCCGATAGTTCGTGAATACCATGATCCGAGAGTCGGCCTTGGCCGAAAGCTGCTCACCGACGAGGTCTTTTACCGCCAGAAGCTTCGGATGGTCCACGTCCATCCTCGCGAGGTCGCTGACCGCCTCCCTCACCCGAGGGTCCTCCATGATCCTCTTTGCGGCCTTGCTCCCTCCTTTGGACGCTGCCTCCGAATCGAGCCGCTCCAGGTACCGGGCGAGGGAGTCGACCCCTTGAGTCTCGGCGAGCTCCACGGCGTGCTTCAGCTTCAAGACCTCCGCCAGGACCGAGACCGCCTGGTAGAGGCTAGGCGACGGGCTTCTCGCGATGGAGCCCCGGAGCCTCTTCTGAAGCTCTAAAAGCTCTTTCTTCGAGGTCCTGTCCATTCTCTTTGGGATCCGAAAACCCTCGGCACCCCCCAGATGGTCCAAGGCCTCTCCCCGCTCTTCCAGGACCTCCTCGAGAAGGGATCGGAGCCTCAAGATGTCCGCGGGGACGGTCACCTTCACCACCTCGATCTCCCGCTCGTGGACGAAGGGAGAGACGTCGGGGTCAGCTTCGGTCTTCGTCTCGATCCTTTCGGCCCCGATGTTCGAGCATACCTCCTCGATTCGCTCGAGGCTGCTTCCGGGGCTAGCTGTGATCCCCAGGACGAGCCGATCTTCTCCCTCCCTTTGGTACCTCTCCGCTATGTAGACGTAGGCGTAATTTCCGACAGCCCGATGAGCCTCGTCGAAGATGATGCACGAGACGTCCCGGAGGGATATCCTCCGGGAGAGGAGGTCGTTTTCTACCACTTGAGGCGTCGATATGATCACCCTCGCCCCCTCCCACATCTCCCTCCTCCGATCGGGTGGGATCTCGCCTGTGAAGGAGACGACGATGGAGTTGTCCTTCAAAACCTTCTCCAGAAAAGAGGCGTGCTGCTCCACAAGGGGCCGGGTGGGCGCCATGAAAAGAACTTTTCCCCGGTCGAGGCGCGCGAGAAGGACCATCAGAGCGACGACTGTTTTTCCTAAACCCGTCGGCAGGACTACGAGGGCAGAGCGCTGGAGGGCGGAGGATGCCAGCTCCAGCTGAAACATCCGCCTCTCCACGGCCTTCTCCTTCAGCAGGGGGTGCTGGATGTAGGAGGTCATCTCCCTCCTTTCAGGTCATGATCTCATAAAAGTCCTTGTGGGGGTTTATGAGGAGCCTCTCTGCAATCTCCTCTGCCGTCTTCTCGGGCTTCTCGGACTTGAGGGCCAGCTTCCAGATGACGGATCTCTCGACGCCTCTCACCATATCGAAGCCGAGCCGGTTACGAAGCCGGTTTTGGGCGGAGACGGCCTCGCCGTCTTCAATGTGAAGCCCCACCTTGACGGGGATGTACCCTCCCTCGAACTCGATCGAGTCGACGGAGGCGGCGTAGCTCTCCTTGTTCTCGTTCACCAGCTCTCGAGCGAGCCTCCTTGCGAGGTCTCCGGGATCAGCGACGGAGTCATCTACCTCGATCGACCAGAGCCTCTCTTTTCCCAGCCCCTCTAGGGCGTCCTCATATCCCATCCTCCGAAGGAGGGTGTTTTTGACGGTGGCGGCCTCTGCGTCCGGTATCTTCAGCCAGATCCGAAGGTTGATCTTCATCTCCTCACCTCGATGTAACGCTTCATCGACTCGAATATCCTTCTCCCGGGCCCCGGAGATCCCATATCTCCAGCGGATTTGCCCGGATCTGTGGGAGGGAGCTGCCAGGCGAAGGACGACCTCTCGGGGTGAGGCATCATCCCCAGAACGTTCCCCTCGGGATTGCAGATCGCTGCAATGCTCTCGAGGCTACCGTTGACGTTCACGGGAAACTCATCCTCCACCCACCCACCCTCGTCGCAGTACCGGAATATGACCTGGTTCTCCTCGTTGAGCCTCTCCATCAGATCTTCGTCGACGGTGACCAGGTTTCCCTCGGCGTGAGCGAGGGGCATCCGGACGAGATCGCCCTTCTTCAGAAGGAAGCTTCCGCTGCACCTCTCGGGCGGAGCCTCGTGCCGAAGGGTCGTCCAGGCGCAGTAGAATCCGCGCCTCACGATCTCGCCCTTCGAGACCATCACGTTCTGGGCGAGGGCGACGTCCACCCCCCCGAGGCCCGGAAGAAGTCCCGACTCCACCAGGATCTGAAAGCCGTTGCAGATCCCGATGATCGGCTTTCCGTCTGCCGCCTCTTCCCGGAGGGACTCCATCACCGGCTCTTTTGAGGCGATGGCACCGGCCCTGAGCCTGTCCTGGTAGGAGAAGCCGCCGGGGATTATGTAACCGTCGAAGTCGGAGAGCTCCTCTGCAGGTCGATTCCACCTGAAGATCTCGCCGGAGAGGCCAGCGCTCCGAGCCGCCACCAGGGTCTCATGCTCGCAGTTCGTCCCCGGAAACTGGACGACAGCTATCTTCATCTCATCGCCTCCACGAGCCCTCCGGTCCAGGCCTTCTTCGCGGTCTCCAGGTCCATTTGAACGACCTTCTTGCCCTGGTGAGTCATCACGATCTCAGGCGAGCCGGTCACCTTCCCGAGCTTCATGATCGCTAAGCAATATCCTTTCAGAAGCTTTTCAAGCTCCACTTCAGCCCCGCCCTCGCACTCCAGGAGGAATCCCGAGGATTCACTGAAGATCAATCGGTCGGCGCTCAGATCTTCGGTGCTGGCCGAGTCGAGGGCCAGCTCCATCCCCAGGTCCCCCTTGCCGACTAGGGCCATCTCGGCTGCCGTTGCCCCCAGGCCTCCGTTCGATATGTCGTGGGCCGAGACGACGAGCTTTTCGGCGATGGAGTCGATGGTGGCGTAGATCATACTTCTCTCCAGATCGAACCTGACTTTTGGCGCGTTTGCGCCGGTGACTCCGTACGCCGTTCGGTAGTACTCCGACCCTCCCAATTCATCGAACCGAGGCCCAACAAGATAGATGGCGTTGCCCGCCTTCTTGAGGTTCATCGTCACAGCATTCCTGACGTCGTCGATGAGGCCGACGCAGGCGATGATCGGCGAGGGGTCCACCGTCCCTTCGGGAGACTCGTTGTAGAAGCTGACGTTCCCGGAGACTATCGGGACCGGGGTGTCCTCATACCCCTTCAGCCAAAGAGCTTTCGCGGCGTCGGCGAGACCCCTCACGCACTCCCGAAACTCCCAGAAGGCCTCGGGCTTCTCGGGGTTCCCGAAGTTGAGGCAGTCGGTGAGGGTGGCGGGATAAGCTCCGATGGCAGCGACGTTTCTCATCGCCTCGGCGACGGCGGTCGCCCCTGCCCAGTAGGGGCTGATCCTGCCGTAAAAGGGGTTTGAGTCCACTGAGAGGGCGATCCCGAACTTCTCGCCCCGGACGGGGGCTATCAGGCCCGCGTCGGCCTCCCCGGGCCGTATGACCGAGTTGCCCTGAACCTCGGTGTCGTAGTAGCGATAGATGTGTTCCCTTGATGAGACGTTCGGCGAGGCCAAGACTTTAAGCAAGAGTTCAGTGAGGTCTTCTGGTGCCACTATATCGGGCTCAGTCAGGCTGATCTTCCTCGGCCTCTCCTCCCGCGAGTAGCGGATCCCTCTCGTCAGGTGCTCGATGGAGACGTCGCAGGTGACCTCGCCCTTATAGCGGGTGATGTATCTGCCGTTCGTCGTCACCTTCCCTACTACGGAGGCTCTGGCGCCCTCGTAGACGTTGGGGAGATCCCAGTCCTCGTTGTAAATCTTGAGAGCCCGAGGGGTCAGCTCCGGGGGACAGATGAGCATGAACCGCTCCTGGGTCTCGGCGCAGGCCACGACCTCCGGTGGGAGGTCCTCGCTCGCCTTGTGGAGGTGATCGAGGTCGAGGTCCATGCCGTATCCTGCGCTCGCCCCCATCTCCGAGGATGCGCAGGTGAACCCACCGCCGCCCAGATCCTTGAATCCGATGGTGATACCCTCCTCTCGGGTGAGCTTGAAGAGGGCCTCGTTAGCCTTGAAGAGGACGTTCTTGAGGAAGGGGTCTGGGATCTGGATCGCGCCCCTGTTCGCTTCCTCGTCCTCCTCCCGCAGCTCCTCCGAGGCGAAGGTGACCCCGCCAAAGCCACTGGAGTCGGTGGGCTTTCCGACGACTATGACGTCGTACCCCTTCTCTCCCGCGCCCGCGGGGGCGCGGCTCTTGATGATCTCGCCCCTCTTGACGACGCCGATGGCGACGACGTTAACGAGGCAGTTGGTGTCGAAGCTCTCGTCGAATACGACGTCTCCGGCGATGATGGGGACCCCCAGGGCGTTTCCGTACTGCCAGATCCCGTCGACGACACCCTCTGCCACCCATCGGACGTGGTTTTTATCTTCGCCGAAGGGGTCGCCGAACCGGAGGGGATCGGCGGTGGCGACGACCTTGGCGCCCATGCAGTTGACGTCTCTTACGATACCGCCGATGCCGGTGGCAGCGCCCTCGTTGGGCAGAATCTGGCTTGGGTGGTTGTGGCTCTCGTGGGCGATGACCACGCACCACTCGTCATCTATGGCCACGATCCCTGCGTCCTCCTCCGGACCCTGGACGACGTTGGGGCCAGAGGTATGGAGAAACTCGTTCAGGGTGGCGCGGCTGCTCTTGTAAGAGCAGTGCTCGCTCCACATGGTATCGTAGTTAAAGAGCTCCGGGACGGTGGGGTCTCTTCCCAGAACCTCGGCGATGGAGCGCGCCTCAGAAACCGTCAGGCCGAGGCCTGCGCTTCGGAGGGAGGACTCGACCTCCTGGTCTTTTCGACCGATTATTTTCAACGATTGACACCTCATTTACAGGGAGTAACTATGCCGCCATAGGCCGTTATGTATCTATCGATCGGGAGGGGAGAAGGGCGGAAATAGGGAGACGGCAAAATAGGGCGACGGCAAAACCTTTAAAACTGGAGGCGATATATCCGGTCATGGCCGTGGTGGTGATCTGCGACGACTCGGAGATCGAGGTACCGGATGGCGAGAGGTGCACGATCTGTGGCCGGCCCCTCCAGGAGTTCGACGAGGTTACGGGGACGGGCATCCTCGGATACTACCACTGGACCTGCGTGACCCATTTCGATTAGCGCGGGGGTAACCAAGCCAGGTCAACGGTGATAGACTCAAGATCTATTCTCGCAGGAGTTCAAGGGTTCGAATCCCTTCCCCCGCAC
>LGFT01000079.1 GCA_001509375.1 Methanothrix harundinacea | reverse complement strand
CTTGGATCTGTACAACGAAGCCCTGGAGATCACAAACGAGATCCTAGAGGAGAATCCCGACGACGCTCTGGCCTGGCAGGGGAAGGGGGCGGCTTTGAGCGGCCTTAATCGGCGGGAGGAGGACGATGAGGCCTATGCCATGGCCATTGAGGTACTCAATAAGACTCTAGAAAAAGATCCATCAGATGGAGAAGCGTGGTTTTTGAAGGGCGAAAACTACGCCAACATGCATGATGCTGAGGCCGCCCTGATAGCTTACGACAAGGTCATCGAGCTGAATTACACGCCGAGGATCGAGGCCGCCTGGGTAACGAAGGCGATCCTCCTGGCAGTGTTGCAGAGAGACGATGAGGCCCTTCAGGCATCTGAGATGATCATTGAGCTGAACCCGAAGAGCGCGTCAGCCTGGTCGACCAAGGGTTACGTTCTCGGAGAGCTAGGCCGACAGGCCGAGGCGGAAGAGGCCTTCGCTCGGGCCAGGGAGCTGGAACGAGGGAGCTGATTAGTCCTCCAAATTTTTTACCATCATCTCTGTGTGATAAATGTGGAGTGAGTTGACTTGAAAAGATACACCAGATCGTCGTCGGCCCTCAGAGGGCCATCGAAGTTGGGCGCCGGGGTCAGGCTTGCCATAGCCTTTGCGGCTCTGATTTTGCTCTGCACCTCTGCCCTGGCACAGGAGAAGACCGTAGATTATTGGATGAATAAAGCTAACGAGCTTATCCATAAAGACCTTGACGAAGAAGCAGTCTTAGCTTATGACGAAGTTTTGAAGCTCGATCCAAAGAATGAGACCGCTTTACTTCGCAAGGCATCGACGCTTTATACGCTGGGAAATGAGAGCGAAGGGCAAGAAACTTACAACGAAGCCCTCCTCCTAATCGAGGAAAACCTGAGAACGAATCCCCAGAATGCTAAATCCTGGCAGAATAAGGCTATAGCTTTAAACGGTCTGGGCAAGAGAGATGAGGCTAAAGAGGCAAATGAGAAGGCTCTTGTCCTCTTCGATCAGAGCCTTGAGGAGGACCCGGAAAATGTCAGTCTATGGAAGGGCAAGGCGGATGTACTGGCCTTCTTGGGTAGATGGGAAGACGCTCTGCAGGCTTACAGCAGAGTGACGGAGATCAATCCCAACGATTACCAGGCCTGGGGAAGAAAAGGCGAGTTTCTCGGTATGATCGGAAAGTACAACGAATCTCTGGTGGCGTTAGATAAAGCCATCGAAATCATACCGGCAGATAATGACGACGATGTTCAAGCCTGGAATTTAGCTAAAGTCTCTGTCCTCCACACCTCGAACCGAATTGAAGAAGCTTTGAGCCTCCTTGACAACCTCACGGATACTTATCCCCAGAACAAAAAGGCCTGGAGCCTCAAGGGCTACGATCTGGCAAAGCTGGGCAGATACAACGAATCCTTGGAGGCATATGATGAAGCTCTTGAGCTGGACTCAAAGGACGCTCAAATCTGGAGCACCAAAGCCCGACAGCTCGCCGAGATGAATAGGTATGACGAGGCTCAAGAGGCGTTCGACAAGGCCATTGAGTTGATGCCGAGCGATGATATCAAAGAGATTGAACAAGTTGTGCAGATATGGCTCGACAAAGGAGATGCTCTGAACAAGACCGGCAATGTAGATGCCTCCGAAAAAGCCTTCCAGAAGGCATTGGAGATCTCAGATGAGGTTCTGAAGAACGATTCCAGCCAGACGAGCCTCATGCTCTTGAAAGGGAATGCCCTCTTCAATCTCGCCATGTATGATGCTGCCGTAGAAGTCTACGACCAGGTCATCGAGACCGCATCGCCAAACTCTCGCCACGTGTCAAGTGCCTGGATCGGCAAGGGCAGAGCTCTGCAGGCATTAGGCAGGAACGAAGAGGCTCTGGAAGCCTACAGACAGGCCCTGGAGATAAATCCTACGCTAATCGAAGCATGGCAGGGCAAAGGAGAATCCCAGAAAGCATTGGGAAGAGCCAGAGATGCAAGCCTGTCATTTTACGTGGCAGAGAAGCTGGGGTAGGTGGAGTAAACCCATCTACAATTTTTGATCATATTTGGACTGAAAAAAGAGGAGTGGGTTAATGTGAAAGAAGAAACCGGATCGTTGGCGGCCCTCAGCGGGAGGCCGAATTTTGGCGCAGCGGCCAGGCTCGCTCTAGCCTTAGCGGCTCTGGCGATCCTCTGCGCTCCCTCCGGAGCCCAGGAGAACACAACCGACTACTGGATGGAGAAGGCCCAGGAGCTGTACCAAAACGGCTCCATCGATGAGGCGATCTCCGCCTACGATGAAGCCCTGAATATCGATCCCGAGAACGAGACGATCCTCATCCGAAAGGCCTTCGATCTCATGGTCGTGGGAAAGGTGAACGAGTCTGCCGAGACCTACGAGAAGGCCCTCACCCTTCTGGATGAGGACCTGGAGGAGGACCCCGGCGACGCCGAGGCCTGGCAGAACAAGGCCCTAGTTCTGAGACGTCTTAACAGACCTGAAGAGGCCGCCCAGGCGTATGAAGAGGCCCTGGGCGCCTTCGACCAGAGGATCGAGACTGATCCGAAGGACGCCGACGCCTGGATGGGCAGGGCCAACGTTCTTTTAAACCTCGGCCGGTGGGATGAGGCTTCCGAGGCCTACGACTGGGTTACGGAGCTGAAACCCCAGGACTACAACGTCTGGTGGAGAAAGGCCGAGGTGATCAGCGCCATAGGTGACATGAACGAGTCCGTCGAGGCCTACGATAAGGCCATCAGCCTGATACCCGCAAACGATACAGCAGAGCTCGCCCTGGCCTATGCTGCCAAGAGCGAGGATCTGGCGGCTGCAGAGAGGTGGGAGGACGCCCTGGAGGCGGTCGATAAGTCTCTTGAGCTGAACCCCAAGAGCGGCACCTGGTGGCACTTCAAGGCCTTCATTCTGACGGAGCTGGAGAGGAAGGAGGAGGCGCTGGCGGCCTTCGACGAGGCGATCAGGCAGAACCCCGAGGACGTCGGGAGCTGGCAGTGGAAGGCGAGCCTCCTCGTCGAGATGAAGAGGTACGATGAATCCCTGGAGGCTTACGACGAGGCCCTCCAGCTGATACCGGAGAGCGACGCGGAGACCCTGGCCCAGACCTGGCTTTCCAAGGGGACAGCTCTGAACAAGACCGGAAAGCAGGAAGAGGCGACGGAGGCCTTCGCGAGGTCGCTGGCCTTTTACGAAGAGGCCATCATGGAGGATCCCGGCGACATCAGCCTGCTGCAGATGAGGGGCAGAGCCCTCTACGAGCTCGGGAGGTACGACGAGGCCTTGGAGGTCTATGATCAAATCCTCGAATCCTCTCCCGGCGTCGAGCCTCACTGGGTCGATACCAGCGCGTTGGTAGGCAGGGGCGATGCTCTACTGGCGCTGGGCAGAAACGAGGAGGCCCTGGATGCCTACAACAGGGCAATAGATCTGGGCCCGCATGATAGCACCGCCTGGCATGGAAGGGGAGAGGCCCAGAGGGGCTTGGGCCAGGTTTACAACGCCACCATGTCGCTTCTGGTGGCCGATAAGCTGGGGTACGAGGAGTGACCCCAGCTCATATTTCTTGGGAATTATTGAAGGATAAAATGTGGAGTGGGTGGATGTGAATGGAAAAAATGGACTATTGGCGGCATCCGGCGAACTGCTGAAGTCAGGAGCGGGCACGAGGTCCGCTCTCGCCCTGATCGCCTTGGCGGCGCTCTGCTGCAGCTGCACTTTGGCTCAGGAGAAGACGGCAGAGGACTGGATTGAAAGGGGCGGGGAACTATTCAGGAACCAGTCCTTTGAAGGGGCGGCTGAGGCTTATGGAACGGTCATTGAGGCTGCTGGCTTGAATAAGACTCTGCTGGCAGCAGCCTGGAAGGGCAGAGGAGAAGCACTCTTTGTGCTATCTGCCCGTGAAAAAAGCCCTGAGAATCGTGAAGAGGCCAATGAATGCCTTGAGAAGTCCCTGGGCTACTACGATGAGGTACTGGAGATAGATCAAGAGGATGCCGGAGCCTGGTTCAACAAAAGCATTATTCTCAGGTGGCTGGGCAGGACCGGCGATGCGCTCGATGCTGTAGACAGGGCGGTTGAGCTGAGCCCCGAGAATATCGAATTCCGTTGGCAGAGGGCAGAGCTTCTATCTATGCTTGGAAGGTACAACGAATCCGACCGGGCTTTCGATGAAACCATTGAGATGATCCCTGCCAACTCAAGCCGAAAATTGGCAGAGGTCTGGACCTTCAAGGGCCTCAACTTCATGGGCCAAAACAATTACGAAGAGGCCTTGAAGGCATTCGAAATGGTTACAGAGCTTGATCCTCAAGAGCCGGCAGGCTGGCTTTACAAAGGAGATGTCTTAAAGGCTCTGGGCCGACAGGCTGAGGCCGACGAGGCCTATGTCAAAGCAAAGGAGATGGGGTACGAGGAGTGACCTCAGACAAAATTTTTTAAAGATCACGTCTAGGTGAAAAAATGGAGTGGGTTGATATGAAAGAAAAAACCGGATCGTTGGCGACCAAAGGATGGCTGCCGAAGATGAGAACGGGCGTCAGGTCCGCTCTTGCCCTGATCGCCTTGGCGGCGCTCTGCTGCAGCTGCACTTTGGCGCAGGAGAACACAGCAACGAACTGGACTGAAAACGGCCTGCAGCTTTACAAAAACGAGTCCTACGAGGAGGCTTCCGAGGCCTTTGACAGGGCAATTGAGCTTGAACCGCAAAACCTCGACGCCTGGCTCTACAAAAGCGTTGCCATGACGACGCTGGGCATGAAGATCACCGGTGGCGGCACGAACCTGGGGATTGAAGACCGCGAAGCCACTCGCATGGCCGCCTTTGGTGAAGCGATACGGGCGCACGATCGGGCCGTGGAGATATCGCCAGAGAATGCTACAGTCTGGATCTACAAGGCCGGCAACCTGAACAACATCGGCTACTACACCAATAACCTGAGCCTTCTGAACGAGTCTTTGAAGGCTTTCGATCGTGCCCTGGAGCTTGACCCTGAAAACGCTGACGCATGGCACGGCAAAGGAGTTGCCCTCGTCTATCTTAGCCAGAAGCTGGGGGATACAAGCAGATACGAAGAGGCTCTGCAGCACATCGACAGGGCCCTGGAACTGAACCCTCAGATGGAAGGGGCGCTTCAGAACAGAGCAGGCATCCTTGCCGCACTTGGAAGGCAGAACGAATCGTTCGGTATCTACGACCAGATTATCGAGGCTGCCAGCACCTCTGGCGAAGAGGCCGGCGCCTGGCATTCGAAGGGAGACGCCCTCATGAGTCAGGGGAAGTATACAGAGGCCATATATGCCTACGATAGAGCAGCGGAGATCGACCCCGACGACCGCTGGACCTGGAAGATGATGGCCTTTGCCGCCGTCCAGATCGGCTGGTACAACAAGTCCCTGGAAGCTTACGATGCTCTCCTCGCCCTGGATGCCAATGCTTCTAATATTCTATACGGAAAGGCGGATGCCCTTTACAAGCTGCAGAGATTCAACGAGTCGCTCCAGGCCTTTGATGATGCCTTATCGGCCAATCCCGAGATGAGCTCTGGCTGGAAGGGCAGGGGCGACGCTCTCAAGGCCCTGAATAGGACCGACGAGGCCAAGTCGGCTTACGAGAAGGCCCTGAACCTGAGCGAGGCGGCCATCAGGATCGATACAACCAGCAGTGGTCCCTGGATCGAAAAGGGCGAGGCGCTTGCGGGGTTAGGCCGTTTTGATGAGGCGCTTGAAGCATACGAGAAGGCTATAGAGCTTGAACCTCTGCACTTTCCCAGCTGGCAGAGGAAGGGCGATCTGTTGATGGAGATGGGCCGGTACGAGGAGGCCCTCCCAGCCTACGAAAAGGCCATCGAGGTGGACCAAACGTTCCCCAGGCTCTGGTACTACAAGGGGTTGGCCCTATGGGCTCTGGACCGAAATTCCGAGGCTGAGGAGGCCTTTGCCAAGGCTGCAGAAATGGGGTACGAGGTAAAGCTGCCGGTGGTAAAAGAGGCTGGAAGCGGTCAAGTTGTGACCAGCAGGACGGAGATTGCGCCGGAGAGGTGATTAAATGGAAAAAACCGGGTCGTCGGCTGACCTTGAAGGCCCATCGAAGTTGGACGTGGTGGCTGGGCTCGTCATAATCCTCGGAACGGTGACCTTGCTCAGCATATCCGTCACAGCTCAGGAGATGACTCGACCAGATGCTCCTAGTGGACCCAAAAGACCCCGAAGCCCTGTGGCTGAGGGCTGAGGGCGTGGATCTTTTGGGAAGGAGTGAAGAGGCCCTGGAGGGCTACGAGCTGGTGGCAGAGCTTAACTCGTCCCATGCGCTGGCCGCCTGGGTGAGGGAGTCCGATATCCTGGCGGCTTTTGGCAGGTACAACCAATCTGCAGAGGTGTTCAACGAAGCCATGGATCTCGTCCCAGCCAACCAATCCATGTCACGGTTAGAGTTCCATTGGCAGAGAGAGAACGCCACTATCTTCACAAAGGCATGGCTCATCAACGGCCAGATCCACAGGGTCTCCATCGGACTTTACAATTCCTCCTCAGGATCGTTCGATGAGATCCAGCAGATTAACTCCGATTTCGTATCAGCATTGCAGCTCAAAGGAAGCGCATCTAGCGCAGCCGATCCGGGCAG
>LGFT01000078.1 GCA_001509375.1 Methanothrix harundinacea | reverse complement strand
GCATAGTAGTTTATGCGGTTTGATGATATTTATTCTTCAATCCCCGCCAGGAGGCTCTTCTCCAACCTAGTCTCGGGGGCTCCCGTCTCCTCGTTGACCCCTTCTCCCACAACCGTCCAACCTCGGGCCAGATAGAATCCCATCGCCCTGAGGTTCTCGGTGAAGCAGCAGAGCCTTCCCGTCCGGTACCCCTCAGCCCTCATCTCTGCCTCCACCCGGTCGAGGAGGGCGGTCCCGATCCCCCGCGTGTGATGGCGAGGATGGACCCAGAGGAGATCGACGGCGTCACCGGAGGCGGCAGCCACCCCCACCACATCTCCGCTCCCCTCGCTCTCGACGATGCCGGCCTCTTCCGCCGCTTCGACCACGATCATCCTCGGCCACTGCTCCTCTACGAGCCCCTCGACGACGTCGCCCTCGACCCAAGGCAGAAGGGCCTCAGCGGTGATGATGGGACCGTAGACCTCCGGGATCGTCTCGATGCAGAGGCGGACGATGGCTGAAACGTCCTCCATCCTCGCTCTCCTGAGGGAAAAATTGGCCATTTTGATCGGCTCCTCTTCGGCACCCTTCCGTTAATATCTTCTGATCCTGCCGGAAAGGCGAGATGGAAAGCAACGGGATGATGAGACGAGTTGAGAAGAGATGATTTTAGTAGAGACGAGTTGAGAAGAAAAATAGACGTGATCGATAGGTGATGAAATGATCTACAGAGCACGACCCGGACAGACAAGCAGCGGCGAGGCGATAGGCGTTCTCCTTCTGGACGCCTTCACCCCCTTCATTCCAGGGGACGTCGCCAACGCCACCACCTATGACTTTCCCGTCCGCTTCAAGAAGGTGGAGGGGCTTACGACGAGAAGAGCCCTAAGAAAAGATCCTACGGCCTTCGAGCCTCTCCTCGCTGCAGCAGAGGAGCTGACGGGGCAGGGAGTGAGGGCCATCACAGGAGACTGCGGATTTCTAGCCTTGCATCAGAGAAAGCTCGCCGCCATGATGGAGGTGCCGGTCTTCCTTTCCAGCCTCCTCCAGATCCCCTTCATATCCAGCATCCAGGGCCCGAACCGGAAGGTAGGGGTCATCACCGCCGACTCGAGGGGGCTCGACGAGCCGCTGCTTGCGGCCGTCGGGGTCGAGTCGACCGAGAGGCTGGTGGTGAGGGGCATGGAGGACCAGCCCGGATTCTCAGAGGCGGTGATCGAGGAGAAGGGGGCCCTCGACTCCGGGAGGATCGAGAAGGAGGCCGTATCTGTCGCGAGAAAGATGGTCGAGGATGAGCCGGAGGTGGGGGCTCTCCTCCTGGAGTGCAGCTGCCTTCCCCCCTACGGGAGGGCGATCCAGAAGGCCGTCAGCCTTCCCGTCTTCGACTACATCACCATGATAAACTACGTTCACTCGGCCCTCGTCAAGGAGCGGTTCGAGGGCGAGATGTAACAGAACTCAGAACTCCGACATCCATCGCCGTACGACCCCTCCATCACCGACGAAGCGGATCTTATGCGCCAGCTCTAGACCACCCCGTCACAGGTCATCTCGTAGGAACGGGGACTGTACTTGAACTCCCAGTCCGGTGGAACCCAGACCGAGAGCGCCTCTGCCCCCTCGACAGCTCCTACCTCGACGACGGCGGAGACGGAGACCCTCCGAAGCTCCCTCCCATCGAGGGCGTAGGGATCGACCTCTGCGACGTTCAAGAAGCGACCGCTCTGCTTTGCCTCGACGAGGTACTCAATCGTCTTGAGCTCTCCTGGACCGAGGTCTGAGACGACCCAGGTTATGAGCCCCCTGGACTCATCGTGATCCGACGGCATGAGGGAGGAGCCGAGGAGAGAGAGACCTGCGGGCAGGGTGTCCTCGATACTCGCCACAATCGGCCCATGCTGGAGGTTCTGGACCGTCAGCCTGTACAGGATGACGTTCTCGAGGATCGGATCAACCTCGCCGGTCTTGCTCGCAAAGATCTCGTCGGGGCAGCAGGAAAGCCACTGCGCCTCCAGGACGGTGAAGTTGGTCGCCTTGACGGCAGAGCCGTCCTCGGCTTCGGCGGTCGCCTTGACGACGTTGACGAGGGAGCCTCCATACTCGGTGACGTCGAGGGTGAGGTCGATCTTCAGAACTCCCCCCGCCGCCAGGTTCTCGACGTTCCAGATCGCCCTTTCGGCGGTTCTCTCCGGCCTGAGAGACGAGCTGAGGTAGACGGTCCCCTTCGGGAAGGTGTCCTCGATGGATACGTTCTCCAGAGGAGCATTCCCGTCGTTGGTGACGGTGATGGCGTACATGACCTGGCTGGAGTTGGGATCGCTCACTATATGGGAACGGCCAACCATGACCATCATCGTCTGACAGGTTCCAGCCTGTCATGTTTACGACATCGTCTCCGCGATTGGCGATCTCGACCCACTCATCGACGAGGTTGATGTCGCGGATGTAGATGGAGCCTCCTCCTGACCGGCTGCCGCTTTTTGCGATGGTCCTGTACCTCGCCCGGCCTGAGAAGTCCGCCTCCGTCGATAAGTCGTTCAACCCCCTGAAGATCGAATCCTTATCGAGTTCGGTGATGCTCGTATACTCCTCAGCGATGAGGCTCGTGCCGGGGGTCTTCGAGCGCATCCCCTCCTTCCACTTTCCGGAGGCGTCTATCAAAGTGGCGTCGCTGATTTTCTGGTATGCAGGAGCATGGGTGAGGTTGATCTCCTTTGCGATGTAGTTTGTGGCCGTCTCTATGATCTCCTCGGATTCGTAAAATCCTGCCCCGGACTCATAAGACCTCTGGGACGAGCCGATCCTCCTGTCCCCGGCGACGAGCCCCGAGCCCGCCGCAGACTTCTCGTAGGAGACGCCTCGTCCGTATTCGTCGACCCTCTCCGAAACCCGGAAACTTCCTGCGTAATCCTCCCGGAGCTCGAAGGTGGGGGTCGATCTGGGGCCCGAGGTGTTCGATGGCATCTTGAAGAAGCCGATCTCCGCCATCCCGTCGAACTCCGAGTCGATCTCCATAACCGACTCGTTTCTGTCCAGGAAGAACTTCGACTCCCGGTCGATGGATGTAGCGTATCGATAGGCTTCGGTCATCGAGGCGCCTGTGATGCGGTTTTTGGCCCTCGCCTCCTGGCTCCACCTCGACGAGTACTCCACGACCCTGCCGTTGTATAGGCCCAAGGTCGTGGGGGCATAGGTGGCGGAGACGTCCTTCTCCATCGAGATCGACTTGTTCTCGGTCCTCATCCTGAGGACCTCCTCGCTATCGTAGCTCCCGGAGCCGTGCTCCCGGGTGGATAGCTCTGTCCCGACCTCGCCGACGAAGACGGTTTCTGAAGTCTTGTTCATTACATCGCTCGAATTCGCATCCCTAACTGTAACAACGTTGGTGAGGATGTACGATGGCGGAGCCGTATCGTAATCGCTGGCGACGTTGACGAAGCCCTCCCCAGAGATCCCCTGCTCCATATCGAAGGTGAAGTCCTGCTTTTTGGTCCTGACGACGAGAGTTATGTTGATACGCCCATTTTCGTCGGTTTCCTCCACCCACCTCTGCCAGCGGTCTCCCCACTTCACCGGCCACGGATCGGCGCTTACAAACTCCACAGGTCGGCTGAAGGTGTCGTTGACAGTCACGGAGGTACTATTGATGGGTTCGCCCTGCTTGGTGTAATTTATCTCAATAATGTAAGTTATCTCGTCCCCCGGCCTCACCGACTTCTGGAGGGCGGTTTTGTTTACGTTGATTTTCGGTGGGGGTGCCGTCACATTGACCACGGCCGAGTCCTCGGCGCTGACCGGCTCTCCATCCACGCCCGCCCCCGGCGACTGCGATACATCCTCAGGGCGTGCAATTCTGACGATGGCAATCCCCGTAGCCGTCGCGTTGTTTACGACGGGGCCGGGCAGGTCTTCAGGTCGGACGGTATAATCCGCCGTCCCGACCGCCACATCCCCAGGATCGAGGACGGTTCTGTCGAGGTCGACGGTTTCGTTGAGGAGGTCGTCGAAGAGGCTCAGGTCCGTCACGGTGGTCGTACCGACGTTCTCGACGACGAACGAGTAGGTCACCACCTCTCCGACCGCCACCACGTTCTTGTCTGGGGTCTTGATGAGGGAGATCTCAGGAACGAGGAGGTAAAGCGGCACGGTGACCGTGTCCTCATCCTCGATCTCGTCCCCCTGAGGATCTGTCCCAGTTGCCGTCGCCGTGTTCACTATCGGTCCGGGGAGGTCGCTGGAGATGACGGTGTAGTTGGCCTTCCCCACAGCGATCTCGCCAGGCTTTAGGGTCGTCCTGTTGAGGCCCGCGCCCCGGCCGAGGCGGTCGTCGGATAGCGTGATGTTCGCAATGGTGACGTCACCGACGTTCTCGACGGAGAAGTTGTAGACGATGACGTCGCCAACGGTGGCCGGTATTGGCGATGCGCCCTTCGCAAGCTTCAGCTCCGAGCGATAGGTGACGATCACGTCTGCGTCGTCGGAGGCCGAGACGTCTCCCCACTCAGATCTGCCGGTGGCGGTGGCGGAGTTTCGGAGCAGAAACTCCTTCTCCTTCGGGATTCCTGGGATCCTCCGGTAGTCCCTCCGGATGATCTTTCCCGTCGGGTCCACCGTCTCGATGAGGGTGTCGCCTGTCTTGTAGTCTGTCACCGTTCGGGTCCTATAACCGAGGGAGGGATCGTCGTAGTCTATCCTCAGCCTCTCCAACATCGAGACCGATAGGAGGCTCTCGGCGATCAGAGCTCCGTCGGGCCCGTATTCCGAGGTGAGAACCGAGCCCATCTCGAAGTTGTAGTACTCCGACCTGGTGATATTCCCCCCAGCGTCGATGAAGAGGACGAGCTGCTCATCGGTGGCGGGTCGGGTGTAGTTTCTGACGACATCTCCCGGAAGCTCCCCCTCCTTCTCTTCGACAATGACCCCTGGAGACCTTGTATCTAACCTCCTCGATAGCTCTATCATCTTGGCGAGCTCCACCTCCAGCCTCACCCTCAGCCAGATCAGACCTTCGATGGTATCGGCGAGCCCACCTCCCCCGACCTGCTGGACCCAGAGCACCTCTTCGCCGACAGAGTTATCCTCATTTCCAAGATCGGGAGATCCGAGGACGGTGAGGGTATCGGTCGTCGAGGCGGATTTGGGTATATCTTCGCCGATCTCGCCGATTATGACGATCGCAGTCTCGTTGCCCGGATCGAGGGTCCCAAGCCCATCCCAGAAGATCGTCGTCGTCCCGTCGGCGTTCTCGATGACCCTGTCAGGGACGGGGTCTGCCAAGACGTAACCGATCCCAGCGGGGAGGGTGTCGTTCAACTCCAGGGCCAGGGGGACCTCCCCGGTGTTCTCGATGACGATGGTGAAGGTGACGTAGTCAAACGGCTTTCCGCGGGACGGCGATGCGGTCATATAAACCTCCAGCGCCGGCTCAGGCCTGGGATGGACGAGGATCGAGCTCTCCTCGCTCCCGAGGCAGCCGTAATCGCAGACCATCGTCAGGCTGATGACCACCTCTGTGGGGGATCTGACCTGGGGTGCGGTCCAGTTGAAGGTCATCGAATCCGAGGTCCGGGGGAAGCCATCGGATGCTTCCCAGCGATAGGTGCCGTTTTCGCAAGGGAACTCGGGAGCGAAGGTGGCCACCCCTCCGGAGAAGATGGGCATATCCATCGCCTCATCCGTCTCCGCAGCGGCGGGGATCAAGAAGAGGAGGATGACGAAGAGCAGATATCTCGTCGCGGTCCAAAGGTTGGTTGATGCCGATTCCGGAGAGAAATTCCATCCGAAGCTCATGAGTTTTGCTCCATTTGTAGCACCGTCGTTCACCAGATCGCCCTCAGTCCACCATCTCTATGAATGCGGCCGGGGACTCGACGTAAAGGACCTCGCGGCAGCAGCTTTCGATCCTGGTCAAGACGCCTCCCTGGTCCTTATAAACGTCCAAAGACAGGAGATATTTTCCGAAGGGGTATATACTCCAATCGATCTCGATGCTGCTTTCGGTCCAGAGCCCCAAATCGTCGTTGGAGCTGGAGAGGCGCCAAGCGAACTCGAGGTTGGTGGGCTCGTCCCCGTACGAGAAGATCGCCATCGGACGATCCTCACAGACGCTCTCGGGGCCGACGATCCTGCAGGGAGGTCTCGGGTCTCCGAGGTCTTTTATCATGATGGGGACGTCCCTGGAGCCCCCATTCTTGGCGCTGACGTGCATGGACGCCCCCGACCACGAGCCCGCCTCTTCGCTGGTGCGGGCGCACCAGAGGAGAACGTAGGTCGTGTCGGCCGGGATCATCACATTCCAGAGGTAGTACCCTTCGCCGCCTTGGAAGTAAGGGCCGTCGATATTCCCCGCAGGCACCACGAAAGACTCGAACGACACGATCCCAATGGCTCCGTCCCGCTGGTGGTCGAAGGCGAGCCTGAAGATGGCGGTCTCAGGGCTCGACCCACGGTTCTCGACGGTGAACCTGAAGGGAATGCAGTCGCCGGCAGACCAGCCCTTCACCGCCCCCGTCGTCCACCTCTCATGAGGCTCGATCGTCAGCCCCTCTAAAACTTCCTTCGTCGAGGCTCCGCTGGCGGGCACCGTCGCAGCATAGATTAATAGAGCTATTAGGGCTATCGAGAGGACCTCAGGGCGGCAGGTTTGGCCTGGCATGGTATTACCTTTGGACTTGATCCAAAATAAAGATCCGGGGGGACGAGCCCCGGATCCGCCGGAAGCCTTCACGTCACTCTGGTGAAGCTCGCGTCCGGAGACTGGATGTACAGCACGTCCATCGAGCAGGTGCTCGTCGTCGTGACGTCGGCACCATAGGTCTTCGTCACCACAAGGGTCACGGTGTGGGGGCCGAAGGATTTTCCGGTCCAGTCTACCTCGATCGAATCGCCGGTCCCCGCATCGGCGCCATCGATCTTCCAGGCGAAGGTGAGGCCCGAAGGATCCTCAGCGTATGAGTAGGTGGTCACCGGGCTGTCCTCACAGATGCTATCGTCGCCGGAGATCCCACATGGTGGACCCGCATAGGCGGTGAGACAGGTCTGTGCATCGTTGATGCAGCCGTACCCGTCGGTTACCAGGAGAGTGATGTCGATATTGAGGGTCTCTTCACCAGAGGGAACTTCAGGAACGGTAAACGTGAAACTTTGCTCAGAACCTGTGGCTATCGTCTCCCCGCTTGCTTCTGCAGTCCACTGATAGTAGAAGACGTATACGTTCGGATCCACATAAGAGGGCGGGCTAGGATCGGGCCCTTCAAAGGTTACGCTCTCTCCAGGGGCCACGGCCTCGCACGCCACGGCGCAGGCTCCGGGAATCAGGGCTGCGAGCGCCAGCAGAGCCGTCAAGGCTGTTATCATTCTGTATTTGTGCATCTCTTCACCTCATCATAACTTCGGTCTTGATCTGATAATGCGCCGCAAAGCAGACTGCTCCTTGGGAAGGGGCATCAGCCCCTGAGCTTCTTCGAGCCCTTTCATCAAAATGCGGCAAGTATGTTATATTGATATCCTGTTCATCAGATTTATATCTATGTAGAATGGGGCTTTATACCTTTACCATTGCCGATCTTCGCCGAATGCTCTGAGATACAAGTCGGAGTAGATCTTCCAAACGGGCGATCGGCCGAAAGTTGTATTAACAAATATGGTCAACTACCGTCCTATCACCCTCAAGCGAGCAATCGCTGGCGATCTGCCTGAATCACGGGACGGAATCAAAAAGAGAGCTTCGGCTCCCCGGTCGAGGGACTTTATAAAACTCGCCGTCGTCTGCGCGATTCATAACCAAAAATTAAAGAAAATTTGGGGTGGGGGGTCATTATGACGACAATTTGGACGAAACTGGCGTTATCATCGCTGTTAATATGTTCTGCGCTCATAATCGCCGCCGCTGATGAGCGGCCCCAAGAGCCTGTTGCGGTCGACATCATCATCGGAGCTGAACTCCATCCAGATTCTTCGGAGATGGATCCCGAGACTCAGTGGGATATGGAGGTGGGCTCGATCATCGAGATGCTGAACAGGATAGATCCCCTGGGCCTCAACGTCACAGTCTGTGTGACGGGGGACTACGTCAACAAGATCGCTGGAAACGCCATGTACAAGCTCTACGTCACCAGTGTAGGGTCTAAATATAACCACGAGCTGGCGGTCTATGGCATGACGTCGGGCGAGGAGCTGGGGACGATGGCCTACGGTGACCAGTACTCCCGGCTGATGGAGGCGAAAAGGCTCGTCGAGTCCGCCTACATCTGTGGCGGCAGAACGATAGTGGCAAAGGGGCTCTTTCCCCAGTCCTTCAGCGCGAGCGAGACGACGTACCGGATCCTCGAGCGGATCGGGATCGATTACATCGCCGTGTACCAGCCGGAGATCCTCAATCAGCCAGGGCACGAGGACGAATCCTGGCCCCGCCCGATGGAGGGGTACGACCTATATACGGTTCCCATCAGCAGCTCTCCCCACGAAGGAGAGCTCGCACCCTTATCCGACAAATACTCAAAGGAGGTGCTTGGTCTCAGCGGAGGCGAGTGGTATGATCTCCTAGTAGCCGAGTTTGAGGATTGCAGGGAAAAGAACGAGCCGATGGTAGTGATCTTCACCAACGTCGTAACGGGCGGGGACGAAGGTTACATGGACGCCTTCAAGAGGTTCGTGGGCTTCTC
>LGFT01000077.1 GCA_001509375.1 Methanothrix harundinacea | reverse complement strand
CACCATGAAATCGAACTCTTCGTCCATCCTCTCCTTGAACTCGCTCGCCGAATGGACTGAGTAGTAGTTCGCACCTTTGATCTTGGTTATCTTCTCGATAAGCTCGGTGTTGAAGTCAAGACCTATCCCAATGAAGGTCGTGTATATCCCCTGGTCAGCGTTATTTTTGAGGATGTTAAGTAGATCGTTCTCACCTGTCCCTCCAAGGTTTGGCATAGCATCGGTGAGGAAGATTATCCTATTCTCGCGCTCAGAGGGATCGATCTCGGAGTACTTTCCAAAGGTCGCTGTGCCCTTGGTCATCCCTGCTTCCATGTTCGTACCACCGTATTCCTCAATATCGAGGATTACGTCTCTGAGCTCGTCGAGGTTCTTGTCCTCGACCTTTGTCAGAGGCTCGACTACGTAAGCCTCGTTACTGAAGATGACGAGACCGAATCGGTCGTCCCCTTCGAGATGGCCAAGAAGGTTCACAACCGCCTGGTCCGCGATCTCCATCTTCGTCTTGCCAGAGTCATCAAGATCGTCCCTGGTTTCAACCAAGTTTCCGAACTGGTCGTAGTAGTACTCGCTGAAGGGGCTGCCCATCGATCCTGAGTAGTCGAGGACAACGACGAGGTTCAGCTTTTTCCTCTGAAAGTCGGTAATCCCTGAGTTCAACCCTACGGAGAGGTAGTGTTGAGGTTCGCGGGAGAACGGATCCTTTGATATAGCGCAGCTATAGGTGGGGCAGAAGAGCTTCTCGCACTCTTCGACGTCGCCGGTCTCGAAGTAATAGTCGTAGAAGAGGCCTTCGTAAGTTACGTCTGTCGGAAGAGGAAGATAACCCTGCTCTATGTTCTGCCTGAAGTTCTCAACGTCCTTGGCACCTCCTGCCGCAAAACCGATGTTGGGACTGGCTGTGGGCGCTGGGGGAGACCTGGGAACAGGAGCACCTATTCCTCCAGAACTTGCGGCGGCTTGGGGTGCAGGGAGACCTACTCCTTCATACATATCAAATTCTTCCCCTACTTCGAATTGGACGCTGTTGCTTTCGGCTCCGTCCAGGCGGTACCAGATTTCGTAGTCGCCAGACCATTCAGCCTGATACCACGCAGTGTAGCTGTGTCCTGACTCGACGTCATCTTCGAGAAGGAGGGCAACAGTCCCGGTAGGGAAACGACAATACATCTCCAGCTTGCCGCTTTCGATGGGCACAACCATCATCCTAGCCCAATAGCCCATCGGAATTTCAAGAGACGTGCGTTTTTCCTTCGCTTCGAAGTCGACTATCCAAAGCGCGTTCTCTTCTTCCTCGTCGGTTGCTAGGCCCTCATCCACGAGCCCTCCAGAGCCATCTGGGACATCAAAACTGTACCAAGTATAATCATCGATCTGGGGTTGGTCCACTCCTAAGCAGGAGCTCGAGCACAAAATTAGAAATGCCGCGAGGCGTATTATCGTCGAAATGGTTTTCATAGCAGTTCCCTCCTTGCAACCGAGAAAGGGTTTGGGATATCAAAGTAAGCTTCAGACTTCGGGGGCGTTCAACCGCAAGGCGAGATCTCACGCCTTGAATCCCATCGCATCGAACTTTTCCTGGATCATCTTTTGGATCTGATCTCGCTGGATATCAGTTAACCCTGCGTCGTCTATCCCTAAGCTCGAAGACTCTCGACCTGGACTGCGACCACCATCGAATATACTGATTGGTCTCCTAAAGATCCCTCTTTCCCCCTTCTCAAGCCTGATTCGAGCGAGATCAAGCTCTCGGAGAAGTCCATTTTCGCCATAGAAGTAGGATTCGAGGGCATCCCTCGTGACCTTGGTTAGCTTAACAGTTTCATCCTCTTTTGCTTCGGGATCCTGAATCTCTTCAAGAATTATACCACGATTGTACTTCAGGTAATCGATTGCCGAGCTGATTACTCGATGCAGCCTCCATTCTAAGGTCCCAGCCCTCTCGTAGGCACCTGGAGATCCAAATGGATTCCTGAGCAGAATCAGCATCTCATGCACGCGATCATCGCTCAATTTTCGCCAAACATTGATATTCTTCTTTTTATTCCCTCTCGCATCCAATTCATCTAATGTTGGGATGTATTCTCTTATCGCAGTTTCGATCTTCCCGATATCAAAGAATCCGCGGCAGAAAACGAAGACCTTTTCTGCCATGGTAGGATCGCAGCCCATGTAGCGGCCATCCTGGTCAAGGGCCAAATTGACAAGGTCAGCCTCTTTGCTGCCCCTTCTCTTCCTCGATGAGTAACATGGGACGAGCAAAGGTGGCTGTAATGTGCCCTCTCTCAGGTTGGTTGCCACCGCCTGACCATCGGTTGCATCGCTCGGGTAGTATCTTCCGGCCACTAACGGTCGCATTATCTGATATAGATTAGAATTAACTGCGTTATAAGTTCCATATTCAGTTCCAAACTTATTACAAAGGATCTGGTTATCGAATATGATAAGACCATCGACACCATCTCTTTTTGTTACTAGATCATAGATCGATATAGTCGCTCCAAGGTTTCTTTTTGGGAGATCTTGTTGCTGGCCACTTAGCTCGTCTTGCTCTTCAGTAAGGACGCCAAGGGCAAAGACTAGATAATCCTTTGTACCGGTATCTCTGATATTCTTAACAATTGGATTCACAAAACCGGTACCAGTACCGCCCCCAAGGGAGATTATAAAGAGAATTCCTTCGCACTTGCCTCCGGCAAGCGTAGTATACTGGCTTATTGCTTTCCAAGAGCTTTCGAATATTGGATTCGACGATCCAAGGGTCTCTCTTGACACCCCATAGATACTTTCGTCATTTTCGAATATTTCGTATATAGACTTGAGATACTGGGCTGCCCGTACATATCCCTGCTTCTTCAGATCGAAGCCGTAAATTTCTGATACCTTCTTGTGAACTGGGCTACCCGGTTGGATTTTATCGTGCGGGATGAAGAAGCCAGGATAAGCAATGGGGTCCTTGTTCAGATCCTTGAAGAAATTCTGTTTAACAGCTTCTTGCCGGTTTGATTCAATCCATATTCCTTTGATCCCCCCCATGGTTGTGTAATCTGCTTTAGTCAGACGGCTTACGATGCTGAGATCGAGATCCACATTTCCAAGAAACTCCTGGGCCACCTTAAACCCACAACCGCCTATTCCCACAACGCATAGCCTCAAAATACACCCTCCATTGACTGTTTGATGATAGGGGAGATTAATATTATAACAGATGCCAAAAGCAGTAAGTAAGCAATAACGCTCAAAACACCAGATGCCAAGGGATAGATGGTTCCAAGATGAACTGAGATGAATATCGATATCCAGAGCAGGGGTATGGTCGATGCGATTGCCCGCTTATGCATCTTTGATAGGAAGTAGTATCCATAGAGCTCGGTCAATCTAATACAGCAGTAGCCATCGGGAAGCTTATTGGTCGCCAATATAAAAAGCACGCCGAATACTACCAAAAAGAGGCCGAAGGTGATAAATCCAAAAGACCAGGAGGCTAGGCTGGATATTTGAAATAGGTTGTAATCTGGAACGACTAAAGGCGTTAGGAAGTAGAGATAACCGAATGCTACGAAGGCAAGAATCCATGCTGATAACGCCATTCCATTGAAGACTGACCCCTGTGGTATGAATAGTCCCCTCGGTATGAACACTCCTCTGGAGATGGCTTTTTTAATTCCACTTAGGCTTATTTCGATTTTCTCTCCACCTCCACGATCCTTCTCGAGTTCCATATTTATATGACACATGTTCCAAATGTGGAGAAAGGCGCCTATTGCAATTAATGCGACGATCGAGGCAAGGGAGATTTCCATTATGGTCATTTAAACCTCATCTCCTTTTCTTAACAAGCGCTCGATGAGGATCCCTCCAAGCAGCGGGACGATTAACATGGGAAGCCAGTTCAGAATCATGATAGGATCTATGATCCCATATTTTATGAGCCTCGGGTTTATCTTCCACCCCTCAAATAGAGGCGTGCCGTAGTCTCCACTTTCATCGGCCATATCGTAGGTGAAATTGTAGTAGAATGTCTGATTGCTGTCGAGTGCTTCGAAGGGCTTTACATCTTCGAAGGTGAAGGTGGTTACGTTGTCGTTGTACACCTGCTTCGTCTGAGATTCTGGCCACATTTTACCGTAATTTTCGGGTGTGTACGTATATAGGCTCACAGTCAGAGATCCACCTTCAGGGTTCTTGCTCTTGGCATCAATCGAAAATGAGTACTCCTGCCACCAGTAATTTTTCGGATCCGTGGTACTCACTTTTGGTTTGCCGACGATGGTGATCTCAGCAGTCCGTTTAAGGTTAGGCCCATAACCGATTTCAGACCACGTAGTGTCTATGTCGTCGTCACAGGAGTATCTGTAGGTGAAGTTCTTGCCTGAGTCTGCCTCTACAAATATGTTGTAATCTTCTGTGCTGAAGACGATATCGCTCTCGTCTGGCTCGGTCGGTGCGAGCTTGGTAAAGTTCAGCTCGGTATTGTTTTTGTAGACGTGAAGCGTTACGTTAACTGTGTCTCTGTCCTCGTCCTTTAGCTGGGCTCTGTATTCCACATAGTCGTCCCACTTGACGAGTTTTGGCTCGATTGACATGGAGGAGTTGTTAATCTTCGGTGGGTTGTTGTGGACTTTGAGCTTCAATACACCGTAGTATCCTAGTTCTGGATGGTCCGAGATATTGCTGCTATTCCATTTTGATATCCTTTTTGTCCCGTCAGAGATCACGATCCTGAACAAGACTTCCCCTTCACCTTTTATGTATCCAAAGCTCGATATATCAGGAAAAATCCTTATTGTGTTATTGATTTTCTCGTCGTACTCATTCACCTGGATTATCTGACGTTCTGCTTTTGCCGGCTTGAAGTCTTTGTCCCCTGGACCTTTCTCCTCTAGATAAAGGTAGAGCGCTCTCCTAATCTCTATCGGATTTGTGTTCTCAATGTACGCACCGATCTCAATCTCATCGCTCCTCGATACTGTCTTGCTCCCATTGGGATCGTAGTATACCCATACACTCGGAGTCTTGTAAGCTGTTGTAGTGTAGTCCTCTTTGTTGAGTAATTTTTGAATTTTCTTGTAATTCGGGTTTTGATGCTCTTTCCAATCTTCTAGATAGTTAAGGAATGCGCTTGAGGTCAGCTTTTTTGAGCCTCCCCCACCGGAGCTACCACCGTTTTCAATGGGCCCGGAATATCCTCTATTTTGTCCGTATACCGGACCAGCAATCACCAATGAAAAACATACTAAGATGGCGAAAACGGTTGTATATAGTTTCAAAGTTTTCATTTGGCCTCACCATCCCGGTTGATATTTATATCGAACTCGAAATATTTGTGGGCTTTTTGATTCGGCCATGTCTTAATCGTGCGTCCGCTGTTTGCTTTATAGTACTGGGGCATATTTGCTGGGCTCCAACGCTGGGCATCCTCGGAATAAAGCAGGTCGATGGTGAGATTCTCCGTGGAATTAAACCATGCACGGTAGCTGTAAATACTCGTCCCGGATTTGATCCAGCTTACTCCGTCATAAATGGCGACAATCTCTGGCCCCCTGAAGGTTTGCGTCTCCAGTCCGTCGATCTTGAACTTGAACTCAGCATCACCAAAGTAGCTCTCATTTTCAAAAGGCTTCATTGTCCAGCTTACATCACCTTCGACGGGATCGTATTGTCTCTTTTCACCGACAGTTCTCCAGCTGGAATTGGGGGGCCTGACCATCAGCTCGATCCATGGCATCTGATTTTCGCTGATATTGGTTATTCGTGCAGTATATGTGAATGAATAGAAGTCGTCGTCTATCTGGGATCCCTGCACCACTCCAAGATAGGGCTCAACACTGCCTGAAACGTTTATCGGCTCAATCGTGGGACCTATGTAAGCCATCGAGTTATTTGCATGCGACATGAACTTGTAACTGGCATTCCCGCCTTGGTTGGTATCGATGGTGATTTCCGGCCAGCATAGCGTATTGTTCGATCCGTTGTAATGCACAATGTTACCAGGTGTAAACGTCTGTGAGTTTGGCATTGAGATCGCTAGCTGGATATCTGCTTCTTGGAGATCGGTCTCTATATCCACACAGTAGGCTATGCTGTAACTGTTGCCCACGTGGCTGGAGGTGAAGGGGATACTCCAATCGTATAAGTAACGTTGGCCGTTCTGCAAACGCCCGGCCTTGCTGTCAACGAACTGCATCCCAGGTCCTGAGATGTTGAGGTTAAGCTGACCCATTCCGAGACTGTAGTTCACAGTGGCCCGGATCGTCTGGTCCGTCTGGCCGCCTTGGGGCACGTTTAGGGTCCTATCGTATTCCAGGATCATGGAGGGCTCCCATATATCTGGGATCTGACCATCCTTCAACGCCACCGTCATGAGACGGTCCTCAAACGAGTATCTTTCTCGACCAAGATGATATGTAAGAGAGATCTTGTAGATTTTTCCCGCGTTAGATCGATCGAAGGGAATGGACCATTGATATTGATGGAATCCCTCGCCCAGATCCTCTCCCTGGCTCTCCTCTACCACCAGCTTGTCCGGCCCTGAGAGGTTGAGCTGCAATGCTCCCTGGCCCATAGGAGAATAGACCTTGGCCTGGATCGCCTGTTGGGAGATCTGATCATCCTCCACCAGTACGAGGGGGCCGTAGTTCAGCTCCACGAGCTGTGGTTCCTCGAGCTGTGTTTCCTCTGTGTCGCCGGGAGGAACCAGGATCACCCCCATCTCCCCTTCTGGGAAGGCATAGCCTCCAGACTTCAGGTCGGGATGGATTAAGTAAAGGGATACCGAGTGGTTGCCCACGTTCTCGGATCCGAATGGTACTGACCACGAGTAGGAGTATCTTTTATCCCCCATCAGTATGCCTGGAGAGGTCTCCTCAAATTGCATTTCGGGACCGTCTATCCTGAGTCTCAGATCTCCTTGGCCAATAGGGCTCTCCACCTGTGCACGAACTTTCTGATAGGTCTTTGAACCTTCCCTCACGTAGACCAATGGATCGTAATCA
>LGFT01000026.1 GCA_001509375.1 Methanothrix harundinacea | reverse complement strand
GCCTACCTCACCTACGGTGGGGAGGGGAACGTCTGTAACATGTTCCTCTACCTGTGTAAAGAGCTGCTCGACGTGGATTGCGCCTTTGATCCTCCTATTCCTCTTCCCTGGGAGGGAGCGTATCATCCGAATGCTCCTCGCACCTTCGAGAATATCGGCCAGTATCTGGAGTGGTACAAGCCCGATGACAAGCCCACGGTCGGCCTCCTCTTCTCTCGGTTCTCCTGGGCAAATAATCTCTTGGACGTAGAGGACGAGCTGATCCGAGTGCTGGAGCAGCAGGGCATGAACGTCATCCCCGTATTCTCGTACTCCGTCCGGGATTTAGAGCTTGGGACGAGGAGCATGGCGGAGGTGGTCTCCGAGTACTTCCTCAAAGATGACGGACCCCGCATCGACGCCATGGTGAAGACCGTCCCCTTCTTCCTCGGTCAGGAGGCTAGAAGCATAGGCGAGGCGAAGAGCAATCAAAAGGGGATCTCTCTATTGAAGAGGTTGAACGTTCCAGTCTTTGAGCCGATCCTATCCTACCACATGAACCTGGAGGAGTGGGAAAAAGGCATCGGACTTTCCAATGACATAGGCTGGAGCGTGGCCATGCCCGAGTTTGAGGGCATGATCGAGCCCATCATCGTAGGAGCAGGGTCCAAGCAGGGGGAATACGATGAGAGGACGCCGATACCCGAGCGCTGCGAGAAGCTGGCGGGAAGGGTCAAGAATTGGGTGGCCTTGGCCAAAAAACCCGTTTCCGAGCGGAAGGTGGCCTTCATCCTCCACAACAACCCCTGCGCTTCGGTGGAGGCTGCCGTAGGCGGTGGAGCCCATCTGGATACCCTCGAGAGCGTGGCCCTCATCATGAACGGGATGGCCGACTCTGGCTATCGCCTCGAGAACGTGCCTGAGAACGGAAAAGAGCTGATCGACACCATCATGGACAGGAAGGCTATCTCAGAGTTCCGATGGACCCCCATCGAAGAGATCGTGGCCAAAGGAGGCGTCTTGGCCTACCAGACCAAGGAGGAGTATGAGAACTGGTTTGAGGCCCTCACCCCCCAGGTAAAAGATCGGGTCTGCGAGGCCTGGGGAAACCCTCCCGGAGAGGAGAAGGACGGCATTCCCGCCGCCATGATCTATGACGGAAAGATCGTCGTCACCGGCGTGGAGTATGGCAACTGCGTCGTCGCAGTCCAGCCCAAAAGGGGCTGCGCCGGCACGCGTTGCGACGGCCAGGTCTGCAAGATCCTGCACGATCCTGACGTGCCGCCCACCCACCAGTACATGGCCACCTACCGCTATCTTGAGGAGACCTTCGGGGCAGATGTGCTGATCCACGTGGGCACCCACGGCAACCTGGAGTTTCTGCCCGGCAAAGGCGTGGGCCTCTCCAGGAACTGTTATCCGGACATCTGCATCGGCACGATCCCTCATCTGTACATCTACAACGCCGACAACCCGCCCGAGGGTACCATCGCCAAACGGCGCAGCTACGCCGTCCTGGTGGATCATATGCAGACCGTCATGACCGAGTCGGGGCTCTACGATGAGCTCCTGGAGGTGGACCGGCTCCTCGGCGAGTACGAGACAGCAAAACACGACCACGCCCGCTCCCACGAGCTGCGGCACCTGCTCATCGATGCCATCAAGGCCGCCAACCTGGACAACGGCATGAAGCTCAGGGAGGATATGCCCCTCGAAGAGATCGCGACCCGGGCCCATAACGAGCTGAGCCGCGTGAGAAATACGCAGATAGACTCCGGCATGCACATATTCGGCCAGCTTCCCCAGGGAGAAAAGCGGGTCGAGTTCATCAACTCCGTGATGAGGTTTGAGGGGAGCGGCGTTCCCCTGCGGGGCACCGTCGCCGCCATGATGGGCCTTTCCATGGAGGATCTTCTGGCCGACCAGGGGGCCGTCGACGAGCGTTACGGCCGATCTCACGGCCAGCTTCTGGAGACGATCGATGGCCTCTGCAAGAAGCTCATCAAGATCTATCTGGAGGGGAACGGTGCCCGGCCTGATGAGGTCCTGGGGTTTTCCGTCGCGGGTTACGAGCTGAGGCTGGAGGCGATCCGGGAGAAGGTCCTGGACCTCCAGGCTCGGATGGAGGCCTCTTCGGAGATCGAGGCCCTGCTGAACGGCATGGACGGAGGCTACGTCGAGGCCGGCCCCAGCGGCCTGATCACCCGGGGACGGGACGACGTTCTGCCCACGGGGAGAAACTTCTACTCCCTCGATCCCTATCGGGTTCCCACCAAGACCGCCTGGAAGGTGGGCCAAAAGCTGGGAGAAGCGGTCATCGCCAAGCACCTGGAGGAGGAAGGACGCCATCCAGAGAATATCGCCTTTTACTGGATGTGTAGCGACATCATGTGGGCAGACGGAGAGGACATGGCCCAGATGCTCTTCCTTCTGGGAACAGAGCCCGTATGGCAGTCCAACGGTCGGCTGAAAGGCTTCAAGGTTTTACCTCTAGAGCAGCTTGGCCGGCCCAGGATCGATCTGACCGTTCGCGTCTCGGGGATCACGCGGGACAACTTCCTCAACTGCATCGATACTATCGACGAGGCGGTCAAGGCGGTGGCCGCCCTTGATGAGCCTCTTGAGATGAACTCTGTGCGAAAGCATACGCTCGAGAACCTGGAGAACGGCACGGCGAAGGACTGGCGCGAGGCTACGCTGCGGATCTTCGCCAGCAAGCCCGGCACCTACCAGTCGGGAACAAACCTCGCAGTCTACGCCAGCGCCTGGAAGGATGAGAAGGACCTCTCGGACATCTTCGTCTACTGGAACGGCTACGCCTACGGTAAAGGCGTCCCGGGGAAGGAGTCTCATCAGCAGTTTGTAAACTCTCTCAAGTCTGTGGACGTGACCTACAACAAGGTCGTCAGCGACGAGTACGACCTCTTCGGATGCTGCTGCTACTTCGGAACCCACGGCGGCATGACCGCGGCGGCGAGGCACATCTCCGGAAAGGAGGTGAAGGCGTACTACGGCGACACCAGGGAGCCGGAGCACGTCGAGGTTCGGGACTTGGCTGACGAGGTGAGGCGCGTGGTCAGGACAAAGCTTCTCAACCCCAAGTGGATCGAGGGGATGAAGGAGCACGGCTACAAGGGGGCCGGGGACATCTCGAAGCGGGTGGGCCGGGTCTACGGCTGGGAGGCGACGACCCAGGAGGTGGACGACTGGATCTTCGACGACATCGCCCGGACCTTCATCATGGACGAGGAGAACCGCGAGTTCTTCCAGGAGAACAACCCCTGGGCGATGGAGGAGATGGGCAGAAGGCTCCTGGAGGCGGAGCAGAGGGGGCTATGGAAGGCCGATCCTGAGGTTCTGGATGCCCTGAAGTCGCTATATCTCGAGATCGAGGGGTGGATGGAGGAGAGGATGGGCGACGTGGGGGGCGAGTTTCAGGGAGGGGCGATCGACGTGGTGACCGCCGACGAAGTTAAGGCGTGGAAGGAGAAGATGTCGAAGGTGCTGGGGGAATGAGAGGACCCACAGGACCGAGTGTTCGAGATTCGAGATGGATCGGATTCGTGATGATCTTTATCTTGTGGGAGGTTCAAAGCACAAAAATGGTGACGAGATGAAGTCTCGTTGATTTTTCAGTCCTTCGCCGGAGTCGGGGCTAGCCCATCTATAGCGAGAGCTGCCCCTCCTCGTAGAGGTCCCGCGACACCTGGCTGAGCCCCTCGCCTGTCACCTCCTCGCCGTAGGACGGCAAGAGCGCGATCCGCTTGTCTGCGAACTTAGCCTTGATCTCGTCGATGTAGCCTCGCTGTGAGGCTGCCCGGCGGCGGCAATAGTCGCAGTCGCAAGGGGCCATCACGTGGTTTACTATGATCGAGTCGACTGTGACCTCGTGGGCCTCGACCGTCTCGATCAGACGCTCGCTCTCCAGGACCGCCGCCTTCTCAGGGATGGTGACGACGGAGATGGTGGTGATCTCGGGATCGATGAGGGCGTTTCTCATCGTCTCGGCTTTTGTGCGGAGGCGGCGGACCTCCGTCACGATGGAGTCGCCGAAGCCCGGCTCCAGCATGTTGAAGATCCCCGTCCACCTCGACTTCATCCCGAGGAGGCGCGTGACTACACCGGTGGTGACGTCGGGGAGCTTCAGGAGCGGGAGGACGAGGGCGGTGGGAGCGGAGTCGATGACGACGACCTCATAATTTCCTTCCATGTATACGTCGTAGAGCCGGTCCATGAAGATCAGCTCCCCGACGCCGGGGACGACGCCGAAGTCCGCGGGCCGGACCTCGAACTGGAACATCTCAAAGAGAGCCCGAAAGAGGCTCCGGTAGCTCCCGTAGAACTTCTCCGCCTCAGCCGCAAGGTCCGGCTCCACAGCGTCGAAGTTCTCGGCGATCTTCCTGGGCCGATCCCCGATCTCGACATCGAGGATGTCGGAGAGGGAGTGGGCGGGGTCCATCGAGAAGGCGAGGGTCTTATTCCCCTGCTGGGAGGACCAGAGCCCCGTCGCCGCAGAGCAGACGCTCTTTCCGACGCCCCCCTTCCCGGCCATGTAAATCAATCGCATAAATACGGGATTGCACGGCGAGATTTACCCCTTTTGCTCTTATTGCTCTCTTACGCTTACCTCTCTCGCCCTTGCTTCTCCTGCCCAATCCCTCGCCTCTGTCCTCTTCTGTCCTCTCGGGGCCTATCTACGACGTGTCAGAAGATCCGAAGTTTTAATATGCGATCGATCCGTTCAGCCCCCTCAGACAAGAATTGAGGAAAGGGGCATGACGAGAAATATCAAGGTCGAGAAGTTAAGCCAGCAGCCAGTCGAAGAGCAGATGATCGAGCTTGTGGAGAGGAAGGGGATCGGCCACCCCGACAGCATCGCTGACGGCCTGGCGGAGTCGATCAGCTGCGCCCTATGCCACGAGTACAAGAAGAGGGTCGGAGCTGTCCTCCACCACAATACCGATGAGACTCAGGTGGTGGCCGGGAGATCCAGGCCCGCCTTCGGTGGCGGCGAGATCATCCAGCCGATATACGTCCTCCTCTCAGGGAGGGCGACCCGGTTCTTCGGCGAAGAGGAGATACCCGTGGACGTCATCGCCCGGAGGACCGCGAGGGAGTACATAAGAAGCGTCCTCTGCAACATCGACGTCAGCGACCACGTCATCCTCGACTGCAAGATCGGGACCGGCTCCTCCGACCTCCAGGACGTCTTCAAGAGGAAGGTCCCCGGCGCCAACGACACCTCCTTCGGCGTCGGCTACGCCCCCTTCTCCGAGACTGAGACCGTCGTCTACAACACCGAGAGGTTCCTTATGGATCTTAAGAGAAGGATTCCGGCCATCGGTGAGGACGTGAAGGTGATGGCCATGAGGTCGGGAGATTTGATAAACCTTACAGTGGCCTGTGCCATGGTCGGAAGACACCTTGACGACCTCGACGACTACATGGATACGAAGCAGGAGATCGTCCGGGAGATCGAGGAGAACGTCTGCTCCTGCGCTGAAAGGGAGGTGAAGGTCCAGATGAACGTCGCCGACGACCCCGAGTCCGGATCCGTATACCTCACCGTCTCGGGGACCTCAGCAGAGATGGGCGACGACGGCTCCGTCGGCAGAGGAAACCGGGCCAACGGCCTCATCACCCTCAACCGGCCCATGAGCATGGAGGCGACAAGCGGCAAGAACCCCATAAGACACGTGGGCAAGATCTACAACCTCCTCTCGACCCAGATCGCAAATAAGATCGTGGCCGAGGTGGACGACGTCGGCGAGGTCTACGTCAGGATCCTCTCCCAGATAGGTAAGCCCATCGACGAGCCCCACATGCTCAGCATCCAGACGACGGTTAAGGATGGAGGAAACTTCGCCGCCGTCCAGTCCGAGGCAGAAGAGGTAGCAAATCAGTGGCTGGACGACATCCTAGTGATCCAGGAGAAGCTGATGAAGGGCGAGCTGAAGACCTTCTGAGAACAAAAAAAATTCTATCCCGTCAGAAGTCGAATAGGGACCTCTGGCGGTCGTCCTTCTCCGGCTCCGCAACCTCTGAGCCCTCGCCTTGGTCCGCAGAGGATCGAGCCTCTTCCGGCTCGGCCTCCTCGACAGGCCCCTCCTCCGAATCAATCTCCTTCGAACCCGCCTCAGGATCGTCTTCGTCGAGAGCGTCTTTTTTGGTCTTATCCGCTCTTCGAGGCCGCTCCCTCTTTTCGTCCCTCTCCGGCTTTGAAGTCCCACCCCAGGCGATCTCGATCTCCGAGACCCTCTCCTCTTCGATGATCTCCTGGGCAGCGTCGTAGAGCTTCGCCACCTTCTTGGTCGTCGGCTTCGTCCCCATCAGGAGGGCGATCTCCTCGACGGAAAAGCCGAGAAGGGCCGCCACCTTCGGCCCCATCTCGGGATCTTTGAGGAGGAGGCCGAAGAACCCCATCATCTCGCTCTTGGCCTGTCGGGAGCTGATGTGACAGTGAGTTCCTATCTTTTTGGCCGCCGAGTCCCGGACCTGCCTTGCGCCCTTCGTCTGGCCCATCCTCCGCCAGTAGCTCGGAGGCCGAAAGGGGATGTAGCCGCCCTTCTTCTCCGTCCGGGCTGCCTGGACCCCGGCGGTCATCATGAAGGAGGCGTACCGCCAGAGGCCGTAGTTCTGGCGCCTTCGGACCCGTCCGAGGAAGACGTCGGCCCGGGAGAGGCGATCGTAGCCGGCGGCGAGGTCTGCGGGCTTGTAGACCAGGGGCAGGTTCTCGTCGACCCAGTGGACCAGGTCCTCGGGGCTCTCGTCCAGGGACCAGGCGATCTTGACCGCCTCAGAAGCGCTGGAGCCTCGCAGGATCTTGGCCACCCCATCGAAGATCGAGGCCTTGGAGTCCCGGACGCTCGTCGCCACCTCGCCGCGCTCAAGGGAGCCCTCCAGGGCGGCCTGGAGGTCGTTTACGGCGCTACGCAGGTCGCCGTTCGCCATCTCGGCGATCTCCTCGATCATCTCCGGGGTGCATCCCGCCTTCTCTGCCCTGCAGATCTCTTTTAAGACCGAGGCCACGGTGCTCTTCCTGATGGACCTGAACTGAATGCCCAGGGTCGTCTCCCTCAGGGGTTTTGAGAGGCCGTAGTAGTCGTTCGCGATCAGTATCACCGGCTGATCCGTCTCTTTTACAAGCTTCAGCATCGCAGCAGAACCGCCCCGGTCCGCGGCTCCGTAGAGGTTGTCGGCCTCGTCCAGGATGACGAGCCTCTTTTTCCCCGAGAAGGTCATCATCCGCGAGGCTGCCCCGGCCACCTTCGCGATGGCGGCAGCGGTCCTGCTGTCGCTCGCGTTCATCTCGATCTGGTCCCAGCCGAGCTCCTCGGCGAGGGCCAGGGCTGCGGAGGTCTTCCCCACCCCTGCAGGACCGTATAAGACGACCGCCCTCTTCTCGGGAACGCCCTCCTCCCAGGCCCGGGCCCAGGCCTCCAGGTCTGAGATCGCCTTGCCGTTCCCAAGAACCTTCTTGAGGCTCTTGGGCCTGTACTTCTCTGTCCACTTGATGGCTGTCATCTACCAGACGCCCTCGCGTCCCGTCATCTCTTCGATCTCTATCTCCCAGATCACCATCGGCATCTTCTCCATCTCCTCCCGCCGGAAGTTCTTGCCTCCGTGGCCGCCCATCTCGCTTTTGGTGAATACGTCAAAAAGCCTCTCCTTCGCGTCGGCGTCTTGAGAAAGACGGGCCTCTCCAGAGACGATGACGCTCTTCCAACTTCCCCTTTCGACGGAGTCCACCTCGAAAGCGACCCTCGGGTTCTGCCTCGCTATCTCCAGCTTCTTTCCCCGAAGGCCCGAGTGGAGGAGGATGACTCCGCCCGCGTAGACGTAAGACATCGGCACGACATAAGGCTGGCCGGCTCCGGAGAGGCCGAGCCTCCCTACCATCGATTTCGCGAGCAGATCCTCGCACTCTTCACCTGACATCTCCCTCGGCTTCATGGCTCCAAGTCTCAGGCTGAAAGGTTATTAATTTCTTCTTCTCCGGGCTTGTCTCCGGGTTCGCCAAAGGTTTTTAGCCTCGGTCCACCAAACCTCCGACGATGTTCCAGAAGATTCTGATCGCCAACCGTGGAGAGATCGCCATACGGATCATGAGAGCCTGCCGTGAGCTAGGCATCTCCACCGTCGCGGTCTACTCCGAGGCCGACCGGAACGCTCTCTTCGCCAAGTACGCCGATGAGGCGGTCTTCGTGGGTCCATCGCCAGCTTCGCAGAGCTACCTTCGGATCGATAAAATCCTGGCGGCGGCGGAGCAGACGGGGGCCGAGGGGATCCACCCAGGGTACGGCTTTCTCTCTGAAAACCCCGCCTTCGCCCGGGCCTGTGAGGAGAACGGCATAGTTTTCATAGGGCCCACCAGCCAATCCATAGACAAGATGGGAAGCAAGATCGCCGCTAGGGATATCATGAAGAATGCGGGCGTGCCGATCATTCCGGGGAGCGAGGGTGGGATCTCCGACCCTGAGGAGACGAGGGATCTGGTAGAGGCGATCGGCTACCCAGTGATGCTCAAGCCGGCCGCCGGAGGCGGCGGCATCGGGATGAAGATCGTGTGGAACGAAAAAGATCTCGGTCCTGCATTGAACTCAGCGAGGTCGATTGCAAAATCCGCCTTCGGCGATGAGACCGTCTACGTCGAGAAGTATCTCGCAGACCCAAGGCATATCGAGTTTCAGGTCCTGGCCGACTCCAAGGGGAAGACCATCTACGTCTCCGACAGGGAGTGCTCTATCCAGAGGCGCCACCAGAAGCTGATCGAGGAGTCGCCCTCGCCGATCATGACCCCGGAGCTCCGGGAAGAGATGGGCTCGATCGCCGTCCGGGCCGCGGAGGCGATCGACTATAGGAGTGCGGGCACGGTGGAGTTCATGTACTCCCGGGGCGACTACTACTTCCTTGAGATGAACACCAGGCTCCAGGTAGAGCACCCCATCACCGAGATGGTGACGAGCGTCGACCTCGCGAAAGAGCAGATCCGGATCGCTGCCGGGGAGCCCCTCGCCTACTCCCAGGACGAGATCGAGATCAGGGGATGGGCCATCGAGTGCCGAGTCAACGCCGAGGACCCCCTCAACGACTTCGCCCCTTCGCCCGGCAGGATAAAGAGGTACAGAAGCCCTGGAGGTCCAGGCATAAGGGTCGACAGCGGCGTCTACGCCGGTTTTGTCATCCCGCCCTACTACGACTCGATGATATCGAAGGTGGTGGCCATGGGCAGGGATCGAAAGGAAGCGATCTCACGGATGGAGAGGGCCCTCTATGAGTACATCGTCACCGGGGTCGTGACGAACATAAACTTCCACGTGGCGGTCCTGCGGCATGAGAGGTTCAGGCGTGGCGACATCAACACCAACTTCCTCAAAGAAGAGGCCATAATGGAAGAGGTGAAGAAGGTCGCCGAGGCGGAGCGTGAGAAGGGGCTCTCTCTCGCCTCAGCCCTGGGCGCGGACACAAGGAAGGTCGCCGCCATATCCGCGGCAGTGGGAGCCTATATGTCCCATCGCGAGACTCCCGCCTCAGAGGAGTAGGTTGCCCTTTGAGCAGGGAAGAGATCAGGGGTGCCCTTGTCCAGAGGCTGGGCTCCTGGAACTCCGGCCAGGAGATGGCCAAATCCCTGGGGATCAGCAGGGCCGCCGTATGGAAGCAGGTTCAGCTGCTCAGGGCCGAGGGGTACGAGATAGATGCATCGAGGAGGGGCTACCGGCTCGTATCACTCCCTGATGTCATCAGCACCGATCTCATCAACGCCGGTCTCGAGACGAAGTTTGTGGGAAGGACGGTCATCTATCGACCGTCCGTAACTTCTACCAACTCTGAGGCGGGGAGGATCGCAACCTCAGCGGAGAACGGGACTGTGGTCGTTGCCGAGGTCCAGACCGCTGGCAGGGGAAGGATGGAGAGGTCCTGGCATTCCCCAAAAGGCGGGATCTGGATGAGCGTCATCTTGAAGCCTAAAATCCCTCCAGCCCTCGCCTCGAGGGTGAACATGGCTTCTGCGGTGGCCGCAGCTCGAGCTCTGGCGGGGCTCTACGGCCTCGATGTGAGGATAAAGTGGCCCAACGACCTCTTGGTGAGCGGAAAGAAGGTATGCGGGATTCTGACCGAGATAGGGGCTGAGATCGACTCCCTCGACTATGCCGTGGTGGGTATCGGGATCAATGCCAACATCGATCCTTCTCGCCTTCCAGAGGAGTGGGGGGCCACGTCCATATCCGGTTTGCTCGGAAGAGAGGTCTCGCGGACGGAGCTCGTCCAGAAGGTTCTGGAGGAGATGGAGAGGGCCTACGAGGAGGTGGAGTCCTCCTTTGACCTGGTTTATGTGGCTTGGAAACGCCGCTCCGCGACGGTGGGCCAGAGGGTCAGGATCATTACCAGAGGCGGCGAGTTTGAGGGGCGCGCGGAGGCCCTGGAAGCTGACGGGGCGCTGGTGGTGAGGAGGGACGACGGCCCCTTCGAGAGGGTTCTCGCCGGAGATTGCATCCACCTCAGGCCCATTATAGAAAAGGTCGAGGAATGAGTCTGACTTCGACATCCCAGCTGGTGGAGGGCCGGCGGAGATTATATGTAAATGGAGATTTTTGAGATGAAGAGGTGGCCGAGATGAAGCGCAAAATAGAGGTAGAGGGGATAGCCAGGGACACGCTGTACTTCATCCTCGAGGCCTCCCGATCGACTCTGCCTGTGGAGTTTGCTGGGCTTCTCAGGGCCGAAAACGGAGTCATCACCGAGGTGATCATGCTTCCGGGAACAGAATCTTCGAGCAAGAGCGCTCTTGTGCGCCTCTACATGCTCCCCAATATGAGGATCGCAGGATCGGTCCACAGCCACCCCTCCTCCAACATTCGGCCCTCCCAGACGGACCTGATCTTCTTCTCCAAGACTGGAGACTACCACATAATCGCAGGCCCGCCTTTCGACGAGAAGAGCTGGACCTGTTACGACAGGAAGGGTTTTCCAAGAGATCTTCCCATTCTGGACGTGGACGTCGAGGAGGAGGATGAGGACTGGTTTGATTAGGGTTCTGGCGACGGGAACTTTTGATCTCCTCCACCCGGGCCATCTGATGTATCTGGAGCAGTCGAGAGCTCTGGGCGACGAGCTGGTGGTCATCGTGGCAAGGGATGCCAACGTCTTGCACAAGCCGAAGCCCATCATTCCCCAGGAACAGAGATTGCTGATGGTCTCGGCCCTGAAGATGGTTGATAGAGCGGTTCTCGGGAGCGAGACGGACATGTTCGAGCCGATCGAGGAGCTGAAACCCGACATAATCACCCTGGGTTACGACCAGCACTTCGACGTCGTCCTCCTCAAAGAGGAGCTGGCAACCCGGGGGATCGATGCCCAGGTGGTGAGGTTGGAGGGGCACGACCCCTGTCCCCTCTGCAGCTCCCGGATGATCGTAGCCAAGGCCCTAGAAAAGCGCTGCCCGGGAGGGAACCGACCCGACCAGAAGGGTTGACCTTATCCAAATTTCCACCGAACTAGAAGCTCCCATCTGGCGAGCCTCTCTCAAAGCGCCAATTACTTATACCGACCATCCCTCATTGGCGGCTGTATGGCCCCCAAAGTCGCAGTTGGCGGCACCTTCGATCCCATCCACGATGGCCATCTTGCTCTTTTAAAGAAAGCTTTTGAGGTGGCAGGGGTGGAGGGCGAGGTGGTTATCGCCCTAACGTCGGATAGGATGGCCACCAGTCAGAGAACCCGTCCAGTTCAAGACTTCGACACTAGGGTCCGGAACTTGAAGGACGCCCTAAAGGGATGTCTGGGGGAAGAACAGTTTGAAATCGAAATGCTTCACACAGTATACGGCTCTGCCATTGAGGAGGACTACGACGCCATTGTGGTCTCGCCGGAGACGGAGCCTATGGCCTGCAACATCAATGAGATCAGGAGGGAAAATGGCCTCTCCCCCCTCAAGATCGTAAGGATAGACTACGAGATGGCCGAGGACGATGTCCGAATCTCCTCCACCCGGATCTGTGGGGGCGAGATCGATTCTCATGGCAGGGTCTCTCGCGGCAAGATGGTGGTCTAGCGCCGATCAGGCACGATCTTTTCAGAGGATTTTCAGCTCTAGCGGGCCGGCAAAGGGCGCCGGGATGCAGATGGCGCCAGCGGGCTCACAGGCGACCGTAATCCATATCAACTCATACAATAAAAAGGCAAAGCATGAAGCTTCGCCTCTTCGCGCTCTTTGCGCTCTTTTCGGTATTTATTGTGCCTGCCGGTGGGGAGGGGTATTCGGAGGAAAATCCGCTATATCCTCTGGCCTGGTACAACAAAGGCGTGGCGCTATCGGAGCTGGGCAGATACGATGAAGCCATTTTAGCTTACGATAACGCCATCGAGCTGGACCCCGAGTACGCCCTGGCCTGGAACAACAAGGGGATCGCCCTCAGCGCCCTGGGAAGGCGAGAGGATGCCCTCGATTGTTACAACCGATCTCTGGAGATAGATCCAGCTTATTCGCCGGCCTGGAACAACAAGGGGATCGTCTTGGAGGCCTTGGAGAGATACGATGAGGCGCTCCGATCTTATGATAAGGCCCTTGAGATCGATCCAGACTACGCCTTGGGTTGGAACAACAAGGGCGGCATCTTTTACAACATCGGAGACTATAACCAGTCCATCAATTGTTACACGAGAGCCGTCAAGATCGACCCGGAGCTCAAAGAGGCCTGGAACAACATGGGACGATCCCTGTACGCGTCGGGCCAGTACGACGGGTCCCTCGAGTGTTACGAGGAGGCCCTCAGGCTAGATCCCAGCTACGTTCAGGCCTGGAACAACAAGGGGATCGCCCTCGGCACCCTTGGACGTCATCAGGAGGCCCTCGACTGCTATGAAAAGATCCTCGAGATCGATCCTGACCACATCACGGCCCTCTACAACAAGGGGATCGCCCTCGGAATTCTGGGACGCTACGAGGAGGCTCTCGATTGCTATGAAGTGGCCTTGAGGCTCGATCCGGGGAACGCTCCAGCCTGGTACAACCAGGGGGTCGCCCTGGGCGCTCTGGGGAGGTTTGAGGAGGCTTTGGCCTGCTACGAAGAAGTTTTGAGGCTGGATCCTAGCATGGCTTCGGCCTGGAACAACAAAGGGATCGCCCTGGGCGTTCTGGGACGCTACGAGGAGGCCCTCCGATCCTATGACGAGACCCTCAAGCTCGATCCGGGCTACGCCATAGCATGGTACAACAGGGGGGTGGCCTACAGCTCCCTCGGCCGCTACGAGGAGGCCGTCGCCTCTTATGATGAGGCCCTCAGACTGGATCCCGGCTATGCTCAGGCCTGGAACAACAAGGGGATCGCCCTCAGCGCCCTGGGGTGGCACGAAGAGGCTATCGCATGTTACGAAAGGGCTCTGGAAGCGGGAACCGGGATGGGCGACGCCGAAAATGAAACTGAGGCAGCTTTTGAAGATGCCGCCCCCCTTCTGAACGAGACCGAGCCGGTGGTCGTTCCAGAGTTGCAGAGTTTCGCCGCGGAGAGCGACCCGGGGGATCTCGATCTGAACACCGGGAACGAGGCCGTCGAGGCAGAGACGATTGAGGATCTCGATCTGAACACCGGAAACGAGACCGTCGAGGCAGAGACGATTAAGGATCTCGATCTGAACACCGGAAACGAGACCGTCGAGGCAGAGACGATTGAGGATCTCGATCTGAACATCGAGAATGGGACTTAGAAGGCTCCAGGGCAGGAGCAGATCCTGCTCCTACTCCTGGTCTCCCATGCTCACATTTTTGAGCCTCTCGAGACCCTTTATCTCCTCTATCACTGATACGACGGACCAGGGGACGAGCCGTTTCCAACTCTCGTCTCCGGCCAGCATCATCCTTCTTATGGAGGTTCCCGAGTAGACCTCTCTCATGTACATCGGAGGACGTTTCACCTCCACCCCGGCCTCGACGAAGAGCTGGACTACCAGGGGATTGTTGGAGTAGACGACGTCGAAGTTGGGGGTCATGGCCACCACGTGAGATATCCAGACGGCGTTTCTGGCCATGTCCTCCAGGGGTATTACGTAACAGGTGACGTCCAGCCCCTGGAGGGCGGGCCAGATCATGGTGATCCTCTCTCCGGCGGTGAAGGGGTTCTCTGAGGTGTGGCTCGCCTGGGCAGATCCCAAACCCACTACGATCTCGTCCACCTCCTCGACGATCTTCTGGAGGACGGCCTGGTGGCCCAGGTGATAGGGCTGGAACCGTCCGATGTAAAGGCCTCTCCTCATAGGATCTCTTTTCCGATCAGCTTTATGGCCCTCTCCTTGTTGGGGCCGATGGGAGATCCGACGACTATCTGGGTGACGCCGGTCGCGAGGAGCTCCTCTACCCTCATCTTGCAGTCATCGGGGGTTCCCGAGACGGAGAAGGCCCTGATCATCTCGTCACTGACAGCGCCTAGGGCCGCACCGAAGTCGCCCTTTCCTATGGCGCCGGAGACGGCCGCCGCCTCCTCGGGCTTGATGCCGTGGCGAGAGAGGACCGTCTCAGGGGACCCTGCCACTATGAAGGCTACGACGATCTTTGCCTCAGCCGCCGCCTTCTCGCCGTTCTTGTCGGCGCTGAAGCTTGTGTAAGCGCAGATCTCCACCTCTTCGGGGTCGCGGCCCGCCTTCTTTGCCCCCTTCTTCACCAGGGGGACGGCGTAATTGAAGTCGTCGGGGTGGCTTGCGTTCACCAGGACGCCGTCGGCGATCTGACCTGCCATCTCCAGCATCTTGGGCCCCTGGGCCCCGATGTAGATCGGGATCTCCCCGGCCTTGAAGGCGAGCTGGGCTCCCGCCATCCCGTGGCCGGCGACCCTCTTCTTCGCCAGGAGATCCCGGATGGCCGAGACCGACTCTCTGACGGCGGTGAGGGGTCTCTCCCAGGCGATCCCCATGGCGTCGAAGGTCGCTTTATCGCCGGGACCTATCCCCAGGATAGCCCTGCCGCCGGAGATCTCGTTTATCGAGGCGATGCTGGAGGCAGTGACGGCAACGTTCCTGGTGTAGGGGTTGGTGACCCCGGTTCCGAGCTTCACCTTGCTCGTGGCGAGGGATAGGATCGCGAGGGTTGAATAAACGTCTCTGTTATTGTAATGATCTGTGATCCAGATGGTATCGAAGCCCGCATCTTCCGCCAGCTTTGCCATATAGCCCACCTTCAGGGCGGGCTCACTTGGGACGAACTCTATTCCGAACAATTTCCTCTCTCCAGGAGTACCCGGTCGCCGGGGGAGAGGTCGAAGAGATCTCTCGCGCTCCCCCCGTTGACTGCAATTTCCGCAAACTCATGGGACCCAATGGTTATAAGGGGTTCGTCTTCCTCCGCCTCGGCGTAGGTTCTGGCCCTAGCAAGACTCCTTCCTGAAACCACCCATCGATCCCAGGGGATCTCCCAGAAGTTCAGAACCAGGTTCCCAAACCCGTCTACGTAGATCACCTCCGCCTCGATCCCGTCTCCAGACCTTCGAGCTTCGCCGAAGTCGAGATCCACCGGCTCCACCTTCGGCCCGAAGGATTCTGCTTTCGCGCCGGAGGCGAGCATCGCCACCGCGGGGGCGAAGACGTCCCTCCCGTGAAAAGTCGGGGCAGTGCCTTCGGCTAATTTGGGATCGATCATCCAGGCAGCTGGATCGCCCAGGGATCGCGCGGCTGGGATGAGAAGGCCGTTGTCGGGGCCGACGAAGAGATGGCCGCCGCTCTCGACGACGAGGCCGAGCCGATGGGTCCCGACTCCGGGGTCGACGACGGCCAGGTGGATCGTCCCTTCGGGAAAATGCCGGGCTGCGACCATCAGGGCGAAGGCCCCGGCCCTGATGTTCTGGGGCGGTATGTCGTGGGCGATGTCCACGAGGATCGCGTCTTTCGTCCGTGATAGGATCGCCCCCTTCATCTCTGCGGGGTATAGGGAACCGAAATCCGAGAGCAGGGTTATGATCGGTCTATCAGATGGGATCTGCATGATGGTCCTTGGGCCTTCGTGGGTTAAGTCGTTGTCCTGGCTCTGACGAAACTGCGCAAAGCTGAAAGCCGATCCGACTTGCGAATCGCCGATCTGTCTGACTCAGAGGCCAGGCCGTGATCTGATGGAAAAGTTCAACAGGGAGAAAGGTTTATGGCCCTCTCTGGGAGATGAAATTACATGGCAGATTGTGAACTTTGTGGACTTGCTAAGCCAACCCTGGTACCGGTGAGAGTTCAGGTGCATACCCTCGCAAACCCCGAGGGGGCCTACAAGGGGCTATGTCAGGACTGTCTGGACTCCTGTGAGGCAGCTTACCAGCAGTACTTCGGCAAGAAGGAAGAAGAGAAGAAATAAGGTCGTAAGCGTATTTTTCTTTTTTGAGGTCTTTTTGAGCCGCCAGAAGCTGAGGAGGCTATGGAGGGGGCGGATTGCAGAAGGAGGAGAAGGTGGTCGTGGCGCTGCTCTTGATGGCCCTGGGGTCTCTGGCCGTAGCCTCCTGGGCCTTGGGGGATTTCGATGCCGATTCTGGCCAAAGCTCCGCTCCCATCTCGATAGTCTCCGAGGGGATCGTCAGCTCAGTCCAGCCCACCGGCGGAGGACATCTTATCCTTTGGCTTCAGTCTTCAGCCATGCCGATATTCGTCAGTCGGGAGAGTGGCGCAGAGGATGTGGCGGATAGGGTGTTCAAGGGCGATCGGGTGAGGGCGAGAGGAGAGGTCTCCGTGTACGAGGGCCGCCGGGAACTCTCGGTCCAGAGGCCCGAGGACGTGGAGGTTATGTGAGGGAGTCCACGGCAAGGATTTTAGCCGATGGACCGGATACCTGGTTGGAAGGTCTCTGGCCGGGAGGGTCGCCGAGATGGTCGTAATTTTCCAGCTGGACGATAAAACGGTTTACGCTGAGGATGAAGAGTGGCGGGTCGAGTTTGAGGACGGATCGGCCGTCGAGCTCGGGGTGATCTTCGAGGCAGCGGACCTCGCGGACACCGAGGGGTTTGGGGATGAGGAGTATTCAGTCATCGTGGAGGCGGAGATCCTGCCCCGGCCCGAGAGCCTCGACGAAGAGGTGGTCCTCGAGGTCTCAGAGGATGAGGACCCCAGCCGAGAACGGCTGATATTCGACCTCTACCGGCATTACGGAGGCGTACCCGTCAACATCGACGCCCTCCAGCCCGCAAGAGCCTCCTGCGGCGCCTCGGCCTTCGTCGCCGACCAGGTCGTTCGAGGCCAGAAGACCGCCTCCGGTCAGACTATCGAGGTGAGACACTTCAAATCCGTCGAGGACGCCCTTACTTTCACCCGGGAGTTTTACATCTTCATGTCTCCCATCATCTTCGAGTTTCTCGACTGGGTCCTAGACCAGCCTTTGGGCGGTGGGACCGGCTGGGATAAGATCAGAAGGTTGTCGAAAGGGGAATAGCCGGGTTTGGGGCCGGCGATGCCAACAAGGTGCCCGAATCCGGGCCGGGCGGGCGCCATCTACCGATTGGTCGATGAGGATAGGAGCGTCTCGTTCGAAGAGGGCTTCGATCTTTTGCTGAACGTCACCGACCTGATTCGGCCCGGCAAGCTGAACGTCTCCTGCAATAATCCACGATCCGATCGCCGCAATCCTGGGGGCTCTGACATCACACCGAGAAGGAGCTCTTTTCTCTCAGTGATAGATCTCTCGGTCTGGGCGAACGAGATCGCTAGCTCCTCTCGACCTGAAAGCTCTTCGGGAGATTTTAGCGGTTTGAGTCTGCCGGATTTCGCGGCCTGACCGTGCTTATTTTAGTACCGAACGCGAGAATCAGCCCAAGGGATCCGAGATGAATGAAATAGTGAACGGGATCGACGTCCAGAGGCTTCATAGGACTATAGAGGGGGTGGGGAAAGAGCCTGAAAAGGGGAGGTTCACCATCCAGACCAGGACCGAGTGGGGTGGCGGCTGCCGCTGCCGTACCTTCATCGAAAGGGGCCGCGGGGCAGAAGATATGAATAAGTCGGAGGAGTTCGTCGTCGAGTCCGACGAGCCGCCAGCCCTTATGGGGCAAAACCTCGCTCCCAACGCCGTGGAGTTCGTCTTACACGCCCTCGCCTCGTGCATCGCAGTAGGTTTTGTTCTCAGGGCGGCTCTTCTGGGGATCGAGATCGAGGCTATGGAGCTATTTCTAACGGGAGATATCGATCTGAACAACTTCTTCGGCCTCTCTGAAGATCCGAGGCCCGGGCTTCAATCCGTTTCTGTGAGGTGCGCCGTTGCTTCCACTGCTTCGAAAGGGGAGATCGAAACCCTTTGCCGGGAGGTCGTCAAAAGGTCTGCGGTGATGGACATAGTCCAAAACCCAGTGCCAGTATCTGTGGAGATGATCGAGCGGCGAGGAGTTGCCCGCCTTTAGGTTTCAAAAACATCGAACCTCTCGATCAAAGGCGGATACAGAATCCAGAAATTGCTTAGGCCAGGACCTTTTGAGGGGGCGCTCCGACGGCGACCCTCCCCGCCTCAAGAAGCGGAGAGAATACTCTGAGGAAAACTTAAAGAAATATGAGGACATTAAAGTTCAAGAACATAAGGGCTTCATCCATCCCAAATCCCCAGTCATCTCTCCCATCGGGAGATGATTTGGCCACTGAGGAGAACTGAAGAAGAAAATCTTGATCAGAATCATCGTCCTCTGCAGGAGATCCACAACTGTGGGTGCGATAGCTTGCCGCGGAGAGGGTCCAGATGATCTATCTATATTATAGCGACCAATTCTTGAACTACAACTTCGGACCAGAGCACCCTCTGAACCCGATAAGGCTGAGCCTCTCCTACAAGCTGATCGAGGAGTTGGGGCTTTTGGATGAGAAGACGGAGCTTTTGAGGCCGAATCCTGCAGGCGAGGAGGATCTCCGCCTCGTCCACACCCTGGAGTACATCGAGGCTGTGAGAGAGGAGGAGCTCGACCTGGCCTACGGCCTGGGGAGCGACGATACCCCCGTATTTCCTGGCATCTTCGACGCATCCTGCTCCATGGCAGGCGGCAGCATCGAGGCCGCAAAGAAAATGTTGGAGGAGGACTGCATCGCCGTCAACCTTGCGGGCGGCCTCCATCACGCCTTCCCCACTCAAGCTGCCGGCTTCTGCGTCTTCAACGACCCGGCTCTCGCAATCTGCATCCTCAGAACGAAGTTCTCCCGGATCCTCTACATCGACATCGACGCCCATCATGGCGACGGAGTCCAGCAGATCTTCTATCAGGACCCGAATGTCTTGACCTTCTCAATCCACGAGTCCGGAAACTACCTCTTTCCTGGGACAGGATTTGTAGACGAGGCCGGCTCGGGGGTGGGTCTGGGCTACTCCGTCAACGTCCCGATGCCGATGAACGCCGGCGATCAGGACTTTCTCTTGGCCTTCGAGGAGGTGGTTCCGAGGCTCTTTGAGTGGTTCGAGCCGGAGGTGGTGGTGGCAGAGCTGGGAACAGATACCCATTACTCCGATCCCTTGACCAGCCTCAACGTCACCCTCAGAGGCTACACCACCATGGTCCGTCGGATCGTCGAGCTGACGAATTTATATGCCAAAGGTCGACTTCTGGCCTTGGGCGGAGGGGGCTATAACCTGGCGGTGGTGCCCACGGCATGGACCTGCGCCCTCACCATCATGAGGGGTGACCCGCTCCCCGAATATCTGCCCCCTTACTGGGTGGAGCTCTTCTCCAACGTGGTGGGTTACGTCCCTCTCTCCTATCCGGATCTGGATGTTGAGCCTGGGAAAGAGACACAAAAGAGGATCTCCGCCGAGCTCGCCGAGACTCTCGAGAACCTTTCGAGGGTCCATTCGAAGATCCACCTCGAACTATTCTGATTTGCTCAGGACCGAGGTCGACTTTCAGCTCGTCGTCGGTGGAGCTACCTCTTCATGGATAATCCTATCCGGACTTCCTGGCCTCATCCTGATCGAAGATGATCCTCATCTCCTTGGCCCCCCCATCCACCGCCACCATTTCAAAGCCCATCTTCTTTATCAGCTTCAGAGCCGGCAGATTCCCTTCAAGCACCTCGGCTCTGAATCCCACGAGCCCCCTCTTCTTGGCGATGGAGGTCATGTAGATGTGAAGAATCGTTCCCACCCCCTGGCACTGGTAGTCGTCTCTTACCACCAACGCCAGCTCGGCGGTCCTATCCCTCTCGTCTTTGCTGTACTGCGCAAGTCCGATCACAATCTCCCTATCCCCTCGGATCAGAAGCGCCAGGATCACCATATCCCGCGAAAAATCCACCGCTATGAAATCCTGAATCCGGGAATGGGGCATATCTCTCCTTGCGGAGGCGAACCTCCTGTAAAGGGTCTTATCGGATAGCGAATAGAAGAACTCCTTGACGAGAGGCTCATCGCTGATCTTCACCGGCCTAAGAAATATTCGGAGCCCCGACTTCGTGACCTTCCATGCCTCAAGATCCTCGGGATATTCGACGGAGCGGTAGACCTGGTCACGATAGACGAGGGAGAGCTTTCGAGCCTCTTCCAAGAGCCAGAGCCTGAACTTCGGATGGGATATGGCGATCAGATTCATGCCCCTCTCTCTGACGCTCTTTCCGCGGAGGTTTGCGATCCCATATTCCGTCACCACTTAGCTGACGTCTCCCCGATGGAAGGTCGCGCTCGCCCCGGGGCTGAGCTGAGGGACGATCCGGCTGGACAATCCGTCGTTGGATAGGGAGGGCAGGGCAAGAATTGGCTTTCCGCCTACTGCTAGGGCCGAACCCCGCATGAAATCCGCCTCGCCGCCGACACCACTGTAAAATCTCCCGCCCAGGGACTCGGCCGTCGCCTGGCCGGTGAGGTCGATCTCCAGGGCAGTGTTTATCGCCGTCATATTCCTCTGGCTGGCGATGACAGAAAGGCTGTTGGTGCTATCGATGGTCTTGAAGATTACGTCGGGATTTTTATGAAGGAACTCGTAGGTGGCCCTCTTGCCGACGGCGAAGGAGGCTACAGCTATTCCGGGGTCGAGGCTTTTTCTGCTGTTATCGAGAACCCCCTCCCTCATCAGTTCTGCAACACCGTCGGTAAATAGGTCGCTGTGCAGCCCTAGATGTCTCTTATCTGAGAGATGAGAGAGGACTGCATCCGGCATACCACCCCATCCCACCCGTATTGTTGCTCCATCCTCGACTAATCGAGCGACGTTCCTTCCTATCTTCTGAACGAGATATTCAGGCACATATTCTTCGTGCTCCAGCAGGGGCTCATCTTTGACGATGACGTAATCCACATCCTGGAGGTTTGCGATCCCCTCACCATAAATATAAGGCATTTGAGGGTTGGCCTGAGCCGCGACGATGCCCTGCCTCGATCAGCGCCAGCCAGGAGTATCCTCCCCAGCCGCAAGACGTCCTTTAATCCTGGGGCTGCGAGAAGACAGGCCCGATGACAAAAGACTAACTATCAGAATAGGTAAAATCACCCGAAAGAGGTGTAACGCCGGGCCACCCTGACCGCCGTTGTCCATAAAGAAGAGGACGTTTGCGTTGCCGAATGCCCCGAGGTCGGGACCGCAAGCCATAAGCAGACGATAGAGGAATCGGTGCAAAACCTGGAGGGGGCGACGATAGCTTTACCAGCAGGAATACCCCCTGAATAGTCTGAAAGATAGTCAACTCTAAGGGGAGCGAAGTTTCCCGAAACGTACGCCATCTCCAACAAAAGATATTAAGAGTTGAGCATCCACTCATTTTGCCTCTGGCCAGGACTGGCCCGTCTCCTGTCCCCCGAAGGGCATCGCAAAATGGCTCATGGCGATAAGCCACCGTTCCCCCACCTTCTTCAAAACTGCCGTGATCCTCCCTTCCATCCTGACATCCTGCCCTTCAACGGTCGCCTCGATGGTGCAGCTCCCAGCATACCAGGCCACATCGCCCTTCCCGGATACATGCCCGGGCCCGAGGATCATGGAGATCCGATCGCTCTGCGATAAGTCCCTCTCCACCTGGGCGCGTAGCAGGTCTTTGCCGTACACCTCCTCATCGGGGCCTGAGCCGTATCCGAAGAACTCTTCATCAGCCGTTGCCATAATCCCCTCCAGGTCTTTTGCCGAATATGCCTGAGCGTACCTCTCCATAGCTTCTGTAGCTGCGGCCTTAAAATCTGAGATTGTGGTCATGTAAGAGCATTATATTCGGACTATATTAAAAGCTGATCTCGTTACGAACTCGGCGCCATCGCCTCAACGTTTTCGACGATGGAATTCTTCCGTCGGATTCAGATAGATCAACTGCGACGTGATCTAACCCCTTGTGATCAGGTCGGGCCTGAGGCTAGCCCTCCTGATGGGTGGGAGATCGCCCCAAAGCGCCATCTCCCCGCCCCTGATCACTAGAGCCCCCTCGATCCTGGGCCTGTCTATGGCTTCGAAGGCATCGGCCAGGGGAGAATCCCCGGCGACGGCGTTTCCTAGAGCCGTGGCGGCGGCGTCTGCGAGGGAGACGTCTTCGGAGATGACGACGGCTGCATCGGCGTACCCGAAGCTGAGGGAGGGACCCACTGTTCCGCTGCTGGTGCAGATCCCCAAGGGCACAGACCGGGGCGGGATCTCGAAGGCTAGGTTTTTGAGGGGCGATGGTCCGGCGTAGATCCCCACCAGGACGGGCCGGTCGGCGACGAGGGCGACGTCCCCACCGTTGTCGACGATGGCGCAGGTAGCCCCGGCTTTGATCATCGCCCCCAGGGCGAATTTGGCGATCGTCCCCGCCACAGCGCTCATGGGCCCGATCCCGACGGCAGTGCCTGCCTCAATCATATTTGCGACGATCCGAGGCGCTTTGTCCATGGGACGGTCGTAGGGCTCCAGGGTGAGGACGAAGAATGGGTCATCTCTTATGAACTTCTCGAGAAGGGCCCGCTGGAATGCGATCTCCTCCTTGGCCGCCTCGATCTGATCCCGCCCCTGAGCTGTGATGGTGACGATCGTCTCCTTGAGCCGGAACCTATCCCTGACGAGATCGGAAACCACGTTTCACCCCTCCGCAAGAGGCGACATATTCGGCTTTCCGGCGCCCTTCAGGGCTCGGGCCACGATCTCCCGCCTACCCCTCAAAAGGACCTCGATCTCTTTGCCGTACTTCACCTCGATCGGATCTGCGACATCGTAGAGCCGGGATAGCTGACCCATCCCCGCCTCCGTCGACGGGAGATGGATCTCAAACATCTCCAGGAGCGGAAGCTTCTCGGCGATCTGATCGAGGAGACCTTCGAGGCCGTCACCCTCTCGGGCGGAGATGAATACCGGGTTTGGAGCCAAGTCCCGCATTAGCTCGTATCTCTCGAGGGCATCTTCGGGGCTGATCCGGTCCACCTTGTTCAGGACGGAGACGATCGATGCGTAGCAGCCGCAGTCCCAGAGGGTCTGGTGGCAGGAGACGAGCTTTTCTCGCAGAACCTCGGGTGGATCGGAGAGGTCCACCACCAGAAGGACCAGGTCCGCCTCGACGATCTCGGCCAGGGTCGACCGGAAGGCCTTGATCAGAAAGAGGGGGAGGTCGTCGATGAACCCGACGGTGTCGGTGAGGAGAAATCTCCTCTCTCGTACGGCCACTGCCCTCGTCGTCGGCGAGAGGGTGGTGAAAGGCTGGTCCTTCGCAGTGACCGTCTCCTCGGCGAGGCGGTTGAATAGGGTGCTCTTTCCGGCGTTGGTGTAGCCCGCGAGGGCCACAAGGTCGAACCCAAGTTTCCTTCGTCTCTCCCTCCTCCTCTCCCCCGTCTCCTCCACAGCCCTCAGCTCGGTCCTGATCTTGGCCATCCTCCCTCTGATATCCCGATACATCGAGACGTCGTAGCTTCCAGATCCCCGATAACCGGGCCGCTCGCTCAGCCTTTTAAGGGACTCGATCGTCCTCACAAAGGGGGCCTCGTAGGAGAGGCGGGCCAGCTCCACCTGGAGCTTCGCCTCTCTCGTGGAGGCCCGAGAGGCGAAGATCTCCAGGATCAGGTTGAACCGATCCATCGCCCCAACTTCAAACTCCTTTGTGATGTTGAAGACTTGGCCCGGGCTGAGGGGATCGTTGAAGATCAGCCTATCGGGCGAAAGAGAGGCGGCTTCGGCGATCTTCCCTCTTCCGAGCTGAAACCTCCTGTCCCTGCCTCTTCTCTGAGAGATCTCGCCAAGGACCCTGTAGTCCGCAGCCTCGGCTAGCCCCAAAAGCTCCGCCATCTTCTCGGGATGAGGTTCGTCCCTCGGGTCCTCCCGAAAGAGGAGAACAGCCGTTTTCGCCCTATTCATGTTCCTCCGGCAATCTTCGATTCCCTCGAGCCGAGCTCCTCATCCATCAGCCTCAAAACCAGCTTCCGGCCCGCAAAGGAGGCGTGATGGGCGAGCTCCATCGCCCTCCTCTCTCCTCGGGACTCGGGGTATTTGAACTCCCGTCCCAGGATGCTCTCAACCCGCCACCGAGCGAGGTTATAGAGATCGCCCCTCTCGGCCAGGACGACACCTGGCTGGCCCCGGATCGAATCTTCGATGAGGCCGATCACCACCTCCATCTCCACCGACTCCGCCACCAGGGGAACGAGCCTGATCCTCCAGGTCCTCTCTATCCCCTCCGGGGATATCCTCGCCGCCACCGAGGCGGATACCATGATGTACCTTCCGGCTACAGCGTGCCTCCCCGAGATGTCGACCGCCACCACGTCCAATGTACCATCTCTTCTTAAGATCGCCTTCAGAGTTCGATTATGGCGTGGTGGGCGACTACAGCGGTTGCTCGCTCCAGGGAGAGGCCCGCGCCCCTGGCAATCCCGATAGCCCTATCGCGATCGATGAGGTCGTCTGGGGAGTGAGCGTCGGTGTCGACGACGATCTTCGCCCCCGCCTCCTGAGCGAGCCTCGCCACGTGGCCGTTGGTGATGTTGTGCCCTCGTCGGGCGGTCAGCTCGAGGCAGACGCTGTTATCCCTGGCAAAATCCGCCTCCTCAGGGGAGATGAAGCCGGGGTGGGCCAGGATATCGGCTCCGATCTCAAGAGCCATCCGGTTCGTCCCCGGGGCTACAGGCTCGACGGGCGTCTCCCCGTGGACGACGACGAGGTCGGCTCCGAGCCTTCGGGCGAGAATCGCCAGCTTTTCCATCTTTGGGGGGGGGACGTGGGTCAGCTCAACGCCGACGAGGATCCTCATCTCCAAGTCGTCTTCCAGCTCCTTGACCTTCGAGACCTGGCGGATGACGAACTCAACGTTGGTGAAGTCGACGTGATCTGTGATTCCGAGGGCTCGACACCCCTTCATCTCGGCCCTGCGGACCAGCTCGCTGGGGATTAGCTCGCCGTCGCTGAAGACGGTGTGTGTGTGAAGGTCGATCATGAGGGTGCCTGAATCACAAACATTATTAAGTATTGCCTTCAACAAAACCAGCCCAAGGCGTAGCCGGGAGTTTTCGATGACCACCGCGATCCGACGTTTGGTTTTGGACGTATTGAAGCCGCATGTACCCACAATTTTGGAGCTTGCCGACGCCCTCAGCAAGCTCGGCGGTATAACTGGAGTAAATTTGAGTCTATCCGAGGTGGACCAGCAGACCGAGACCATCAAGATCACCATCAAAGGAGAGAAGATCGATTATCTGGCCGTGGAGTCGGTGATAGAGGACTTCGGCGGCGTGATCCACAGCATCGACGAGGTCGTGGCGGGCAAAGAGATCGTAGAAGAGGTGGAGACCCTCCAGGACCGATGAATATCGGTCCTGCAGCCTGTTCTGGAAGGGACTCGACGGATAATCGTCCGCGACGTACTTTAGAATCGTCTGATTTTGGCTTCTCGCCAGGATCAGCCGCGTCTTCTTTTGATCCTCCTCCCTATCTCTTTTACTAGGGCCGTCTTAGGCCCCTTCTTCGGGACTGTGACCCGGCCGGGCTTTTCCCACCACTCTTTCGGGTAGCGCTTATCCCGTTCGGCCTCGGGCGCCAGGCCCATCTCCATGGCGACCACCATGATCTCGTCGACGGTGGGCTTCTCGACGGCGTCGCGCCTTGAGACCTGCCTTCCATCGCCCCTCGACTTCTCGGCGTCGATGTAGGCGGGCCAGATCACCACTCGCCCCTCTTTCTTGGACATGGCAGAAACCCAAGCCTCCCTGCCGGATAAGATTTTTGGCCAGACCCAATCGATTTGGGATATCCTTTTAGAGAAGAAATGACGAAAGGTCTCTTGGAGTAAGTGATCATGAGCGAGAATGCCTATCCCACTGCCAAGGTCGGCGACCGGGAAGTTCCCTGGGACCCCGAGCAGCTGAGGAGGATCCAGGAGCACCCCTGTTTCAGCGAGAAGGCCTGCCACCGCTTCGGCAGGATGCACCTCGCCGTCGCTCCGAGGTGCAACATCCAGTGCAACTACTGCATCCGGGACTTCGACTGCGTCAACGAGTGCAGGCCCGGGGTCACAAGCCAGGTTCTCACCCCCACCGAGGCTCTCCAGCGGGTCGACGAGGTGATGGAGAAGATCCACTACATCAAGGTGGTGGCGGTGGCAGGTCCCGGCGAGCCCCTCTTCAATAAGGCGACCTTCGAGACCTTCAGGCTGGTGGGAGAGAAGTACCCCAAGGTCATCCTCTGCATCAGCACCAATGGCCTTCTCCTCCCCGACGAGATCGACCGGCTCGACGACCTTGGGATCAGCAATGTCACCGTGACCCTGAACGCCGTCGACCCGAAGATCGGAAAGGAGATCTACGAGTACGTCACCTACGAGGGGAAGAAGTACACCGGCCTGGAGGCTGCGGAGATCCTCCTCGACCACCAGCTGAGGGGCCTTGAGGAGGCGGTCAAGAGGAAGATGATCGTCAAGGTGAACACCGTCCTCATCCCTACCATCAACGACGACCACGTGATGGAGATCGCGAAGACGATCAGGAAGCTGGGGGTCTACATCCAGAACGTGATGCCCCTCATCCCTCAGTATCGGTTCTCACACCTCACCCCCCCGACCCCGGCGGAGAAGAAGAAGGTTCAGGACGAGCTCTCCACGGTCATGAGGCAGATGAGGCACTGCAGGCAGTGCAGGTCCGACGCCATCGGAAGGCTCGGTCACGACGTCCAGCAGGAGTTCGAGAAGTCTGAGTAGTCAGGCCCCTCGGGGAGGAGGCCGTCATAGCCTCCAGCCCCGCCCTCGGCACCCGTCTCAGAGAAGCCTGGTGGGCTCGGCGGGGCGGGGCGTCTTGACCACGAGGATGCGGAGCCGTCCGTCGCTCCCGTTCGTCCAGCGGTGGGGAATTTTGGCCGGGCTCTCCACCAGGGCGTCGGCTCCGATCTCTTTTTAGCCTCCACGAAAGCTATCGAAATCTTCTTCGAAGCATATTTGAACCGTCGACGTATATACTTGTGGAGATGGATCTGGTGAGCCGGAGATAGGTGTCGGCTAGGGGTGGATGAAGGTGGTCATAAGGAAGATCATAAAGATCGACGAGGCCCTCTGCGACGGGTGCGGAAACTGCGTCCTCGCCTGTCCTGAGAATGCCATCGAGATCGTCGGCGGAAAGGCGAAGGTCGTCCGGGAGAGTTTCTGCGACGGCCTGGGGGCCTGCATCGGCAACTGCCCAACGGGCGCCCTCTCGATGGAGGAGCGGGAGGCGGAGGAGTTCGATGAGCTGGCGGCGAAGGCGGCGGTCGAATCGGCCCAAGAGACGACCTTGCCATGGCATGGGATGGGATGCGAGGACGGTCCGAGGGTGGGGGAGGGCGGCTGCCCAATGGCCCTGAGGGGGACGGGGGCGGGAAGGCTCGGCTCCACGAAGCTCGCCGGAAGGCGGAGCCGTGCCCAGGATTCGGGGCCGGCGGCAACCGCCAGCCAGCCGGAGCTCTCCAACTGGCCGGTCCAGATGCGGCTCGCCACCGTCGACTCTCCTCAGTTCGACGGCGCGCGCCTTTTAATTGCAGGAGACTGCACTGCCTTCGCCTCTCCGACAGTCCACAGAGACTTCATCCGGGGGAGGACGACCCTCATCGGCTGCCCGAAGCTCGACGAGAGGGAGAGCTTCGTCGAGCGGCTCGCCGCGATCCTCGCCGCCCACGACGTCGAGGATATCACCGTCCTGGAGATGGAGGTCCCCTGCTGCTCAAACCTGGAGGCCTTCGTCCGGCAGGCACTGAAGGTGGCGGGAAAGGAGGCGCCGGTCAGAAGCCTCATTCTCGGGATCGACGGGGAGGTCCAGGGGTGAGGTCAGCGCTCGCCACCTGGAAGGAGCAGGCGGGCTCGCAGGCGAAAGGTTGACCGCTTCACTACTGGTGAGTTGGGGGACAAGGGAGGCTAGATGGCTCATTTTTCTGCGCGAAATTAAATAAAATAACTAATTTAAATATTTATCTAGTTAAACATGTGACACACACCTCACTCAATATTCGTAAGAATTCTATACGCCCGATTGTGGCGACGCATCCTCCAACAAAATCCGCAAGGTATTCAGTAAATCTAAACAACTTAATTATAAATTTTAATTAATTTATCTACTTCCGATCCTATAACATCTTGAACATAACGCTCTTGCTCCGCTAGCTCTTTTAGCATGTACCAATTTTTTATAATTCCGACATGGTCGTGATCGTCTATGAAATCGGCCGCCAATCTCATGGTTTCTAAAATTGATTCATTGCTCACCTTGGTCAAGTGACTAACCGATTTCATGTAATTTTTAGCATCATAAATATCTGAAAAAAATTTATTTAATATCACCGAATCAAATTTAGCATATTGGAGCTTATTAACCAGCCCTTCTGGCTCAAAGAGCATTTTATGGAAGGCATCTGTGAAAAAAGCCTCAAGAAGATCAATTCGAGCATCTTTATATCTATAATCTGGGGAATCAATAGACCCTTCTAACCTACCTTCCGCTCTCAGTTTATGAGCTATCTGGGTGCCGACATAGGGGAACATTTTAGTGAAGTGAACAACCACTCTACCGTCCTTGCAGAGCGTCTCAAAAAATGATATATTATCTTTGACAGAACCAAGATCGGTGTCAGGATCAAAGAACATAAATCCATATTCAAAGTTGATTCTACTGCTTTCGATAATATCTAAGGTTTTATATATATCCTCTACTCCATAATGCTTGTTGCACGTCTTTAATCCCTGTTCACACCCTGACTCGATGCCTAGATAGAGAAAATCTAGACCAACCGTCTTCAATTTATTCAGCATATTTCTATCTACTTCATCTACACGACATGAAATACGCCATAAAATCTGATCAGCTAGACCGCTTTCCTTCAAAAGATAGGAAAATTCATCTATCCATCTCTGCTGAGTACGGCTTTTCATGCTAAAGTCATCATCCTTGAAGATGAAGATCCGAGCACCTCGTTCAAATAACTGTTCCATCTCCTTCACAACATTTGAAGGGGAGCGCGATCTTCTCCTGGGGCCGGGTGCACCACTATAGAACTCTTGTACACTACAGAAACTACAGTCATAATAACAACCACGACTAGCCAAAATCGAGCATACTCCGACTCCTCTGTGATCTCTCATTTTATCTTCTCTGACCGGAAAGGGCAAGGAATTCAGGTCTTGGATAAGAGGTCTCGGAGAAGTTACTTCTATAGCACCATTTCTCCGATAGGCAATTCCTCTTATTTCCGACCATTGGCTTTGACTTTTCAAATGTCTGTACAGGTCCAGAAGCGTTAACTCCCCCTCATGGCGAACGACTGTATCCAATCCTGGCAGGAGTTCCAGGATTTTTTCATATTCCAGAGTCGGAAAATGCCCCCCAATGGTGAAATGGGACTTTACCCCGTTATTTCGTAGATAATCGATTAGTTCGGCAAAATCGAAGATCATCCTCTGGAATATGAGTGAAAACCCTATAATTTTTGGATTTCTTTTATTAATTTGTTTCAGGATTCCCTCCTTGGAAACATTCTGGCAGGGCAAAATTTCTACATCTATGCCTTTTTCGACAAGGAAGGATGCCATCGAACGTAGCCCCAAATTCTCCTCGTCTTCATAGCCGACAAGAAGCACATCACAATTAGATTTAGTTTGAATCATATTAATTCACTTAAATGGGCAACGTTATTAGACCTCAAACCTCTTTTTTGTTTGATCTCGAACTTTTTTTAGGATCTCAAGTCGATCTTCCAAGAATTTAACCCGTAAATCTATCTCTTCTATTGCAATAAGCTTTTGGAAGTTCTTATCATAGCGTTTCCAGAAATCTGAAAAATCTGAAGCTGGTTCACCAGGCTTATAACTTAAAGGTAGATCTATTACAAAATCACCATAACGACCTCTTTTCCGCAAGGTTTCTCCTTTGCTCAAAATTTCCAACCCCTCGCCAGATTTAATTTACTTAGTTACCATACTCTTACTAATCATTTCTCTAGCTGGTGTCGATTCATATGCCAGTTCAGGATAGATATAGATATAGATATATATATATACATATACCTCCAACGTCTATTAGTACAATGGGCAGGATCACTTTAGGATCTCGGCGGCCATCGCAAATTAAGCAAATATCGCTAATTTACTACATTTCAGGCCTCCATATCATGTACAATTTCTTACTTAAACTCCCATACTCTTTCTCATCATTTCTCTAGCCTTGTTTGCGATTGCTAACTCCTTTTCCGCAATCGCAACCTGCAAATCCATCTCCATCGCAGCTAGCTCGTTTATTTGCTCTTGGCTCAAGAAGTTGATAATTGGCACGGGATCATCGGCCAACATGCTTGAAGAGTAAACTGGTGTCGATTCATATGCCAGTTCAGGATATATTTCTCTCCAACGTCTATAGTACAATGGAGCAGGATCACCTTGGTATCCCGGAGGCCATCGCCAATTAAGCAAATACCGCAAATTTTCCATATTTCAAGCCCCCACAGCACGTATAATTTTTCTTACTTAGTTCTCATACTCTTTCGCATCATCTCTCTCGCCTTGTTTGCTAATGCGAGCTCCTTTTCCGCAATCTCGACCTGCAAATCCATCTCCATCGCCGCAAGCTCCTTCATTTGCTCTTGGCTCAAGAGCTTCACAAGTGGAATGGGATCATCGGCCAACATGTTCGAAGTGTAATCTCGTTTCGATTCATATGCCAGTTCAGGATACATTTCTCTCAAACGTCTATAGAACCAGGGTGCGGGATCGACTGGATATCCCGGATTCCATCGCAAATATCTCATATTTCAAGCCTCCACAACATGTTTAACTTTCTTATTTAGTTCTCATGCTCTTTCTCATCATATCTCGCGCCTTGTTCGCTAAGTCGAGCTCCTTTTCCGCAATCGCAACCTGCAAATCCATCTCCATCACCGCAAGCTCATTTAATTGCTCTTTGCTCAAAAATTTACTAACTAGGAGGGGTTCATCAGCCAACATGCTTGATGCGTAAGCTGGTGTCAATTCAGGTATCAGTTCAGGATATCCTTCTCTCAAATGTTTAAACAACCATGGTGGAGCAGGATCTGCCCATGGTGGGATCCACGGTGGGGCAGGATCATAAGCGTATTCCGGTGGCCAGGGTGGCACTTCGCTTGGCGGATATGGTGGAGCAGGATCAAATGGGTATCCAGGCCACCAATACCTATTTCGCAAATTTCTCATATTTCAAGCACCCATATAATAGATAACTTGCTCACTTAATTTCCATACTCTTTCTCATCATCTCTCTAGCTTTGTTCGCGATTGCTAACTCCCTTTCCGCAATCTTGACCTGCAAATCCATCTCCATCACAGCTAGCTCATTTATTTGTTCTTGGCTCAAGACATATGACGAAATAGCAGGCTCTGGAGTAGGATCATGTATTAATTCGAAATTTTCCCGTCTCAATTCCCGTCTCAGTTCGGGATATGCCACTTTCCAAGATCTGAAGAGCTCGGGAGCTGGATCATATTTAGGCGCCATGTATTTCCTTCGCAAGTATCCCATATTTTTAGCCTCTAGGCCACTTGAAGTTCTTAAGAGAATTTAGTTTTAATACTATTTAAATTTTACGCTTATTGAATTAGTTTGTACAGTTTTTATATCCCTGCCTTTTGCGGTCAGTAAATGCTTAGGGAGAACGTTCGTACCTTCCTTCGGATCATGGCGGGCTTCGAGAAGGCCCGCAAGGTACCTGAAGGCCGTCGGCCTCGAGGAGAATTTTATTCCTCTCCAGGCCAAGCATAACGACCGCAGGATCTCGAAAGGCTTTTATCAAAAGATGGTCCACCACTTCCTATCATCAGGGGGTAGGTGAGGTATGTTTATTAGAACGGTTATCGTTTTGTCATTTGTGGCTCTTCTGGTAGCCAGTGTCTCAGCCTACGGAGTGGAGCCGGTGAGCGTCGGTGGAGATTTCGGCATTTCCTGGCTTAAGAACCTACCATCCCCTCCCAAAACCAGCATCGATGATGGCGGGGGTCTATGGAGCTGGGGAGGCGCCCCTAGCGGGATGACGGTAGTCAACGGCTCTCTGGTTCCCGAGGACGATGATAACGACGAAATTGATCTCGCTGACATCGAGTGGCTGTGGACGGAGCTTAGAGGTCCTCCGGTGATGCTCAATAAGACCAGAGGTCCTATGGATTTCTTGTATCCCTTTTACTCAGATGATCCCTGGTTTTTGTCTCAGCATTATGAACGACTGATCTTAGTCCCCGAAGATTATTACGATTAATGAGAACGTACATCGGCCTCGGCCTGATCCCCCCCGTCGGGGTCTCCCTGGGTCTTGACTCTCCGGCCCGGGATCAGTTTCCCTCCATAGGCGAGACGATCTTTTGCACCGTCGTCGCCACCACCGTCGCCTTCGAGCTGGCGAGACCGATCTCCACCAGGACCGCCCTCGGCTCTTCCAAGAGATCCCGAAGGAGATCACCGAACCCGAGACGAAATCCGAGACTGAGTCGATAGAGGGATAATGGAGGAATGGGAAAATCAGAGGGGATCGAGTAGGAGAACGACGGCGGGTAATGTGATTGAGTATGATATAAGTAGTATCAGGATATAACCCACGTCATCAAGCTCAGATTCAGGTGAAAGAATGGAAGACGACTTCAATGAAGTGGTTAAGTTTCACGGTCATACCTGCCCAGGCATCGCCATCGGCTACCGGGTGGCCAAGTACGTCAAAAACCACTATAATAGGGCCGAGGACGAGGAGATGGTGGCGATCGTCGAGAACAGCTCCTGCAGCGTCGACGCCATCCAGCAGCTTTTGGGCTGCACCTTCGGCAAGGGAAACTTCATCTTCAAGGATCACGGAAAACACGTCTACACCTTCTACTCCAGGGATCACGATAAGGCCCTGCGGATCTACTTCAGAAACGTCCTCCCCCGGACCGATCCCGCCGCCACCAAGAGGTATCTCGCCGGGGAGATGAGCTTCGAGGAGAGGGAGAGGTTTATGAAGCTCCGGGAGGAGGCGATAGATTACATCCTCAGCGCCCCCGACGAGGAGATCCTTGAAGTCCGAGAGGTCGAGATCCCCGCGCCTGCGAAGGCGAGGATCTACCCGTCCATCGAGTGCCAGGAGTGCGGCGAGGCCTTCATGGAGGTGAGGGGGAGGACCGCCGGAGGCAAGATCGTCTGCGAGGAGTGCTACCAGAAGTTTGTGACCTAGAAGGCCATCCTTTCTTCTCCGCTCACCCTTCTAAATTTCGATCTTCTGCAGGTCTTGCCCGATCTCGACTTCGACATCGGGGCCGAGGCCCGCCAGGACGTCTTGGACCATCTCGGCCTCGCGGCCGATCGTCTGAGGGTAGAGGTGGGTTAGGACGATCCGCTTTACTCCCGCACCCCGGAAATTCTCGCCAAGCCTCTTCGGGGTCGAGTGGTTGGTGACTATGAAGGGCTCGGGAAAGGAGCACTCATGGACGAGGAGGTCTATGCCCTCCGCGAGTCTCCTCATCGACTCTGTGGGCTCGGTGTCCCCGGAGTAAACGATGCTCTTATCTTCTGATTCGATCCGATATCCCAGGGCCGGAAGGCCGTGAAGCGCCTCGCCCGCTCTGATCTTCAGGCCCGCAAGGCTGAACTCGTCGCCGGGCCGAACGAGGGTGATGGAGACGTCCAGCTCCTCCAGATAAGGGTAGAGACCCCTGAGAGCCTCGAACCACGCCTCAGTCCCCCCGGGTCCGAAGACCGAAATTTCGTTCTCCCCCATCAGCCAACGGGCCTTGGCCAGGGCGAGAAGATCTGAGACGTGGTCCAGATGAAGATGGGTGAGGAGGGCAACGTCTATCTCCAGGGGCGAGAAGCCGGCCTCCGCGAGCCTCAATAAGGCGCCTGCGCCACAGTCGAAGAGGAGGGGCTCCTCGGCCTTCACCATCAGCCCCGCCTGGGCCCGGCCCGAGTGGGGTATGCCGACCCCAGTTCCAAGAAGGATCACCTCAAGTTCCATGAGATCCTCCTCGGGATTCGGGGGCAATAGAGTTTCCCGAAGGCCCCCGACCGGTCGGTTTTAAGTATCTCCAAAGAATCAGATATCAAGTGCGATAATCTGACTTCAAGATAGATCAAGGTGATAATTTGAAGGATAACGTCATCAAGGACCCGAAGTTGGCCGAGAAGGGCAAAAAAAGAATTGAGTGGGCGAGAAGACATATGCCCGTCCTCCAGAAGATCAGGGAGGAGTACGCGATCGAAAGGCCCCTGGAGGGGGTAAAGGTCGTGGCCTGCCTCCATGTCACCGTTGAGACCGCAAACCTCCTCTCGACCCTCACCGCGGGCGGCGCCGAGATCACACTCACCGGGTCCAACCCCCTCAGCACTCAGGACGACGTGGCCGCTGCCCTGGCCGAGGAGGGGATGTACGTCTACGCATTCCATGGCGAGAATGATCAGGAGTACTACGACTGCATCCACAGAGCTCTGGACATAGGCCCGAACGTCACCCTCGACGACGGCGCCGACACCATCGCCACCATCCATCGGGACCGAAAAGATCTCGTCGGAGATATCCTCGGGGGCTGCGAAGAGACGACGACAGGGGTGATAAGGCTCCGGGCCCTCGCCGAGGCGGGCGAGCTTCTGTACCCGGTCATTGCCGTCAACGACGCCGAGACGAAGATGATGTTCGACAACCGGTATGGCACCGGCCAGAGCACCATCCACGGAATCATGAACGCTACCAACTTCCTCTTCGCCGGCAAAAACGTCGTCATCGGGGGCTACGGCTGGTGCGGCCGGGGCCTGGCCACCCGAGCGAGGGGCATGGGCGCCAACGTCATCGTAGTCGAGGTGGAACCCCGAAAGGCCTTGGAGGCGGCGATGGACGGCTTCAGGGTGATGCCGATGATCGAGGCTGCACCCATCGGCGACCTATTCATCACCGTTACCGGGGATATCTCAGCCATCAGAGGGGAGCACGTAGAGCTGATGAAAGACCAGGCCATAGTCGCCAACAGCGGCCACTTCAACGTCGAAATCGACATCCCGGCCCTGGAGGAGATGGCTTCTGAGGTGGGCGAGGTCCAGGAGGACGTCAAAGAGTACAGAATGCCCGACGGCCGAAGGATCTACCTTTTGGCCGAAGGGAGGCTGATAAACCTTGCCGCTGCCTATGGCCACCCCCCAGAGGTTATGGATATGAGCTTTGCAAACCAGGCCCTATCCGTCCGATATATAGCCGAGCATGGCCTCCAGCTTGAGAGGAAGGTATACTCCGTCCCCTCGGAGATCGACAGGAGGGTTGCAGCCCTGAAGCTGGAGGCGATGGGGATCGAGATCGAGACCCTCACCCCCCAGCAGGAGAAGTACCTCCACAGCTGGGATATGGGAACCTGAGGAGGGGGGGAGATGGACCTGAAAAGAGATGCGGTCGAGGCCTACCTGAGGAGCCTCGCGGGAGAGGACGCCGAGTTGGTGGGTATGAGAACCCTCGGAGAGACGATCCCCACCACAGAAGATGTCAAGGGCTTCGGCTACGGAAGCCCGGTACTTCTGGAGTACCGATCTAAAGAGAAGGCGATGTCTGCGGTCCTCTCGACGATGCGGGTCCAGGAGGGGTTCGGCCACGATCACTTCTCCGACCGGGCCCAGGTCCTCCTCTGGCAGCACTCCACCTTTGGCAAGCTCCCAAAGCACGCAAGGTCGATCGACGTCGGATACTTCGACACCAAGGGGAGGCTCAGCTCCTGCGGCGAGGCCCAAGAGTTCTTCATCCTGATGGAGAAGATCGATGGGAGAGAGTACTTCTTCGACCTGGAACGGGTGAAGGAGGAGGGTGCGACGGATCTGGACATGAGGCGGGCCGAGGTCCTATCCACCTACCTTGCCGAGATCCACGACACAAAACAGGAGTCTTTGGCCCTCTATCGGCGAAAGATCAGAGACACCGTCGGCCACGGTGAATGCATCATGGGAATTCTCGACGACTACCCGACACAGTCCGACTTCCTCGATCCTGGCGAACTCGCAACGATTGAGAAGAAGTGCGTCGACTGGAGGTGGCGTCTTCGGGAGAAGACCGGTCGGCTCTCTCAGGTCCACGGCGACTTTCACCCCTGGAATGTGATGTTCAGGTCGGGGACGGACTTCTCGGTCCTGGACAGGTCCCGGGGCGAGTGGGGCGAGGCCGCCGACGACATCACCGCCATGACGACCAATTACATCTTCTACTCGGTCCAGAAGAGCCTGAGGCTGGAAGGAGGGCTCAAAGACCTCTTTGAGCTATTCTTCGAGAATTACCTGGACAGGACAGGAGACGAGGAGCTTCTATCGGTGATCGCGCCCTTCTTCGCCTTCAGGATGATGGTGGTGGCGAGCCCCACCTGGTATCCCCTCTTAAGCGGCGATGTGCGAAGAAAACTCTTCAACTTCTTGGAGAATGTCCTTGACTCCGAGGAGTTCGACTACAGGAAGGTCAACAGCTACCTCGAAAAGCCGCAGATCTGAGATGGAAACGCGATACGCTTTCGAGCTCTCCGGAGAGCACCCTACGATCCCGAGAAGCGAGGCCTGCGCCCTCCTGGAGGTATGTTCGTCGGGGCATGGGGTTGTCTCCGACCGAGAACGCTGCCTCGTAGTCGAGGCCCGGGACCTGAACCTCTCTGGGCTCGGCGCCAGGATGGCGATGACCCATAGGGTTGTTGAGATCTTGGCCGAGACCGAGCCGACGCCGGACGGGGTCTCCATTGCGGCGAACGAACTCGACCTTCCAGCCAGAACATACAAAGTCAGGGCTAAGAGGCTCGGGAAGACGCCTCTCGGAAGTGACGACGTCGAGAGGATGGTGGGCTCTGTTCTGTGGAAGAGGGGATACAAGGCCGATCTGAAGGACCCCGAGATCGAGATCAGGGCTATCGTTACAGAGGAAAGGGTCTTTCTCGGCCAGGAGGTGGCCCGAGCTGATCGGGCTGGGTTTCGGGCCCGCCGCCCCCACATGAAGCCCTTCTTCCATCCCGGAACGATGCTCCCGAAGCTCTCCAGGGCTCTCGTCAACCTCTCCCGGGTTCGGAAGGGTGAGAGGCTCCTGGACCCCTTCACCGGAACCGCCGGGTTTCTGGTGGAGGCGGGGCTGATGGGCATCCGGGGACTGGGGGTAGATGTCCAGGAAGATATAGTTCGGGGCGCCAAATCGAACCTTGTGGGGCTCGATGGCACCCTCATCGTCGGGGACGCCATGAGGCTCCCTCTGAATGACGACTCCATCGATGCTGTCGTCTCTGACGCCCCCTATGGAAGGTCGGCCCTGATTCAGGCGGGGTCGAGGGACGAGCTTCTGGAGGGAAGCCTCGCCGAGCTCCGGCGGGTCCTCATTCCCAAAAGGAGGATGATCTACGTCGACGACCGGCCCGTCGGCGGATCGATCGAAGACTCCGGGTTTGAGGTCGTCGAGGTTCACAAAGAGAGGGTCCATAGGGGCCTCACGAGGCAGATCTTCGTCTGCAGATGACGATCACTATCGAACGAATATTTTCTCGTCCAGGGCCGTGATGATCAACCCCACCTGGTCAACCGACCTTTGCCGCGTATATCCAGCCGCTCTCCTCGCGGCCGCAGACCAATACCCCGCCCCTCGTGGCCGGCGAGATCGATCTCGTCGCTCTCGGGCGGAAGGCAGGTCAGCGCCTCGGAACAAGTGCCAACGAGCCAGGTCTCCGTGGCCGTTCCGGCGATACGCTCCTGGCTGTTGTCATAATATCAGACGACGTCTTGGCCGGACCGCCGAAAGCTCCAGCCTGTCGTAGGTGGTATTCCATGGCTATGGTGATGATCATCTACCGCATCGTTTTGGTGCCTGAGTATCGATACAGATCTCGAACCTTTTCACTCCTCCGCCCTTTTGACGCGGATTGTGTTGAGGAGCATCTCCGTCGCGTCCCACCAATAGCTCGAATCCATCTCGCACCTGGTCATTCCGAGAACCGGCCCCTCCTCCGTCTGGACCTGGTCGGGCCAGAAGATCGCAACGTAAAGAATCTGGTGGTCGTCGTCCTCCCCGGTGCCGAGGACCCCCGTCTCGCCTCCGATCGTCCACTCTGATGCATTATGCTCAGTGTACCCCCTCTTCTGGAGGGAGGCCTCAGCCAGAAGCATCTCCGTCCTCAGGTTCACGGGTCTATAGCCGTCGTAGCTGGTGATATCGATCGTAGCTGCCCTGATCCCCCCGTCCAGGATGATCCTGTGCCGCTCGAGCCCCAGCCCCTCCTCGGTCTCACCGGGCTCGGGCCCTTCCTGGATGATGGTGTAGTTCTTCTCCCCCAGGTCGAAAGAGACCTCGTAAGGTCCAGCGGTCACCGTCACCCCAGTCGAGGCCTTCCCGGTCGCCACCGCCTTCTCGATGTGGACGGAATCGATCAGCTCCTTTGTCGCCGTCCAAGGAAGGCTCGAAGTTATGACACAGGAGGTCTTTCCGAGATAATCACCGGGGGCGAGGTATCTGTCGAGCCAGTAGGCGGCCTGATAAGTATCCTCTCCCGAGACCTCCTCGAAGGTCGTCAGAAATCCTGTGTGCCTGTCCAAGAGCCTCTCCTTCGTCTCGACACCGATATAGCCAATATTCCAGGGGAGCTTTCTGCTCAGGGTCTTGGTGACACCATCCCCCGCCGGGACGGGGCTGTTGTAGCTTGTCACCTTGATCTGGACCTGGCCGTCGTCGCACTCTAAAAGGGTTAAACGTTCGGTGTAATCGATCCCTGTAGGGGTCTTCCCCTCGACAGGTTCTGCAACCTGGACGGTGCAGTTCCTCCCAGACTCCAGGCTGAAAGAGACCTGATAGGGGCCCAAGTCCACGATCTCCTCCTGAGCCGCATATGCTGCCGGTATCAAGAGCATGGCCGCTGAAATGACCATAATTAATTTCGTTCTCATGATGCTAACCTCCACTCAAAGGCGGTTCTACCGCAGCTCTCGGAACGTGTACTTCATTCTTAAAGGCTATCGTGACCTATATTTAAATATTATTTTATATATTATTTCAATGCCAAACATCTCGAAAAACATAACCATAGCGAGATTTAAATAGTATCAATTATAACTAAATATCACGAATACTTTTGCAGCCTGGCATTCCGAGAGGTTTATAGTGATCAGAAATCTGGAACCGGCTCTTGTAGATAGTTGATATCATAGACTGGAGACCCATTCTAGAGCTAATTAAGTTACACCTCCTTCACCCTTTGTACTCCCCGCCCACCAGCTCCCGGATCCTCTCGGCGGTCTTCGCCCCCACCAGCTCCACCTCCTTCAGCTCCTCGGTGGTGGCCGCAAAGACGCGCTCGACG
>LGFT01000025.1 GCA_001509375.1 Methanothrix harundinacea | reverse complement strand
TCAATGTTTTTGACTGAATACCTTATTTCAATGTTTAATCCAATTTATACCGATTTAAGGGCTATTCCATCTTGGTGAAATCAGGAGAGGGGTATTCATGATCTTCTGGGCCAGTTTTCTGTACGTCTTCGCTAAATCTGAATCTGGCGCCCCTTCGATCACGGTCATGTTCTCGTCTTCACAAGCCTGAATCGTGGGGTCGCGAGGGATTTCGGCGACAACTTCGATGCCCATCTCTTGGGCCGCTCTCTTCACCATCTCGGACTCGTTTGCAACTCCCCGGGCGTTGAGAATTATGCCTTTCAGCTGGGCGTAGCCCCGGCCTTTGAACTGCTCCACCGCTTTGGCGATGTTTCGGGCGGCGAAGAGGGACATCTTCTCCCCTGAGGTCACGATGTAGACCTCTTTTGCGTATCCTCTCCGAAGGGGCATCGCAAATCCGCCGCATACGACATCTCCTAAAACGTCGTAAAAGACGACATCGGGCTTATAGATTTCGTAAGCATTCAAAGCCTCCAACTTCTCAAAAGAGGCTATTATACCCCTGCCGGCACATCCTACCCCCGGAGTTGGGCCGCCACATTCTGCGCAGAGCACGCCTCCAAAGCCCCGAAAGACCATATCAGCGAGGGATGCCTCCACGTCGCTGTTTCTCAAGGTGTCCAGAATGGTCGGCACCGGCCTTCCGTTCATCAGCATGCTGGTCGAATCGGCTTTCGGGTCGCATCCGATCTGCATCACTTTGTACCTCATCTCTCCCAAGGCTGCGGATATGTTGGCGGTGGTGGTAGACTTTCCAATTCCCCCCTTGCCATAGATAGCGATTTTCTTCAATTTCTGAACACCTCTGGATTCTGGTTGAGCAGGTTGACGAAGGTCTGGGTGAGGTAAGCATGCCCCCTGAACCCGACAAAGGGCGTACCATCGAACCGATAGAGACGATCGAAGGCCGGAAATGCAGCATGCATCTTGATGGGAACCTCTTTTGCGATGTGAAGGTCGTAGGAGTTTCCGAAGATTACGTGAGGATCGATCCTGAATACCTCCTCTTCCAGAATCGAGGTATCCGGCCCGATCAAAACGTCGGAAACGCCAAACCTGCCGAGTTCGTCTTCGAATTTGGGATCATTCGGCTCTGTTGGCAACACCACAAGAGGCGGGTTCATGCCCCATTCGTCCCGCATGAGCTTTGCAAACCCCAGGGCGTAATCATAAGGACACGATATCACCGCCCTCAGGTGATCACATCTCTGGAGAGGGGTTGTAAGCTCCAAGATGGAAAATCCGTATCGTTCCAGCTCAGAGGCCAACGTCCCCATCTCCAGGTATAAGTCCAGCCTCTCACCCACCTCTTCCAACCACTCAACCGTTCCTTTTATCCCGAAAGGAAGGCCATAAACGTAAGGAATCCCGAAACGGTCTTCAAGGATCTGGGCAGCCTCCAGCCCCACATCTCTCGTGACCAGGTTCAGAGAGGCTGAAGCCATGCTCTCTATCCCGCCGACGCTCGTGTGGCAGGTGAAGACAGTGTTGACTTCGGCTCCCAAGAGCTTCAGCAACCGTCTCAGCTCGGCCAGATCTGAGACGTTGTTGAAGGAGTCGATCGCGGGTCCGATAACGTTGACCGAAAACGGCTTTCGATCTTTTGACTCTTCTGCCACCTCCATCGCCAAAGTGCGGAAGACCTCTTTTATTCCCCAAGTGTAGTCTCCCGCAAAGCCCCCACTGGCAAAGGAGAGAAGCTTTGCGTTAGTGCGAGGCTGAATCTCCTCGATTACGCCATCGAGGTCCAGGCCGATTACGGAGGTCACTCCTGTTGCGACCAACGCGATGATTTTGGGGTGAAAGGTCTGGTCAAGCTCTTCCACCGCCCGTTTCAACTTGTCTTCTCGCCCCATCACCACGTCATCTTCGTCCATCCCGCAGGAGAATAGCTTCCCTTTTGGGGACTGTTTGTTCATTATCATGTAATTGACGACGTTGTAGCTGCAGGTTCCAGTGGACCCGTGTTCCAGAACCAAAAGATCATCGACGCCAGAAAGGCCCCACAAAACCCCAAAATAATCGGAAGGCGCAGGATAGCTATTCAACTTCAGATCCATTCTAGACCGCTCCACTGTTCAAAAGTCGTTCTTTGTATCTCAGAGCCCCAAAGCCTGCAGGCTCTCGATGCATGAGACGCAAGATTTCATTAGTCGCCTCAAATCCCAGCTTGAAGTGCGATGGAATCAGCATACATGGCTCGATTCCCTGCCTGGCAAGAACCCTATAATCTCTGCACCCGACGCAGATATCTGGCCTCAACGTCGAGAGCAGTTTCTCTGTTTGAAGGGCGTTGTCCCCTCTGAAGACGAGAGGATCGATTCCCTCGGCCAGAAGCTTTTGAGCATCTGTGTGATCGTCGGAGAGAAGGCGGTGAAGCATGATCGCCTTCAGCTCGATCCCCAGCTCGGAAAGGAGAAAAGCCATGTCTAGGGTCCTTCCGGGCTGGCCAAAGAGGACACAGCTCTTGCCGGATAAACTGCCCTTCGCCTGAGTGACCAGCTCTTCGGTCTCTCTCTTAAGGTCTGCGACCTTCAAATCCAGATCGATGCCCAAGGCGTTGGCGATCTTCTGGTACCATAGCTCGATAGAATCCGGATGATAGGGTCTTTCGCAATAGATGTACTCTGTGCCGAACATCTCCTTCATCTTTTTGGCAAGTTTCAGAGCAAAATGGTCCAATGCTATGTTAAGCGAAACTCCAGGCGCACGACTCAGATCTTCTGGGCTACAGTAAGAGGGTATGGCGTTCTTGATCATTATATCCTCAGATCCCAGCAGCCGAACAAGCTCCGTCTTCTTCGCTTTCGGCGTCCAAAAACCCAACAGGTTGACAGACCCCTCCTCCGCTTCCTGGGGCTCCATCAGCTCCGACAAGGATAAGAAGACGTTCTCTATGCCGGGTGAGGCATCTTCACAGGTGAAGTTGTCGGTATGGATCACCAGCATCTTGGCCTTCACCTCCCTTTGGATCTCTTCTATTGAAGCGTCGAAATCTTCACCGACGATCTCTTGCAGACACGTGGTGACCAAGAACAACACCTCTGGATGGTATCTACGATCCACCTCCAAAATGGCCTCTCGGACCTTCTTGTGAAATCCGAATATTATATCTTCCTGGGAGTATGTAAGAAAGAGGAGGTTGTTTGGCCGGGGGTCAGAGGTCAGAGACCTTATGTTCACGGTCAGCTTGGCGTTGTAAAGACAGATAGCAGGGCCCAAAAGCAAACCATAGGAGTTTTTGATGAGAGGTAGGATGCCAGCCACCGTTCTGAAAGCGCAATGTGACCCTGGGTACTTCGCATCGGCGGTTTTGGGCAGGGCCACATCTTCGACGACTTCGCTCAATCGGAGGCATTTTCCCTCCAAGGATATGTCATCTAACTTCATTCGTTTCGCCCCAACTTAAACGGTATGTATTGTCGCGAATCTGGCGTTGGACAACCCACTCACTTCAGAACTTTTACCTGACCAAACCGCTCTGAAAGGTTATCTGAAATTCTGCCGATGGATGAGACCTTTTTCTTACTTCGTGCTATAAAATCGTTCTCGTGGTGCCAGACTTTCTTCGTCTTAATCGGTTTCAAAGGGACGACGTAAGGCGCATCAGATTGGGTTCTTATGTCAACTTCGACGCCATAAATCGCCTCTATGTTCTCAGCGGTCAAAACATCCCTTGGATCTCCAGCCACAATGATCCTCCCATTTTTCATCATGATCATCCGATCCGAGTATCTCGACGCCAGGTTGAGGTCGTGGATGGCCACCATGGCGGTGATCCTCTTAGTTCTCACAAGGTCCTGTATTATGTCCATGACCTCTAGCTGGCGTTTGATGTCCAGGTTGGAGGTGGGCTCGTCCAATAGCAGAACGCTCGCCTCCTGTGCGAGAGCACGTGCTATCAGCACCCTCTGTTGCTGGCCCCCGCTGAGCTCGTTGAAGTACTTCAACGCGAACTGATCGATGTCCAGAAGCTCGAGGATCTCCCAGACGATCTCGTGATCTTCATCCCTCGTCTGCCAGCCTTGATGAGGTCTCCGTCCCATGATCACCGTATCGAAGACCGTAGTTGGAAAGCTCCGTTTTACATTCTGTTGGACGTACCCGACCTGTTTTGCGATCTCCATCCGGTCCATCTTCATGATATCCTTGCGATCAAGCAAGATGTTTCCTTGCTGAGGTTTCAGCACCCGATCGACGCACTTGAGCAAAGTAGATTTTCCGGTTCCGTTTGGCCCGACGACGCTGAGCAACTTTGCCGGGGCGACCTCCATGCAGATATCATCCAGAATTGGAACGCTGTTGTAGCTGAAGGTCAGGCCGTTGATCGCTAGCTTAATCATCATTTTACCAGTACTCCCTCCTCCTCGTCATTATCAGATAGAAGAAAAACGGCACTCCCAGAATGGAGGTCATGATTCCAACAGGGATGATTATGGGCGGGATTATATTCATTCCGAGGATGTCTGAGGATACCAGTATTATGGCCCCAAGAAGGCCAGAGGCAGGAAGCTGGAACCGGTGGTCTGACCCGATTATCATGCGGGACATGTGGGGCCCCACCAGCCCCACAAATCCGATGGGCCCGACGAAGGCGACCACGCTTGCTACAAGAAAGCTGGCCACCATCATCACAAACATCCTGAGATTTCCAGCATCTATCCCCAGGCTCTTGGCGGTCTCATCGCCCGCGGTCATTATGTTCAGGTCCCTCAATTTTGGTGCCACCAGGATCATGCAGACGAGGATGATCAAAGCGACGAGAGAAAGCTCGCTCCAACCGAAGGTGCCAAGATCACCCTGACCGAACGCTTGTGTCGCCTCTTTCTGCTCATAGGTCGCAAAGTACTTGAAAAGGTCACTTGCGGCGCGGAATACGTAGTTCAATGCGATCCCGGCAAGGATCAGGATCTCGACGGTCCCCCCCTTAATGGCGGAGATGCCGATGATGATCATCGAGGTCAAAAAGGCAAAGATGAAGGCGTTTCCGATAACTGCGTACATCCCGCCGAAGATGGCGAAATCCAGAATTATCGCAAGAGAGACACCGAAGTTCGCGCCGGCCGATATACCCAACGTGAAGGGGCTTGCCAGGGGATTTCTGAGTACAGCCTGCATGATACATCCTGCAACTCCCAGGCCGAAACCTGCCGCGAGGCCCCACATGATCCTGGGAAGCCTGATGTTCCATATGACGAGCTCTGTAAGCTCGTCCATGCCGAGGTCCGTGGATAAAATCCTCTGAATTATCGCCCTATACACCTCTAATACGGTGATCTCCAACGGGCCGAAGGTTACGCTCACCCCCACCAGGATAGCGGCCAGGACCAGGAGGGCGAACATAAACAATATTTTTCTTCCTACAAATTTGTCAAACTCCCTCTGAACATTCGACTTCTTTCCGGTGCGGGACGAATGGCGTCTGGCGACCTTTGTCATCCCCGCCTCTCAGTGACCGCCTTCGCCAAACCGGCGGTGGCACAGATATCCCCCGGAGTTCTGGCGCTTTCAGCTCCGGTGGACACCACTATCAGATTCTTCTCCTTGGCGATCTCAGTCAGGGTCTGAAACTCTCTAAGCTTCAAGGCGGAGGGCTTCTCCTCGTACAAGGTGGCGGCATCGTTCATCCGTCGAGATGCCTGATACTCGCCCTCGGCAAGGATGATCCGGGCTCTCTTCTCCCGTTCCGCCTCCGCCTGCCTGGCGATGGCCCGGAGCATGTTCTCAGGGAGGGAGACGTCCCTCAAGGTGGCGGTTACCACCCTGATCCCCCAGGGGTCGGTCATCGCGTCCAGGATCGCCTGAATCTCCGTGTTCAGCTCGTCCCGGTTGGAGAGGATGGTGTCGAGCTCGTTTTGGCCGAGGACGTCCCTCAAGGTCGTCTGGGCGAGAAGCGCCGTCGCTGCTCCGTAGTCCTCCACCTCCACGATCGCCCTCGTCGAGTCGGTCACCTTGTAGTAGATGACAGCATCGACGTCGATGCTGACGTTGTCGCGAGAAATCACCGTTTGCCTTGGAACGTCCAGCTCTCTCACCCTGAGATCGACCTTGACGATCCGATCTGCGATGGGCACGATGAAGAAAAGTCCCGGACCCCTCTCACCGAGGAGCTTTCCGAACCTGAAGACGACTGCTCGTTCGTATTGCCGGGTGATCTTCACTGAGAAAAAAAAGATCAAGGCCACCAGAAGCGCTCCTGCAATTAAGGTGGGGTTCAAGTCCAAAACGATCACCACGATTCAGACTTTGTTTCCCCACCTTTATGCCACCAGATCAACGCGTTCTTGGACTTGCGTCTGTAACAGAGCGTTCCTTCTCCGTTCTCTTTTAAGATTTTAACGAGATGTTCCTTTAGCAGATCCGTTTTATCTGGGGGGATATTGTGCATCAAAGACCAGCTTTTAACTGCATCTTCCAGATCTTCGTAGCAATGTTCAAATTTAGAATCCTCGATCTCCACGTTGGCGTATATCTTCATGTCGTGCAGGATGTTGTAGAGCAGAATGTAATCCCAATGCCAACCATGAAGATGTTCGTTCTGGCCAAAGATATCTTTCCAGAATTTGGCGTCATCATCTTCTCGGTTCATCCAAGAGTCTAAGCCTGCCGATCCCAGAATGTAGACGTACCTTTTTGCAGTGGCATCTATCTTCTCGAGAGCCTTTTGCAGATCGAGCATTCCAAGTGAGTGGGATGCTATTACCACGTCGTGAGGCTCGACGTCTCGGCCTATAACGACGTCTTCCCACCGTTTTTGGAGGCAAGTGATGTTGTCCAGCTCCTCTTTTTGCATGTTCTCTTCTAAAAGGGCGAGCATCCCGCCTGATTGGTCGATGGCGGTTACCTTCTTCACCTTCTTGGCGATTGGAATTGAGAGCCTCCCGGTGCCTGCGCCAATGTCCAGAACCGAGTATTCTGGATCCAGATGCATTTTGGCGATCTGTAGTTCGGTCAGCTTCTTGTGGCGCATTGCCCGTTCGTTGAACTTTTTAGCCCTCTCGTCCCAGGCCTTAATCGGATCTTCGTCTCGCCTTCCATGACGAAGGCCAGACATTGCCATTTTTCGAAGCTCGTTCCAATTTATTATTCCGGCCATTTTCTCGTCCCCAGATAAATGAAATTATCCTGAAAACTGAGAATGGCGGTCGAGTGCTCACTATCTCGAATCTCGGCATCCCGACGGCCATCACTCTCAGGATCATCTTCTTCAATCCCATCTGTAAAGCTGAAACTCGTTTTCAAGCTCAGTGTAGAGCCCGTCGACTCCGTAAAAGGTCTTTAAAATCTCGTTTCCCTCTTCTTCTACGTCTAAATCTTCGAATCTATCGGGATGGAAGAGTTTGGCGAGGTAAAGAACCTGCGTGACGGATTCTGCGAGGATGCCCTTTCCGCTGAGGCCTATCATCACCGGGTATATGCTCCCGTTATTCACCGCGTTAACGCTTTGCAGAACCGGATCTGACAGAACGGCATCCATCTGGTCTGGATCTCCGTTGTGAGTGATGATGATATCGGGGTTCCAATCGATGATCTTCTCTTTCGAGATCTTCGTCTTGCTGCTATTTGCCAGCTCAGGAGCAACGTCGATCCCCCCGGAGGCTTCGACGACGAGCTTATAGCTGAGAGCTGTCGTAATCCCTTCATGAAGGCCGCTGCAAGAGTAGACCCTCGGCTTTTCATCTTCGGGTATCTGTGACATGATCTCCGTAACCGCGGAGAGTTTCCCGTCGGCGTAAGAGATCAGCTCTTCAGCCCTACCTTCGCTTCTCATGGTCCAGCCTATCGTCCTGAGCATATCGAAGGCCAAACAGCTGTCGATTCCCGACAAGACCCCAACGGTGGGGATGTGGGTCTTCTCTTGGATCGCGTCGAGGTTAGATCTCGTTCCCGCAAATATAACGTCAGGCTCCAATATTGCGATCTGTTCTATGTTCAGCTCGCCGGAGCCGACGACGGGCACCTCTGCAAGTTCAGGTGCTGCATACTTTATCGGAGACCAGGAGGTGCTGTAACTGCTTAACCCCACAATCTTGTCTTCATCCTCAAGATACACTAGGGCTCTCGTGCTGTCAAGGCCCGCAGCCGATACCACCCGCTCTACCGGTCTTGGAACTGTAACCGCTCGTCCCGCCATATCGAGGAGGGTCAGCTCGGCCTCGTTCCTTTCGATTATCGCTCTGATTTGAGCGATGTCGTCCTCGCCAATCTGGCTATCGTAGTTTGCATCCGCGAACTGCGTCTCATTTTCAGTTCCGTTTAATATCCCCTGAACGTACTCTATGTCATCTTCGTCTATGACGTTGTCCAAATTGGCGTTTCCGTAAACTGTGAGCGTATTTTCACTCGCCCGGTGAAATAACTCGCCGTCTGCAACAGCGGGCATAACGACCAGCGACAAGCATAACGCAAACGAAATCAACATGCTAGAGAATATTTCACGCATCGTTTTTACCTCCTCAATCCCATCGATAGAGATTATTTTCTTCGGCGAAGTCTGTGTAAATTCCGTCCACGCCATAGAGATATTTCATAATCTCGTTGCCCACCTCTTCCATGTCCAGATCCTCGAACTTATCCGGGTGGAAAAGCTTTGCAAAATAACGTACTTGGACTAGACGTTGTCCCAATGCACCTCCTTTGCAGTAGCCGACCCTAGTAGAGTAAACCCTTGCGTTCTTTACAGCGTTTACATTTTGTAGATCGGGATCGGAAAGCACCTCTTCGATCTTCTCGGGGTATCCAAAATGGATGAGGATAACATCAGGATTCCATTTGATAATCTGCTCCTTTGAAACCTGAATAGTATCACCAGTGGACTCCATGACGTTTAAACCACCTGCCCATTCTATTTCAGAAGCCACACTGCTAAGACACCTGCAAATGAGTGACACCCCTTCAAGGTTTGCACCACTTCCACAACAGTAAACGACTGGCTTATCTTCGTCGGGGATTTCTGATGTGACTTTTGCAATCTCGTCAACATTTTCCTTGGTGTAGCTGATCAGCTCCCTTGCCTTCTCGTCCTTTCCTGTGACGGCTCCAATAATCCTGAGCATATCGACGACCCAGAGATCGCCTGCAGAAGTAACGGCTACGGTGGGAACGTGAGACCTCTCTTGAATCTTATCGGCGTTGGACGTAGGCCATACAAATATGACATCTGGCTCTAATGACACCGCTTCTTCAACGTTGAAGCTTTTTGTTTTAGCACCCCCGGGATTTGGGAGATCTTCCAACTCGGGGGCAGCATACCATATTACGGACCAACTAGGCGGGTAGTCACATCCAACGATTTTGTCTTTGGCACCAAGCTGGAGCAGCGTTCGTGTGGCATCATAGCCAGCAGCGGGTATAATTTTCTCTACTGGCATTGTTACGGTCACAGTACGGTTGGCCATGTCTAAGATGGTGAGTTCCTCCTCCTCTCCTGCTATGATCAGCTCGATTTGAGCAATGTCTCCCTCATCGATCTGACCATCGTAGTTGGCATCAGCAAACTGTGTTTCCTCGTCGGTTCCGTCGATGATCCCCCGAACATACTCTATGTCATCTTCGTCTATGATGTCGTCTGAATTGGCATTTCCGTAAACTGTAAGCGTATCTTCGTATGCTTGGGCAAATGAGTCTCCATCTGCACTAGCTGGCATAACGACCAGCGACAAGAATAACGCAAAAGAAATTAATAATATTTCACGCATCTTTTAAACCCCCTCAATCCCATCTGTAAAAGCCACGTGCTTCGGCCAGGATTGTGTAAAGCCCGTCCACGCCGTAAAGGTGTTCATTAATCTCGTTGCCCCTTTTTTCCACGTCTAGATCCTCGAACTTATCCGGGTAGAAGAGCTTTGCAAGATAACCTACCTCGGCTAGTTGTGCTCCCAATACACCAGCACCGCTGGAAGCGATTTGGATAAAGTAAACCCTTCCGTTCTTTACAGCGTTTATAGTTTGTAAAGCGGGATCTGAAAGTATCGTTTCAATATCCGCTGAGTTTCCCGCGTGGACTAGGATTACATCCGGGTTCCATTTGATGACCTGCTCCTTTGAAACCACAATACTACTCGTAGACTCTGCAGCGTTTAAACCACCAGCCCATTCTATCAAAGGCTGCTTACCATCACACTTGCAAATGATGTCCCCGCTGGCCCATCCTCCACCACAACAGTAGACGACGGGCTTATCTTCGGCGGGGATTTCTGATGTTATCTTCGCAATCTCATCGACCTTCTCCTTGGAATAGGCTATCAGATCTCTCGCCTTTTCATCGTTTCCTGTGACGGCTCCTATAATCCTGAGCATATCGACTACCCAGAAATCACCCGCGGAAGTAAGGGCTATGGTCGGAACCTGGGTTTTTTCTTGAATCTCATCGGCGTTTACTGTAGTCACTACAAATATTACGTCTGGCTCCAACGATGCCATCAATTCGACGTTGATATCGTTGTAGCTACCTGGATCTGGGAGATCTTCCAGCTCAGGTGCCGCATACCTTATCGGACTCCACGACCGACTGGGTGCAGGATAGCTGCATCCGACGATTTTGTCTTGAGCGCCAAGTTGTACCAGGGTTCGTGTGGAGTCTAAACGAGATGAGGATACGATCCTTTCCACTGGCATGGGCACGGTCACAGTACGGTTGTTCACTCGTCCAAGTTGGCATTCCCATAAACTGTGAGCGTGTCTTTGTACGCCTGACTAAATAAGTCACCATCTGCACCAGCAGGCATGACGACCAGCGACAAGCATAACGCAAAAGAAATCAATATGCTTGAGAGTATTTCACGCACGTTGTCAACCACCTCAATCCCACCTGTAGAAATTATATTCTTCGGCCATCTCGGTGTACAATCCGTCCACGCCATAGAGGTGTTTCATAATCTCGTTGCCCTCTTCTTCCACGTCTAGATTCTCGAACTTGTCCGGATGGAAGAGCTTTGCAAGATAATTCAACGAGGATAGCTGTGCTCCCAATGCTCCCCATCCGCTTAAGCCGATCCGGATCGAGTAAACCCTTCTGTTCTTTACAGCGTTTACATTTTGCAGAACTGGATCTGAAAGCACCTCACTAATCATTTCGCGGCTTCCAAAAAGGATGAGGATTACATCGGGGCTCCATTTGATGATCTGTTCTTTTGAAATTTGAAAACTACTACCAGTAAACTCTACGGCGTTTAAACCACCTGCGAATTCTATACAAGAAAGAGCGCCACAACAGCTGGTAATTTCTCCGCTACCTGCAGTACAGTAAACGACTGGCTTGTCCTCATCAGGAATGTCCGAGGTAATTTTTTTTATCTCATCGACCTTTTCCTTGGTATAGGTTATCAGATCCCTCGCCTTCTCATCATTTCCTGTGACGGCCCCTATAATTCTGAACATGTCGGCAACCCATAGACTGTCTTGATAACCGCAAACAGCTATGGTGGGAACCTGGGACTTCTCCTGAATCTCATCAGCATTGTATCTATTATCCCAAGTCCATACAAATATGACGTCTGGTTCTAACGATACTGCCAATTCAACGTTGAAGCTGTTTCCCCCACCACTGGTATCTGGAAGATCTTCCAGCTCGGGTGCAGCATACCATATTGGATCCCAACGAGACGGGTAACCACATCCAACGATTTTGTCTTCGGCACCAAGCATTACCAGCGTTCGTATTGAGTCAACACCACCTGCTAATACAATTCTCTCTACTGGCATTGGTACGGTCACGATACGATTGGCCATGTCCAGGATGACGAGGTAATCCTCCTCACCAGCTATGATCCGTTCGATTTGAGCGATGTCGTCTTCGCCGATCTGGCCATCGTAGTTGGCATCTGCAAACTGAGTCTCATCTTTTGTTCCGTCGATGATCCCTCGAACGTATTCTATGTCAGTTTCATCTATGACATCGTCCAAGTTGGCATTTCCGTAAACTGTAAGCGTATCATCGTACGCCCAGGCAGATGAGGTGTAACCTGCCGCCTCAGCGGGCATAACGACCAGCGACAAGCATAACGCAAACGAAACCAATATGCCCGAGAGTATTTCACGCATCGTGTTCAACTCCTTTAGTCCCACTTATAGAAGTGATATTCTTCTGCCAGGTCCGTGTAAATTCCGTCCACGCCATAGAGGTATTCCATAATCTCGTTGCCCTCTTCTTCCACGTCCAGATCCTCGAACAAATCCGGGTGGAAGAGCTTTGCAAGATAACAAACCTGGATTAGGTGTTGTCCCAGTGTTCCACGACCCTGGTGGCCCACCGTGGTAGAGTAAACCCGTTCGTTCTTTACGGCGTTTACACTTTGTAAAACGGGATCTGAAAGTACCTCTCCGATCTTCTCGGGGCTTCCCATATGGACTAGGATTATATCGGGGTTCCATTCGATGATCTGTTCCTTTGAAACCTGAGAATTGCCGGTGGAGTCTATGACGTTTAAGCCACCTGCAAATTCTATGTCAGAACCACTGCCACAATACCTGCAAATTGACGGTCCACCTCCTGAACCGCATCCACAACAGTAAACGACGGGCTTATCTTCGTCTGGGATTTCTGAAGTGATTTCTGCGATCTCATCGACCTTATCCTTGGTGAAGGCGATCAAATCCTTTGCTCGTTCATCATTTCCCGTGGTGGCTCCTGTAACCCTGAGCATATCGACAACCCAAAGATTATCTGCAGAACCACGGTCACAGTACGATTGTCCATGTCCAGGATGACGAGATAATCCTCTTCTCCGGCTATGATCAGTTCGATTTGAGCGATGTCACTTTCATCGATCTGGCCATCGTAATCTGCATCTGCAAACTGGGTTTCTTCTTCAGTTCCGTCGATTATCCCTTGAACGTATTCTACATCATCTTCGTCGATGATGTCATCTAAGTTGGCGTTTCCGTAAACCGTGAGCGTGTCTTTGTACGCCTCGGAAAATGAGTCGCCATCTGCAACAGCAGGCATGACGACCAGCGACAAGCACAACGCGATTAATGGGATATGGCCTCGTTTAAGATCCAAACTAACACCACATAATTTGACTCGTTTAAAGTCCACTTGATTAGGGTATTTAAATAGGTTTTGGTTGGTTTAAATTCAATTGACAACTAAAATGAATTATATTTGATTGATTATTTGATATGTATGATTTGTACGGATTAAATGTCAATTATTGTGACAATTAATTCTCAAAAATGTCTTAAATCAAATGAATTTGATAAAAGACAAGTTCCGAAACACTTCTATATCAGTTCTGCCCCTAGGGCGCATCATTCGTCTGGAGAGATTGACAAGATGAAAAAATGCGCTTTTGCGATTGGAATCTTGGCATTCCTGCTGATTGTTGGACTTGCCATATTCGAAGACGACCCCGGAGAAGAACCAACTTTGATCGACCTCGATGCTACAGCCCTCCAGTTTGTAGAAGGCGAAGTTCCTGGCGCGCCCTCTTACTGGGTGGTCGAGGTGACGAAGGTATACGCAGGCCCCGAACCTTGCAGCGACATCATCAATGTGATCGTTTCCCAAGCCCTCGCCCCGCCCTGGGGTTTTGTAGACAAGTACATCTCGCCGGGCGAGAAGGTGATGATTAACGCAGCGTACTTCGAGGACGAAGACGGCTGCTGGATATCCCTGCACGGATCCACCGATTACTCTATAAGGGGAGAATCGGAGATCTGATCGGTCGGAACGGAGGTATCCCTCTCGAATTCCCTCGAAACTATTTTTATCATTCCTGCCTTATTTTTCTTTACACAGATCGATTATGGGGACGACGCTCTTAAGCTGATCTTCGCCATGGGGGATGGAGACCACCTTCATCTCCATCCCATATACCTGTTTGAGGTTTTCCTCGGTGAAGGCTTCGCTCACTTCCCCGAAGATGCTTCTTCCCTCTCCCATCAGCAGCATCTTGTCTGAGATGTAAAGGGCGTGCTCGGGATGGTGAGTGGTCATGATTATGGTAAGGCTCCTCTCTCGGGTCAAACTGTGAAGCGCCTGCAAGATAGCGTACTGATTCTTGTAATCGAGGGCTGAAGTCGGCTCATCGAAGAGGAGCACGTCGGCGTTGGACGCTAGGGCTCTGGCGATCAGTACGAGCTGCTTTTCTCCGCCGCTAAGCTCTGGAAAGTCCCTCTCCCCATAATGGCCGATCTTCAACATCTCCAGGCAGTCTTTGGCTATCTTGACGTCCCTTTCAGAGGGGGCAGAAAAGGTGCCGATGAAGCGGGCCCTGCCCATGAGAACCATCTCCACCACCGAGTAGGGAAAGGCCGTATGATGATTCTGAGGTACGTACCCGATGTGAGACCCGCCATTATCTCTTTTGGCCTCTCCTGGCTCACGGCCTCCGATGCGGATCTCGCCTCCGGTGAGGTTCAAGAGGCCCAAAAGACACTTCAGCAGGGTGGTCTTCCCGCATCCGTTGGGCCCCAATATGGAGAGGATCTCGCCCCGTCCGACCTTGAAATTTATATCCTCAAAGACCGCTGAACTTTTTGAATACCCAAACCGACCATTCACGACCTCAACTGTCAACCCAACCCCTCCCTTGCGTCCTCTTCAAGAGATATCCAAATATTATGGCTCCTATTATCGCCGTCAATATGCCCAGAGGGATCTCTGCCGGGGTCAAAGTTCTTGCGATATCGTCCATGATGACGAGGTAGACTGCGCCAAGAGAGATCGAGGTGGGTATCAGAACCCTGTGATCCGGCCCCACCAACATCCTGGCTATGTGAGGCAAGGCAAGCCCCACCCATCCGATCACGCCGCTCACAGAGACGCAGAGAGCTACGATAACGGTAACGCAGGTTATGATGAGCCATTTTACCCGCTCCACCCGAACGCCCAAGGCCTGAGCGTCTTCATCACCCAAGGACAGAAGGTTGATCCTCCACCTTAAAAGGTACAGAACAAAGATGCAAACCAGGATCGGCACAGTCACTACGTCCAGCTTTTCGTAGCTGGCATCCGCAAGGCTCCCCATGAGCCAGAAGACCACTTCAGGAAGCTCGTAGAGCGGATCTGCGGTATAGGTCACCAGGGCGATCATGGCCGAGAAGAAGGCGTTCACCACCACGCCTGCCAGGACCAACATTAGTATGGGGGTTCCCCCTCGAACTCTGCTCATGAGGTGCGCGAGAATGAGGGCCACAAATCCAAATATGATGGCGAAGAGGAGATCGAGGGACGGATGGTTGAACAGGATCATGGCAAAGAGGCCACCGAAGGCGGATCCCGTGGCCACGCCGAGGATGTGGGGGCTGACGAGCGGATTTCTGAAGATCCCCTGGAAGGATGCGCCGGAGACCGAAAGGCCCGCTCCGATCAACATGGCCAACAACGCCCTCGGTATCCTCAGCCTGAAGACCACGATATCGTATATCGGATCCCAGTAGGGCTCTATATCGAAGTATCGAGATAGTACTACGTCGACGACCGTCCTAAATGGTATGTAGTCGTATCGGCCAATGGTTAGCGAAAAGAAGAACGCCAAAGGGGGCGATATGATCAATACTGCCGCCAATAAGTTTTTTTTGTTGCAGAATGATGATATCGATATCCTTGACTTCTTCGTCGAGCTCTCGTACATAAACTCCTCAAATCACTTTAACTATAGTTTTAGATAAATATTTGGTGGGGTGAAAACCCCACCATCGAAAGGCGCATCCCTCAACAGAAGGCCTCGTATCCCGCGCTCACCGAGTTTACGTCGCAGTGCAAGATATCGTCGATCTGCTCCTCGCTCAGGTCGTAGTCGTACATCTCCTTGTAAAAGTCCTTCATCTCCTGGCGCAGGTCGTAGTCAAACAGATCGGGGTGGAGGATCTCGCCCAGCCACATCCACATCAAAGGAGACTCGTGGTTTGGTGGACCCCACCTGTAAACGCCCAGGGGCACCAGGTAGACCTGTCTGTTCTGCACCGCCTTGACGGAGCTCCAATCCTGCCCATCCAGGTTGTTGTCGTAGAGGTCCTGAGGACTGACGTACTCGAAGTTCCCCAGAAGGATCACATCGGGGTTCCACTTTATGACCTGCTCCATCGTAACCGCCTGAGAGGTCCCCGCGGTCAGCTCCTTGGTGGTTATAACTCCTCCCGCAATATCGATATAATCGGCGGTGACAATGGTGCCGGGCACAGTAGTCAAGGACTTTGGAAAAGGTAAGAACAGGACTGAGGGCCTCTCCTCTTCCGGCAGGTCTTCGGTTATGGCCGATATATCTTCATGCGCTGCCCGGTGGTAGTTGACGAACATATTGGCCCGATCGTCCTTTCCCAAAACCCGACCAACGTTGAGCATCAGAGTCTCATAATCGGACTGATTTTTCCAGCTCATCGCCATGACCGGAACTCCAAAATTTTCTACGAACTGTATCGCCTCTACAGTTCCCAGGGGCGGTGCAGGCATGAAAATTATGTCCGGGTCTATCTTCAGGATCTCTTCCATGCTCTGGCTTGTGTTGGCACCCAAGAGTTCTGGCGCCATCTCACCCAATATTCCGTCCTCGATCGCCTGCAATGATAGGGGGTTCATTCCCTTTATCCGCTCGCCCGTCCCCTCGATAGCATAGATCATCGCTGCCGGTGGTGGGGCGAATATCACGATCCTCTCGATCTCGTCCGGAACGACGGTGACGTTTCGTCCCATCTGGTCGACGATGGTGACCGGCTCTCCTCCGTCTGCCACACAGGTGGCGACAACGGCGGCGAAGAGGAGGCAACCTACGACCAGGCCAAACTTAAATCTCGATCTCATCAATTTCACCTTTTTAAGGCAATAACAACTAAATTTAAAAGGTTGGAAGTTGATTGCAACTTCCTTCCTCGTATCCGACATCAAGCTCTGCAGAAGGCCTCATATCCCGCGCTCACCGAGTTTACGTCGCAGTGCAGGATGTCGTCGATCTGCTCCTCGCTCAGGTCGTAGTCGTACATCTCCTTGTAAAAGTCCTTCATCTCCTGGCGGAGATCGTAGTCAAACAGATCGGGGTGGAGAAGCTCTCCGAGCCACATTATCTGCAACGGCGCCTCGTGGTTGGGTGGACCCCACCTGTAAACGCCCAGGGGTTCCAGGTAAACCCGCTTGTTCTGAGCGGCCTTAACTGAGGTCCAATCCTGCCCCTCCAGGTTGTTGTCGTAGAGGTCCTGGGGGTTGACGTACTCGAAGTTGCCCAGAAGGACAACGTCGGGGTTCCACTTTATGACCTGCTCCATCGCTACCGCCTGATTGCCACCTCGGGTCAGCTCTTTGGTGCTCATGAACCCTCCAGCGATATCAATGTACACGGCAGGGAGGACGGTTGCGGGCACAGTCCTCAAGGATTTTGCAAAGGGTATGAACATGACCGAAGTCCTCTCTTCATCTGGCAGGTCCTCGGTTATGGCCGTCAGCTCTTCGAACATCTCCTGGTAGTATTCGACGAACCTGGCGGCTCGGTCGTCCTTCCCCAAAACGCAGCCGATGTTGGTCATCATGGTACAATATGTATCCAAATCCCTGCCGTGGCTCACGACCACGGCAGGGATTCCCAACTCGTCGAAGATCTTTAGCTTATCTTCGTCATTTTTTGTGAAAACGATGTCGGGGTCTAACCTCAGGACCTCTTCAATGTTCACGCCGGCGGGACCCTGGGTGAAGCTTCCATTGCTCTGGACATCCAGAAGCTCTGGATACATCTCGCCCATGATTCCGTCCTCGATCGCCTGCATGGCCATGTCCGACATTCCCACTATCCTCTCGCCCGATCCCTCGATGGCGATGATCACCGCCGTCGAGGGGAGGGACCCGAATGAAATGATCCTCTCGATCTCGTCGGGAACGACGGTGACGGTTCTTCCTGCTTGGTCGGTGATGGTGACCGGCACTCCGCCGTCTGCGGCACAAGTCGCAACGAAGGCGGCGAAGAATAGGCAGCCTATGACCAGTCCTAGCTCAAATCTTGATCTCATCGATCTCACCTTTTCTCAGATTCCTCAATCACAAGTCAACATCTCGACGTCTATCGATTGGAAGAGTTCTTCAGTGATCTCCTGGGGGAAGTCGGACTTTATGTAGAAGAAGGCCGCACCCCAGCCGTCTTCTTCATCCGGACTGAAGGAGGCAGCGTAAATTACGGGATCTTCGCTGACATAGGTCCGAGTGGCGGCATGTTTTCCGTCTATTACGGTGCTATTTGCAGTGCAATTGGTGGTGGCCTCAACTCGGCTGGGAACCCCATCCCAGCGTTCGAGGGCGTGTCTTAACGTCCAGTGGTTGATACTTGTGCCAAGATCTATATCGCCAGAGGGCAGGATCTGCAGCTCCATCAAAACCTGACCCGAGTCGCTGGTTATGGTCGCATGATAACGATCGTAGTCGAAAGAACCGTAACTGCACTGGCTGCTGTGACCCCTCTCACTGAGATTGGTCGTTTCAACGGTATATTCCCCGATCCCGCTCAAATCCAGGCTGACATCGGCAACTCCGAGAGAGATCACGTCTGTGGGGGCCTTCGCCCCTTCAGGAGATGTCATGTCAGCAGAAACGGCTGCATTATCGGCCGAGACGCTCGCCGCCAGTATGCACAGCAAGCAGAGGAAGCCCAATGCGCCCAACGTCCTTGTTTTCATGCCAAGTTCACCTCGATGCAGCAATGAAGCGCTCGGCAGACCTGGTCCTGCGATGAAGTGCGAAGTAGATTTGGACCCGCGCTTACATAGGGCGTAACCTGCAGACAGTAGAAGATAATTGAGTATCACCTCTTCATTTTGAACGCGTCTGACTGGGTCTTAAAGCGCTTCCGCCCTTTGTACAAGTTAATTTGATTTAAGTCTTGTGGTATTGATTGGATTTATGATATATATAGTATTAATCCAATTCTGAATATGGGGCAAATTGGAATATATTATTCGATAAACTTTACAGTAAATTTAAAATTACTTAAAACAATTAAATTTGTTTTAATCCATTGACGCGGTTCTCCCCCCCCCCTTAATAGGATAATAAAAATATAATATTAAGACAAAAATGGAGGTTTGAAATCCTCCCACGGACGATATCCTCGCCTCGATTATAGATCGACCCCCACAGAATCGAATACCTCGTAGCTGACGTCTTCGGGGAAGCTTGAGCTCATCAAAAAGAAGATCTCGCCCTCACCATCGTCCTCATCGGGGCAGAAGCTGAACGCATAAACCGGGGGTTCAACGCCTTCGTAGCTCACGATGACTCCTTCAAGACCGCAAATCTCGATTTCATAGATGTTCCACATGTGGGTGTTGCGGGACGGCACGATCTCCGATCGCACCAGGCTGTGCTCCAAAAGGTCCAAGTCTATCGAAACGGGGCCATCCGCCAACTGGCGCACCTCGATCTTTATCTCCCCCCTTCTCCGGTTACGGTCGCAATCTGAGAGGAATACCCAAATGAACCGAGATCACATTCCTGTCCGTGCACCTCTTCTGAGGGCTCACCGATCTTGATCTCGTACTCGTCGATCTCGCTGAGATCCAGATAGATCTCGGCGGAGTCCATGGATACTTCCTCAGCAGACGCGCCGATGGCAAGGCATAACCACAGCAGGCAACATGAGATGGGCACCAACAATCTTCTCATATTCATATCGATCACTTTGTTCTTTGTCGATGAAACGCTTCGACTCGATATCCGATCTCTTGTAGAGAACGCATACGCATTCGTTTAAGCTTTCTAGATCTAATCAAATTAAGTTTACTTAAATCATTCCTATTTGTTTTAGCAATAAATTTGCGTTTTGCGATATATTTTTCATATTTAATGGCATATTATCGTACTAAATCGCACTAATATTACATATAAGTTTAAGTGATGAATACAATAAAAATATTTTAGATTTAATAGAATCTCGATATTTCGTAATGTTCAAGTCGAGTGCATATACAAAAATATTAAAAAATATTGGAAGTTATGGAGGAGAGTCGAGAGAGAGTCCCACCCTCCTCTAGGGTTTCATCTTCGCTCACCGAACCGTTCCAGGAGTAGAGGTGATAGTAGTCCTCCATCCACGTATACAGCCCATCGGCGCCGTACATCCTCTTTAGCATCTCATTGCCCTTGGCCTCTACATCAAGATCCGCGAAGGCTTGAGGGTGGAAGAGCTTGGCCATGTAGAAGCACTCTGTGAGGGACGAGGCTGGATCAATCCCGCTTATTGGCCCCTTGACATAGTAGACGCGCTCGTCATTGACGGCTTTTATCGATTGGAAGGAGGGTTCAGATAACAGCTCCTGGATAGATGGCGAGGGTTCTGAAAAGGCATGAACCATGATGATATCAGGATTCCAGTCGATTATCTGCTCTTTTGGCACCTCGAATACGACCCGTCCAGGAGCGGGATTTGCAAGCTCCTCGGCCACGTTCCTGCCCCCCGCTATCTGGATGGGATCGTACTTTGTCATGGCGCGGACGGTGTGCACGCTGTAGTAAACTCGGGGCTTCTCCTCTTCGGGGATGTTGGAAGTGACTTTCTGCAGCTTATGGATCTCATCTTCACAGTAGCCGATCAATCCTCTCGTGTGTTCTTCACTTCCCAGAAGAAAACTCAAAAGCTCCCATGTTTCAAAGACGCCGCCGGGTCCATAGAAGCTGCTTCCGTTGAGGGTGGGCTCTATGCATACTACGGGAACCTGGATCTTTTCCTGGAGCTTCTCTGCATCTCCACCGATCCAAGAAGACATGAAGATCAGGTCGGGCTCAAGCTTCAGCATCATCTCTGGGTTGCCGGTTACGTCGGGCAGTTCTAAAAGTTCGGGGTGGGCACGGGAGACCAGGACCTCTGAATTGATGGTGCCCTTGTCTATCCCTATAACTTTGTCAGTCGCATTCACTGAGGCGACGATCCGCATATTCAGCGCCCCCAGAGGAATTATCCTTTCGAGGGGCATATCGACGGTTACTGCCCTTCCGGCATGGTCCAGAACCGTAACCTCCTCCGCGTCGCCCCTCATGATCGATCTGATCTGAGCAGCGTCGGCTTCGTTGATCTGGCCGTCGGGACAAACATAATGCAAACGAAACCAATATGCTAAAGAAGGTCTCAAGCATCATGTTAACCTCCTTCAATCCCACCTGTAGAAATTATATTCTTCGGCCATCTCCGTGTACAATCCGTCCACGCCATAGAGGTGTTCCCAAATCTCGTTGCCCTCTTCTTCCACGTCTAGACCCTCAAACTCATCCGGGTAGAAAAGCTTTGCAAGATAATACACCGAGGCCATGTATTGATCCAGTGGCGCATCACCCCAGTATCCGCCGATGGTAGAGTAAACCCTTCCGTTCTTTACAGCGTTTACATTTTGTAAAACTGGATCTGAAAGCACCTCTTCAATCCACTCGGTGCTTGCCCACTGGATGACGATTACGTCGGGGTTCCATTTGATGATCTGTTCCTTTGAAACCTGCTGACCCCATGCAGCCCCTGGGACGCATAGACCGCCTGCCAGTTCGATTTCAGGAGTGGTGCCACAACTGGTGGTGAGGCTCTTGCAGCACCCACAAGCGAAGACGACTGGTTTATCTTCGTCGGGAATTTTTGAAGTGATTTCTGCAATCTCATCGACCTTCTCCTTTGTGTAGTCTATAATATCCCTCGCCCTATCGTCGTTTCCCGTGATAGCTCCTATAATCCTGAGCTCATCAACGAACCAGAGACCCTCACCACTGGAGACGGCTATAGTGGGCACCTGGGTTTTGTCCGAAATCATATCAACATCGCCAAATCCGCCGCCTGATGAACAGGAGAATATGACATCAGGCTCTAATGATGCCGCCAATTCGACGTTGAAGTTCGTTTTTGATGGACCACCAGTATCTGGGAGATCATCCAGCTCTGGGGCAGCATATGGCAACGCAGACCATTGATCCGGGTGGCTGCATCCGATAATCTTGTCTTCGGCTCCAAGCTGCATCAGCGTGTGGATGGAACCATAACCCGTTGCTATAATTCTCTCCACAGGCATGGGCACGGTCACAGTACGATTGTCCATGTCCAGGATGGTGAGTTCGTCCTCTTCATCAGCTATGATCAGTTCAATTTGAGCTATGTCATCGTCATCAATCTGACCATCGTAATTCGCATCAGCAAACTGAGTCTCATCTTCTGTTCCGTTGATGATCCCTTGAACGTATTCTATGTCATATTCGTCTATGACATCGTCCAAATTGGCGTTTCCGTAAACTGTAAGCGTGTCTTTGTACGCCCGATTAAATGAGTCTGCATCAGCAGCCGCGGGCATAACGACCAACGACAAGCACAACAGAACGGGGATCAACGTGCCGGAGAATATCTCACGCATCGTTTTCGCCTCCTCAATCCCACCTGTGGAGGTAATATTCTTCGGCCATCTCAGTGTAGATTCCGTCAACACCATAGAGGTGTTCCATAATTTCGTTGCCCTCTTCTTCCACGTCCAGATCCTCGAACTTCTCCGGGTGGAAGAGCTTTGCAAGATAATTCAATGCGGCTAGCTGGGATCCCAATGACCCCCATCCGCCTTTGCTGATGTAGACCGAGTAAACCCTTCCGCTCTTTACAGCGTTTACATCTTGTAAAACGGGGTCTGAAACCACCGCCTCGATCTTCTCGGGGGTTCCAAAAGTGATGAGGATCACATCGGGGTTCCATTTGATGACCTGTTCCTTTGAAACCTCAGCATTACCAGTAAAATCCGCGGCGTTTAATCCACCCGCCCATTCTACGCCAGAGATCGCACCACAGCACTGAGTTATCTTTCCGCCACCATGAGTAGTGTAAACTACGGGCTTATCTTCATCGGAGATTTCGGAGGTGATTTCTGTAATCCCATCGACCTTCTCCTCGGCGTAGGCGATCAGATCCCTTGCCTTCTCATCTTTTCCTGTTACGGCTCCAACAATTCTGAACATATCGACGATCCAGAGGTCGTTTGGATAACTGCTAACGGCTATGGTGGGAACCTGGGACTTCTCCTGAATTTCATCGGCGTTTAATTTGGCCGAAGTCGCTACAAATATGACGTCCGGCTCTAAAGACATCGCCAATTCAACGTTTAAGCCGTCTCCTCCGCCACTGATATCCAGAAGGTCTTCCAGCTCGGGTGCAGCATACCATATTGGGGACCAACTAGTTGGGTAGCCACATCCAACGATTTTATCTTCGGCACCAAGCACTACCAGCGTTCGTAAAGAGTCCGAACTCACTGCTACAATTCGTTCTACTGGCATGGGCACAGTTACGGTACGATTGGACATGTCCAGGATGAAGAGGTAATCCTCCTCTCCAGCTATGATAAGCTCAATTTGAGCGACGTCATCCACATCGATCTGACCATCGTAGTTGGCATCTGCAAACTGAGTTTCGCCTTCTGTTCCGTCGATGATCCCACGAACGTATTCTATGTCATCCTCGTCTACGACGTCGTCCAAATTGGCGTTTCCGTAAACTGTGAGAGTATCCCCGTACTCCCAGGCAAATGCGGTATAAGCGGCATCTGCAGCGGGCATAACGACTAGCGACATGCATAACGCGATTATGGGGATGGGACTTCGGTTACGATCCACTTCAACACCACACAACTTTATTTGAGTAAATTTCTGTTGAATATCTCCTTTAAATAGATTTCGCCCAAATTAAAATTAATTGACAAATAATATGATTTGTATTTGGATATTTGGAAGGGATTTATCAATAATAGGAGCAAAATAATAATGAATTCGAATGATGATTTTGATGATAGAATGTAGCAAACGGGGATCGTGCGCACCAACTCGAGGCAACAAGATCGGGACTCGCGCGGGATCCCCATCCGGTTGAGGTGAATGCCCCGACGCGCCAAGGTTTGCACCAGGAGGAGGGCAAACCGATCTTCAATGATACATCTGAGCATTTCGGCCCATGAGGTTGTTCTGTTCAAGCTGCCTGTACTCGGTTCGGATTCTCCAGAAGGTCTGAAGGAAGCACCGGCATACAATGCCATGGCAGCGCCAGTTAAATAAGTTTTGATTGAATAAAGTAAACATAATTTGATTACGTTGGGGATGGCTAACAGTTGTTACAAAGACGATGGTTGAATATGTCGAATGGAGACCTCGCGCAGCCCTTAATGGCGGAAGAGAGAGTAGAGGATCCAAGGAGGATGTGATATGCAGCCTTGCGCGAGGTCCCCGTTCGTTGGAGGTGAAAGCTCCGGCGCGTCGAAGTTCGCTCACATGAGGGAAATGAGCCTTTGGCGATGCGCCGGGAGCTTATCGGTCTATAGGGTTTTCCATGCACTTTTTGAGACTCTCGCATCCTACTCGGATGCTGTCTGTCCGGCAGTCCGGGCCTGGAGTGCGCCGGCATATTTGGCATGTGGGTCATAGTTTAAATAAGTTTTGCTGGAGTAAAGACAAATTAAATTGATTAAAGCAGGGGTAAAAGCGAAACGACGCTCAAAAGACGATCATCAAAAAATAGCGAACGGGGATCGCGCGCACCAACATGAGGCGAGATACTCAGATTTTGCGCGAGACCCCCGCGGGGTCAGTTGAAAGCCCGGGCGCAATGAGGGCACGCCAGGAGGAGGGCAAACCTGTCTTTTGAGATGCGTCCGAGCCTTTTCGGTCTATGAGTTGTTGCCGTCCAAGATGCCTGTGCTCGGTTTCAGCTCTGGTTCTTCAGGAGGTCTGAAGGGAAGCACTGGCATACCACACTATATTGGACCTCAGTTAAATAAGTTTTGGTTGAATTAAGACAACTTAATTTGATTAAGACGGCAAAGTCTGACTCGCCATCGAAGAAGGATAAATCGAGGATGGCGAATGGAAGGCTCGCGCGGCCAGCCGCGGCGGGAGAGTTGTGAACATCCACGAGGGCCGTCGAATCTGACCTTGCGCGCGAGACACCATCCGGTCGAGGTAAAAACCCCTCGCACGATGGATTGCTTTCCAGGAGGAGGGCAAACCAGTCGCTGGTCGTGCTCTGGGGCGTTCCCTCTTTCTTCGGTCTATGGGTTGCTGCTGTCCAAGCTGCCTGTGCTCGGTTTCAGCTCTGGTTCTTCAGGAGGTCTGAAGGAAGAACCGGCATTTAATGCCATATCGGCCCGCAGTTAAATAAGTTTTGGTTGAGTTAAGACAAACCAATTTTATCTACTTTGCGCTAGATAAGATGGCATCTTTAGGAGAGAAATAGATAAAAGCTCGATAAGGCGCCGGTCGACGGCAAGGTCTGACCATGTGCGGCGACTTCTGCTCCCACAAAATTGTGGCGGAGAACTTAGATCTCCGCAAGTGAAGATCACTTTCCCATGAGGCTCGCAAAGAACCTGAGGGCCGGGGTGCTGGCCAAGGCCGCAGAGACCTTCAGCTTAGAGGTGAAGGTGGTGCCTCTGATGGAGATCTCGCCCTCTTTTTTGGCTTCTTCGAAGGCAGTCACCGGGTCGTCCGCCTGATAGAGCCTCGTCACCGCCTCTTCAGAAGCCTCCAGCACGATCGTCGGGTCCTCGACCTCCCCCTCCATCGTGTTCACGATCACGGCGTTCTTAGTCTCAAGGCCTGCCATCAGGACCGTCCCGTTCGCCCCTGTGATCTCTATCTGGATCCTCTCGTCTCCGAGAAGGGCCTTAACAACCCCCGGAGCGCTCTCCACCCCAGAGTTGTAAAGGTCGACACCTTGTTGGATGTTGTCGAAGGTAAAGGCTGAGGCTGGAGCCACCAGCGCCAGCGTCAATATGAGGACTAATTTGAAAGGCAACATATATCGTCATATTACGATGCTGTAGATAAATATCTTTTGTTGATTCTGGGCAAGCTCAACTAATGCGACTTGTGAGCCCCCTGCCGATGTTGTGCTGGAATAAAACGAGATACGGCAATTGAGAGGCTCGCACCTCTATTTTCGGCGAATCTTTAAGTACATTCTTCACCGATAGTATTTCTAGTATGGACATCCTGGTGCTCTGCATCGATAGAGACGACGACCTAGGCAGGAAGGCCAGGGTCGAGAGCCCTGTCGTCGGGAGGGACGCCAACGTCGAAGCCACCCTCAAGCTCGGCCTTGCCGACCCCGAGGACTCGGACGTGAACACAATCCTCGGAGGGATCAAGGTCTACGACGACCTCGCATCTCAGGGAAAGGCCGTTGAGATCGCATCGGTGGCGGGAGACCCCAATGTGGGCCTCGTATCCGACGGGAAGATCGCCCATCAGATCGACGCCCTCATCGAGAGGTTCCGCCCGGCGGGGGTAGTGGTCGTCTCCGACGGCGCAGAAGACGAGGCGATCCTCCCGATAATCCAGTCGAGGGTCAAAGTCGATGCTGTGAAAAGGATTCTCGTGAAGCAGAGCCACAACCTGGAGAGCACCTATTATCTCCTCAAACAGGTCTTCAGGGACCCAAAGATCAGCCACACTTTCTTCATCCCTCTCGGCCTAGCTCTTCTCATATACTCTACCTTCAGCTTTTTGGGACGGTCGGACTTTGCCGTCATCGCCATCCTCGCCGCCGTTGGAGTCTACCTTCTCTTTCGGGGCCTCGGCCTCGACGATTTCATCGAGAGCACCAAGCAAACCTTCAAGGGCAACCTCCGCCGGGGGAAGGTTGCCTTCGTAACCTATGTTCTGGCCGCAGTCCTGGTCCTCATCGCCACGATCCAGGGGTCCACCAGGTTCTGGGACTACTATACCGGCGAGATCTGGTACGGGTATATCGTCTTGGTCATGGTCTTCGTCTACTACAGCATCTGGTGGTATGTGGCCGCCGGGATCTGCGTAAATTTGGGCAAGATCCTGGACTTCTACATCGAGGGGGCGGGGGACGAGAGGGCCTACTCTTACCCCTTCTTCATCTTCGCCACAGGGCTCATCTTCTGGAGCGCCAGCGTCTTCATCCTGGCTAGCAGCGCCGGCATGGCCTTCCCCCTCATCTCAGGCTCCAGCACCGAGTACCTGGCAGTATCGGCAGCTCTGGCGATAACGATAGCTCTAGTAGGTGTGAAGATCTCCCGGAAGATGGTGGGCAGGAGATGATGACGATGAGGACGGAGATGACTCCGGCGCTCAGGGGGACCTTATACTGATGGTGATCAACGCGGAGGGCGAAAGCTGCCTCTGCGACTTCACCTTCGACTTCTACTGGCAGCATCAGGGTTCCCGTCTCGATCCCGACACGGTTATCACCGGCTCTTTCACCCGCCGGGATATGGTGGAGGCGCTGCGGCGGGGCGACGCCGTAACGATTCGGGGCGACGTCGGAGGTCGTCTTGGGTCTAGCCTCGGGGTGGACCTCGCCAGTTTCGGTGGGACCGGCGGCCCCATCGAGTCCACAGGCTCCATCGCCGTCGACGGGGACGTTGGGCCTCGGATGGGGATCAGCATGATCCGGGGCTCGATCTACGTCAGCGGGAAGGTTGCCGAGCCCCTCGGAAACGTGGTCGAGGTGGAGTCGGATAGGACCGGCTATCGGAAGTACGTCTCCATAACGGAAGTTCTGGAACGAAGCGGTCAGGTTATTTCGCCGAACAGACACGTTGAGAGGGGACTCGTCCTGAATGACGGCCTTCTCCGAGAGACCCTGGCGGCGAGGAACAGATCAAAGAGGGCTCTGAGGGTCGAAGGGGACACCGGGATGAGCGCGGGTATATTGATGAGTGCGGGCCTTTTGGAGATTAGGGGAGATGCCAGCAGGAACGCGGGAGTTCTTATGAGGGGGGGGAGGCTCGTTGTCTCTGGAGATTGTGGCGACTTTACAGCTGCCGAAATGAGGGGCGGGGAGATCTTTGTGGCAGGGCATGCCGGTGGCTACATCTGCGCCAAGATGACCGGCGGCGCGGTCTATGCGCCGAAGGGAAAGCCGATCTCACCGGCCAAGGCTCAGCCTCTAAAGGGTGATGAATTTGCCCTCGTCTCAAAAGTCGTGGGCGTCAACTCCTTTCAGGCGATGATGTACAAGAAGTTCTGCCCGTGATTCTGAACTGAAAGTCTGCGGAAGCCCGACTCAATCGTATAACCTTAAAAACGTCTTGAACTGGGGAGATCAGTAGATCTCCTCCAGGTCTTCGATGTAGGCGAAGGCATCGTCGAGCTGTTTTTTGGCCCTCGTCTTCCGGCTCTTCTCGTCTTGGATCGCCTGGGCGGCCTGGGCGTAGAGCATCTCAAGGTCAGGGACCTGACCGAGAGTGAAGACCGAGAGGACCTTCGGCCTCCCCTTCTTTATCACGATCCCTTTGAAGACCTGTCCGATCTTGGTCGAGAGCTTCTCGACGGACTTTGTGATCTCGTCGACGTCGAGGGAATCTCTCGACCCCTGGATGATGATCATCGCTCTCGCAGCGTCCTCGTAGACGTCGGCGGGATAGAGGAGGCCGCCAGGCTTGAGGCTCCCCTCGATCGCCGAGGTGAGGGAGGTCGTCTTCTTGTCCGACTCGTAGAAGCCGAGGGTCCCCATCCCCAGGCCTCCTCGCATCACCGTTTTGAAGTCGCCGAGGTCGGTGACTGATAGCATCTCGCTATCCAAGGACTCGATGAGGAACAAGATCCTCTCAGCCACCATGTCGTTGATCTTGTCGTAGGCGGTCTTGATGTCGCCGCTCAGCCTCTTTAGGTACTGGTTGTCCACAAGGATTATGCCGTCGGAATCCACCTCCTTGATGTCCCTCATGCTGAAGGCAGCGTTCTGGAGGTATATCGACCCCTCCTCCCTGAAGGGGAGGACCATGACGGCGACGACAGTTATGTTCTTGTATCGCTCTTTAAGCTCGTGGACGACGAGGGGGGCGAAGGAGGACCCGGTACCACCGGAAGCGGAGGTCATCACGAAGGCGATGTCGAAGTCGCCTCTTCTCTCGATCTCCTCCATGATCATCTCGCGGTTGTCCCAGAAGCCCTGTTTTCCTATGCTCCGATTGGCTCCGACCCCATGAAGGTTTGGGACGTGGAGCCTATTTTTGGCGGTGGTGAACTTCAGCTCCTTCAGGTCGTTGACAGCGGTGTTGATCGCGAGGGTTTCAACCCTGCTGGGAAACTTCTGTCTTGAATAATATTTGGAGAGCTTGGAGGATCCGCCGAAAGACTCCCTGTTGACCGCGTCGAGTATCCTGTTCCCACATTGGCCGATCCCCAGCATTAATACGTTCAACATAGATATCAGTCCTAGCCTTCTTGATTTAGAGCGACTTTCAAATGCAACTTTAACGCCCTTCGAGGGTCTCCTCGAAACTTTCGTTTTTTGGTCATCTCGCTCGTTTCAATCTTCTCTCTATCCTCAAACTCCGACTTAATATTTATATTCTCTGTACCGCCTGAAGAGCCATACACTCATTATCAGGACGGGCACAATCGGCAGGTAGTAGAGGTACTTGTACTCCCTCTCCAGGACCGCCACCTCGAAAGCCGTCTCCTTCTGCATCATCTCTCCATCGCCCTGATAGCTGGCCTTAAGGTTGACGTCGTAGATTCCGCTCCGAGACCCCTTGAACGTTGCAGAGTAGGTCTCCAACTCCCCCTGTGGGATCTCAAAGAAGCTCTCATCGAGGCTCCCCTTTAAAAGCTCGAGGCCGTCACCTTGGGATTCGACCTCTGCCTTCACCACTACCCGATAAGCGCTGGCATCACCATCGTTTTTGACGGTGACGTTTATCGTCCCCTGACCACCGTGCTTGATCGGCGCTGGCGGGTCGACATTCAGAACCAGGTTCGGTCTTCTCTTGGGGTTGATATCGATTTTGATGGAGGGGGATGTCGCAGAGTAGATCGTCGACTTGGAGTCGGCGTACCTGGCCACCGTCGCCGGCATCTTCACCTCACCTTCTGTGGCCGCCACCATTGAGTATACGGCGAGGTCGGACTCGCCGGGTTGTAGCTGATTTTTGATCTTGGGGGGGTATCCCGCCAGGTACCTGAACTGGGGCAGAGGCGGTGAATCCTGGATGGTTACATCTCTGGCGGTATCGTTCCCGACGTTCTTCACTGTGACGGTCGCCTTCACCTCGTCTCCGACGCTGATCTCAGTTTTGTCCACCGTCGTAGAAACTTCGAGCTTCGGCAGGTTTTTGGGAGCCAACGCCCTCTCGGTCACGTACTTTTGAGGGTAGCCGAAATTCGTCCGATACTCGGCCCTCATCCTGACCGCCTCCTCATCGAAGATATCAATCACCGTGAGGGTAAGGCCGCCGCGTTCTGCCCCCTCGTCGAAGTTCGCATCTCTGTGGTCTTCCATCACCCTCCAGTCCTCGAACTCGCTAACTCTCTTCCAGACCTTCACCTCTATCAGCCCGTCCATGACCGAGACGACGCTTATCAACTCCACCCGGTAGTCTCCGATCTTGACGCCTTCGCCCACTTTCAAGGAGAACTGCCGAGACGTGATCTCGTTCTCAATATCTTCCTCATCAGAGGCAGCTGCCGCCATCAGCGTCAGCTGCATGGACAAAACTAAGAGCACGAGCACCGCAAGATAGATCAGACGCATTCCCACCCACCGGAGTTAGATACGAATAACATGAACGAACGATATAACGTTTATGATCCCTACGACATTAAACGACAGATATAACGTTTATGGTCTATACATCGTTGGGATACTCATAAAAACTCCTCCCAGAATCACCCTTCTATCTCCAGGCTGAAATCGATCCATTTAGCAGACCTGGTGAGGGCTCCCAGGGATACCACATCCACCCCTGCGGCGGCGTAGTCGGCGACGTTCTCGGGAGTTATCCCCCCCGAAGCCTCCAGAATCATCCGATCCCTCAACCCCTCTCTTCTTAGAAGCTCGACGCCCTCCCGGATCATCTCTGGTCGCATGTTGTCAAACATTATTATATCGGCCCCCAAGGATGCCGCCATCAGCATATCTTCCAGGCTCTCCACCTCCACCTCCACCTTCTTGGTGAAGCTGGCCCTGGCTTTGGCGACAGAAAGCGCCTCTTCGAGGCTCATCAGCTTTAGGTGGTTGTCCTTGATGATCACGGAGCTTGAGAGATCGAACCGATGGGGGTCGCCCCCTCCCATTATTACCGCCCTCTTTTCAAAGGATCGAAAGCCTGGGGTCGTCTTCCGGGTGCCCGCAACCCTCACTCTCCCCGCCTTTCTGGCGCATTCGCGGGTCAAAGTCGAGATTCCGCTCATCCTGCTCATGAAGTTCAAGAGAAGCCTCTCAGCCTGGAGGATGGCCCTCGCCCTCCCTCTTATGGCCAAAACCTTCGATCCCGCGCCGACTGAAGCACCCTCTTGGACGAGACGCTCGCCTTTGAGACCGAAATAATTGAGGATCTGATCTGCCTCTTCGAGGCCTGAAACGACGCACTCCTCCTTGACGATAATCACAGCTTTTGCATCAATTTCTGGAACTATCGGGCTCGAGTCGTCCCATTCTCCCAGGTCCTCCCGCACGAACCGTTCCAGCTCAGACGATAGCATACCGCAAAAGTTTTGTTGTCCCATCGATTTATAGGCTGCGATGGTTCTGAAAATAGGGCTTGTTGGCTGCGGCGCGATCGGGACCGAGATCGCAATGGCCATAGACCGCGGCGATATCGGGGCTGAACTGGTGGCGGTCTTCGATCGTAACGAGGACAGGGCGGGGGAGTTGATAAAGTGCCTGAAGGCCCAACCGATGCTCTCGGATCTGGAAGATCTGGTGGAAAGGTCCGAGATCGTGGTGGAGGCGGCGTCTCAGAGGGCGGTTATGGAGGTGGCGAAGGCCACCCTTGAGAGGGGACGAGATCTCATGATAATGAGCGTTGGTGCCCTTCTGGACAGATACGTCTATCGTATGGTGGAAAACCTCGCTAGAGAAAACGGGTGCAGAGTCTACATCCCCTCGGGGGCGATATCGGGCCTTGACGGCCTGAAGTCCGCGGGCGCGGGCAAGATCGACATCGTCACCCTCACCACCACCAAGAATCCGAAGGGTTTCAAGGGGGCGCCTTACGTCGAAGACATGAAGATCGATCTTGACGCAATATCCGAGCCCACTGTGATATTCGAGGGTCCAGCTGAAGAGGCTGTTAAGGCCTTTCCCGCCAACGTCAACGTGGCGGCGACCTTGAGTCTCACAGCGCGGGGGTTGAGGGTGATGGTCAAAATAGTGGCAGATCCAAAGATCGATGTCAACGTCCACCAGATATCGGCTGAGGGGGATTTCGGGCGGATTACCACCAGGGTCGAGAACGTCCCATCCCCGCGAAACCCAAAGACCAGCTATCTGGCAGCCCTCTCAGCCATCGCCACTCTGCGGTCGATGGCGGAGCCCATCAAGATCGGGACTTAGATCCACCACTTGCCGGGCTCCTTTTTCCCGATCATTATCGTCTGGTTCTCCACCTTGTAGGGGAGGTCGTCGGCGGGCTCATAGGTGGCGTAGCGGGCGAGGTCCTCCCAGGCATTCTCGGGGTCGATCACCTTCTCAGCGGGCTGCATCAAAGGCCGCCAGTCCACGGCGCAGCTGCTCCCCTTGGGTATCCAGTAGGGGTCGTCTCCCGTTCCGTCGCCGTCTCGGTCGCGGCCGCTGTAGTCGTCGTAGTAGTTGCCGACGGTGGCGTTCCAGAAGTTGTGGCTGGCGTTGTCGTAGCCTGAGATGAGGTTTCGCTTGAAGTTGTTTTTATATACGAGGTTATTCTCGTTTTTGTCCAGCCGGAGGCCGTTACTGTTCTCGGAAAATTCGTTGCAGAATATAAGGTTGAACCTGCAGCCTCTCGTCATATCCAAACCATTGAAATTCTCTTCCAGGATGTTTCCCGCCACCAGGTTGCGGCTGCTGTTCTCCTGGATGCTGATCCCTATCCCGAGGAGGCCGAACTCGCCACCTCCATTATTTCTGGCCAGGTTATTCACTATCGAGTTGTTGGACCCCGAGGATACGACCATCCCGTAATAGCTGTTCCGATCCGCCCTGTTCTCCTGGATCTCGCATAGGGTGGAGTTCCAGAGGAATAGGCCATTCCAGTTCCCGACGAACTCGTTATCCGATATGAAGCACTCGGAGGACTCCTTCAGCATCATTCCATTGGCTGAGTTTTCTATCGCCTCGTTCTTCTCGATCGTGATTCCATCGCACCCTTCGAGATATGCCCCGTATTTCTCGCATTCCAGAAAGGAGCACCCCTCAATCTTGCCGCCGCGGCATTCTTGGAGCAGAAGGCCCCTCTCACATCTCACAAAAGACGAATTTCGTACGGTGAAGTTCCTGGATCCTTCGACCAGAATGCCGGCCTCCGATCCCTGCAAATCCAAATCCTCAATGACGACGTCGTCGCCATTCACCAGGATCCCCGAGTTAGGCCTATTGAGGGCGTAATGGGGCTTTCGACTAGACTGGTCCATGTAGTAGCTGAACTTGTCGTCCTGATTTCTCGGGACCCCCACCACCTCGAAGCCGATGAGCTTGACTCCGTCCGCCCTGATGGAGATGGCTGGCTCTTGGATCCGGGCACAAGCCGAGGGAGAGCCTATTCCCTGGATGGTGAGGGGTTTGTCGACGGTGAATGGATCATAATCGCCAGCGTAGACCATCACTGTATCCCCTGGAATCGCCCCGTCGATGGCCTCCTGGATGTCGCCCGAGGCGACGATCGAGCTGCAAGAGCCGGTCCACGCCAGAGATAGTATAAATATTAATAGATATATCATTTGAACTGGATATATCACTTGAACTCGTTGGGGCCCGACACTTCTGGACCGTTTGCGATACGATTCATTTTCAATGTCTGAAGTGGCGCATGCCGGTGAAGACCATGGCCATACCGTGTTCATTTGCAGCTTCAATCACCTCACCGTCCCTGATGGACCCGCCCGGGTGGACGACGGCAGTGGCTCCGGCCTCAAAGGTTCTGTCGAGGCCGTCCCTGAAGGGGAAGAAAGAGTCGGTGGCGGCGACGGTGCCCTTCGTCTCAAGACCGTGCTCTTCGGCTTTCTCAGCCCCGAACCTGGCTGAGTCCACTCTGGAGACCTGACCCGAGCCAATTCCTATTATCTGGTTTGCGGTGGCGTAGACGAGGGCGTTGGACTTGACGTACTTGGTCACCTTCCAGGCGAACCGCAGGGCCATCGTCTCGGTGGGGGTGGGTCCTCGTTCTGTCACCACCTTCCATTCCAATATGTCTTCGGTGTCGTAGTCTTGGACCAAAAGGCCACCGAAGACGCTTCTGGATTGGCGCCCCTCGTAAAGCCGGTCCCGTCTCACGAGAAGCTCGCTTACGTCCAGGATGCGCCGATTTGGCTTCTCCCGAAGGATCTCGAGAGCTTCTGGGTCGTAGCCCGGAGCGAGCAGCACCTCAATGAAGTGGTCGCGCATCTTCTCTGCCAGCTCTGCTTCCACCGGCTCAGAGAAGCCGATCACGCCGCCGAAGGCACTCTTGGGGTCGGTGGCCAGAGCCCTGCCGTAGGCCTCCACCTCGTTCTGGCCGTAGGCGACGCCGCAAGGGTTTGCGTGCTTCACTATCACGGCTAAAGTCCTATCTTCCCTCATGCCGTCGTACTCCATCAGGTCGATCAGCATCTCAAGGGTAGCCTCGGAGTCGACGACGTTATTATAGGACATCTCCTTTCCGCAGAGCTTCTCGGCCCTATGGAGGCCGAGCCCGTTGGGCTTCTGATATAGTGAGGCCTTCTGGTGCCAGTTCTCTCCGTACCTCAGGTCCTGCACCTTCTCATAGGTCGAGACGAGATAGCGGGGGCAGTTTCCCTGAAGCGTCGAAAGCCTCTCCGCCTCATTCGATATGTATTTGTACATCGCCTCGGAGGCGAGCTCCTTCCTCGTCTCCTCGGAGAGGGACACATCCGCCTTCATCTCCTGGCCGACCTTCCCGACCAGATTCGAACCTATCAGGACTCCGCAGCCATTCTTCACGGCCTCCCTGACGATCACTGATCCGAATGGTTTGGAGTCGAAGTTTTGATCGCACAGGATGAGGCGATCGGGTCCACCCCACTTACCTCCCTCAGCGGCGACGATCTCGCTCAGGATCTTGGCAGGGTCGGATCTCTGGATCTCAAGCCCCCTCTGCTCCAGATCGAGAAGAAAATCGTTCACCTCTGAAGACTCATCAGCCAGGACGACAACTTGCCTAATCTGCATGAAAACCTTGATCGTCATGGTCCTCAGGTTATTTTAACATTGCCCCCCTTTTGCGGTTTTGAGGGAACTTGAGGCAGATTCGGCGTTTTATTCTGGATTTAAATCGCATTCTGTGAATTGTCGAATAGCCCAGATTCCGGGAGCAAAACCTTAAGTCGCCCTGGAGGTGTTTTTCCCTTTATGAACCGCCCCGACCAAATCCGCGACGCCATCGACCCCCACCCCCGGGGGGTTCTCATCAGGTTCGAGGTGGCGCCGGGGTCCAGCAGACTTCTCGTCCCCTCGGGCTATAACCCCTGGCGGAGGTCCATTGAGGCGAAGCTCACCGAGAGGCCAACGAAAGGCAGGGCGAACCATCAGCTCGAGGAGGCCATCGCCGATCTATTCGGGGTACCCGCCGAGAGGGTCTCTGTGACGACCGGTCAGAAGAGCTCCAGAAAGGTCGTATTGGTCCTGGGAATCGACGCCGACGAGGCAGAGAAGATGCTGGCCGGAGGGATAAGCCCGATCCCATGAGCAGAAGACGTGGTGGCTGCCGGAAAGGGCGCGAGCCCCGGACAAGAAAGCCCAGCCTTGATCCCGAGTCTCTGGAGATGCTGGTATCATCCCTGGTGGAGGCATCAGAAGATGGTGCCGCAATGATCGTGGAGGGGGAGAGAGACGAAAAGTCCCTTCGGGACCTGGGAGTCGAGGGGCCCATCGTCAGGGCGGCCCGAAGGCCAGCCTTGGATGTGGCTGAGGAGGCGGCGCGAGAGTTCGATGTGGTGATAGTCCTCACCGACTGGGACAGAACCGGAGAGGAGCTAGCGAGGAAGATGGAACGGCACCTCCAGGGCACGGGGGCGAGGGTCGACCTCGAGACGAGGAAGCGGCTGAAACGGATGGTCCGCCGGGAGATAAAAGACGTCGAGAGCCTCAGCAGGTTCGTAGAAAGGGTGAGGACGAACATATGTCCAAAAGAATTGCCATAACCGGCACCCCGAGGTTGGGGAAGTCTACGCTTCTCATAAAAATCCTTGCCCGACTCGGCTGCCGGGCGGGCGGCCTCCTCACCCAGGAGGCTCCGGCGCGATGGAGAGAGGGGGGCTTCGAGCTTCTGGACCTAATAGGTGGCGAGGTTGGGACCCTCGCCTCCATCGAAGGCGTGGGGTCGAGGCTCGGAAGATACAGGATACACCCTCTGGATCTGGAAAATATCGGCGCGAAGGCGGTAGAGAGAACGGTGGAGGTGGCGGAGGGGGTGGTGATCGACGGAGGCCGGGCCGATGGAGCTATTCTCCGGGAGGTTCGCCAAAGCGGCGGAGTTGGCTCTCGAATCCGATGAACCGATGCTCGTCGTCGTCCACGCCAAGTCCCGCGACCCCCTCGTAAAGAGGATCAGAGAGGAGTTCGCGCTTTACACCATCACCGAGAATAACAGAGACGACCTCGTCGACGAGATCGTCTCCGATTTTGCCCTCCAGATCTGAAGCGCTCTTGGGGCTTTTGGCTCAGGATCCTCCGTAGATCTCCTCGAGCTTTGTGATCTTCTGGATCTCCTCTTTGAGAGCCGGGGGAAGACCCTTGATCTCGACGTCGAGAAAGCCCCGGACGATGACGCTGGTGGCCTCGTCGGTGGACAATCCCCGAGCCATCAGGTACTCCAGCTCCACCTGGGAGATCTTTCCGACGGCCGCCTCGTGAGACATGTCCAGACCTCCGCACCAGCCGTCCAGCTCAGGGATCGAGTAGATCCTCCCCTTCTCTGTGAGGATCAACCCGACGCACTCGACGTGGGCTCTTATGTCTGGGACTTTGCCCACCATACGGCCCCGGTTGATGATCTCGCCGCCGGTGGAGACAACCCTTGATATCGATTCTGCGCTGGTGTGGGGGGCGGCGAGGACGGTCTGGTTTCCTATGTCGATGTTGCCCCTGCGGGCGTACATAATGGTGTTGAAGCTCGCGACCGCCCCCTCGCCGACGAGGGTGGCGGTGGGGAAGGCCTGGAGGCTCTTGACGGGGGTGAGGGTGATGTAGTTCTCGGAGATGGACCCTCCCGCATCTATGCGGCTTGCGCCCCGGGGCCTCACCTCCACCTCCTCGCCCCAGTTGTGGACCATGGTGAAGGTGACGTGAGCGTTCTTCTTGACATAGACCTCAGAGACCCCCAGGTGGAGGCCCTTCCCCGCATGAGAAGGGGTAGTGCAGCCGGTGATGATATGAAGGTCGGACCCCTCCTCGGCGATGACGACGTTGTGGACCCTCTGACGCTTGTTTTTGCCTCCCATGAAGAGGCACGTCTTGAGGGGAAAGATGGTCTTCGTCCCTGGCTTCGCCCGGATGAAGTAGCCTGCCTGGGGATGCATCCCGACGTCGGCGGTGTACTTGTCGGTGTCGATGGGTACGAGCTTCCAGAAGTAGTCTTCGAGATAGCTGTGCTCTTTTAGGGCGGCGCCGATGTCCATCACCTCGATCCCCTCCATCGAGGAGCCCCTGTGGACCGCCGACTGGTCCACCTGGAAGTAGTCGCCCGCCGACTCGCCCGAGAGGCTCACCCCGGCGTTGACGGCTGCAGTCTGGATGTCCTCGGGGAGCATCTCCAGGGCCTCGATCTCGCCGAAATCCTCCGACTCGGAATCGTAGCTCTCGATATCGATATCCGTCCCCAGCGCAGCCTTCTTATCCAGCGCTTTTTTCGCCTTCTCCTCTAGACGGGACATAGACATGCAGCACACCCCTCGTATCCGTTGACCTTGATCTGTTCCAGGATCTCCTTCGGGCTTCCCGAACAGACGATGGTGCCATCGATCATGACGTGGGCCTTGTCCGTCGCCATGTAGTCTAGGATGTGACCGAAGTGAGTGATGATCACCCCAGACTTCGTCCTCATGCTCGGCTTGAGATCCTTCTGGGTGAGGGAGTTTATCGCCCGCCCTATCACCTTGATGTTCTCCAGGTCCACCCCGGAGTCGGGCTCGTCGAGCATCACGAAGTCCGGCTCCTGGGCCAGGAGCTGGACCATCTCCGACCTCTTCACCTCGCCCCCCGAGAAGCCTTTGTTCACCTCCCGGTCGGCGAAATCCTCGAAGTCGAGGTCCGCAAGGATCTTCTCCGCATTCGCCTGGGGGTTACAGAGCTGGATCATGTCCCTCACCTTCAACCCCCGTATGGTGGGAGGGTGCTGGAAGGCTATCCCTATGCCGAGCTTCGCCCGCTCGTGGATCGGCATGTGAGTTATATCCTCCCCCTTGAACCTGATCGTCCCCCTATCCACCACGTACCGGGGGATTCCCGCTATAGTGCTGAGCAGAGTCGTCTTGCCGCAGCCGTTGGGGCCGAAGAGGGCGTGGGTCTCGCCCTGCCCCACCTTCACGTTCACCCCCTTGAGGACCTGCTTTCCCGCTATGCTCACCCAGAGATCTTCAACCTCTAACGTCGGACCGCCTCCTTGCACCGTAAATTATCGGAACCGTCTGTATTCTCGCCTGAACTAATTGACCTTGTCACTAATAACCTCTTCCCTTTTGGCGGCGAGGTCCTGTTGGACGCGATAGTCCGGCTTTTCGGGCCCCTCGTAATCGTCCACGTCTCTAATCCATAGGAAAGCCATATACCGTTGCAGGTCCAACTCCCGACCATGATCAGGGGAAAGGCATGGGTATTCGGGGACGACGTGGACACCGACGTCATAATCCCCGGCCCCTACCTCAGGACGAAGAATATCAAGGAGCTGGCCCTCCACGCCATGGAGGGACTGGACCCGGACTTCGCGAAGAATGTGAGGCCGGGGGACGTGATCGTCGCCGGGAAGAACTTCGGCTGCGGCTCCTCTCGGGAGCAGGCGCCACTGGCCCTAAGAGAGGCAGGGGTGGGCTGCGTCGTGGCGAAATCCTTTGCTCGCATATTCTATCGAAACGCCATCAACGTCGGCCTTGCGGTGATGGAGGCTGATGTCGAGGCCCTTGAGGGGGATGAGGTGGAGGTGGACCTCGCGAAAGGAACGGTGACCGTAGGGGAGAGGATCTTTCCGGGGACGATGCTTCCGGATTTCCTCCTGGCGATCCTCCAGGACGGTGGGCTCGTCCTCCATCGAAGAAAGGAGAAGGAAGGAGCAGCTTGATATTCCCTGAAGATTACAAGTATGTAGGAACTGCCACCGAGGCGAGGCCTGGCGACCCCATCTACTTCTCCACGAAGTACCTCATCCACTTCGGTGGCGAGATCACCATCTACGCGGTGGAGACGGAGCCCGGGAAGGGGTTCATGCGGCCGGTGAGGTCGATGGAGTCCTTCGCCAGCGGGGACGAGATCCTGGAGTACCCGGAGAAGATCGACACCCGGAACCGGACGAGGCTGATCCACCTCGCCACCGACCTGTGCCAGGAGAGTGTGACGACGGTGATATTTCGGGGCCCCGACGAACACGTCACCTTCGTCCACAGGCCGGACCTTTCGGCCATCACAGAGATCGAGATCCTGGACGTGGTACCGCCCCGACCGTCATGGCTGGTTTACGTCATCGAGAACCTGGAAGAGGCCGGTGTTCTCGGCGATCTCGCCCTGAAGTTTAAGGAGAGGGTCCTCGACCTGAGCCTCTACGACGCAGACGACGTCTACTTCCCCTGCACCGCCTCGGGGCTGGGCAGGTCCCTGGACTCGGACAAAGTCGAGATCGACGACCCCCTGATCGTGGGGTGCGAGGTCTCCAGGGAGGTATTCAGGGGGATGTACCCTGGAAAAGAGCATCGGTTTTTTAACACCTGCCCCCTCTCCAACGACCTTCTGGTGCCGACGGGTCCCTTCATCACCAGGTGCTGCAGATCCGAGCGGAGGGGGATCACCACCTCGCGGGGCCACCGAGGCGTTGTGGTCCATTGGGGGGACGGGGCCCCCAGAATCGCGGAGGCGATAAGATGTCTTGCAGAGGAGCTGAAAAGAGAGTAGCCTTGGTCAAAGGAGACGGCGTGGGTCCAGAGGTCATCGACAGCGCTCTCGCCGTCCTCGCGGCGGCGGGGGCGGACCTGGAGTTCGTCCCCGTGGAGCTGGGGTACGGCCGGTGGAAGAGGACGGGAAAGGCGATGGCAGAGGGGGATTTAGACCTGATCAAGACCTGCCACTGCATCTTATTCGGCGCCATCACCACGCCGCCTGACCCCGAGTATAGAAGCGTACTCCTCGCCTTGAGGAAGGGGCTGGACCTCTACGCCAACATCAGGCCCTTCTCGGCGCCTGGGCTGGACTTCGTGATAGTGAGAGAGAACACCGAGGGGATGTACTCGGGGGTCGAGAAGCTGGACGAGGAGGAGGCTACGACCTTGAGGGTGATAACCCACCGGGGATCTCTCCGGATCGCCGAGAGGGCATGTGCCATAGCCTCCAAGAGACAGAAGCTCACCATCGTCCACAAGTCCAACGTCCTCAAGAGCGACACCCTGTTCCTTCGGATCTGCGGTGAGACGGCCCACCGGTGGGACGTCCCCTTCGAGGATATGCTCGTCGACGCCGCAGCCTACAACCTGATCATAAACCCCAAAAAGTTCGACGTGATCGTGACAACAAACCTCTTCGGAGACATCCTCAGCGATGAGGCCGCAGGGATCGTCGGGGGCCTGGGGCTCTGCCCCAGCGCAAACCTTGGCGATAAGTACGCCCTCTTCGAACCGATACACGGGTCGGCCCCGGACATCGCTGGAAAGGGGATCGCAAACCCGGTGGGCGCCATCAGGTCCGCCGCCATGATGCTGGAGTGGTTTGGGGAGGCCGAAAAGGCGAAGACGATCGTGGAGGCTGTAGAGTGGGCACTAGCCCACGGAATCGTAACTCCGGACCTGGGAGGAAACTGCTCTACAAAAGAGGTGGCAGAGGCGATAGCGGGGAGGCTTGTATAGCCCGCCATCGCAAGCGTCCCCTCTGATGAGGCATATCTCTTGATGATCCCCCTCAGGGGGACGGGAGGAAGGGCACGGCCGCTCCTCACCGGCCATCATCGGGGAGATCCACCAGATCCGGTATATCCAGCGGTGAGACGGGTATCGCCATCGATATCGTCGTCTTTCGGAGCTCCCGGATGATAGAGCCGATCCTCTCTATCGAGAAGAGCATCTCAGAGAACATGCCGTCAGCTTTGTTCCCTCCGGCCAACCTCCGGACGTGGCTCTTGTAGTACCAGTTTAGGAGCTGCCGGAGCTTCTCGTCGTTGTATCGCATGGCTTCGTCCACCTCCGCCGGCATCTCGGGGAAGGCCTCCACCAGATGATCCAGGTTCTCCCGACAGGGGGCGGCCATCTCCATCAGGTTTCCTAGGGATTCGGTCGATAGCATCATCCTTTTCTCCTTCATATGCTCGAACTTCTTTGCCATGACGACCGTCTGCTCCACCATCGACGCCACGAGGTCGGAGACCCGGGCCAAAATCGATATCCTGGCGGCATCTTCGACGTGCATCTCTCTATCCGAAAGGGCCACGACCGCCGCCTCGATAGCGGAGTTGAGGAAGGCAACATAATCTCGGAGGTGCTCGATCCTCGCGCAGGCCTCCGTCTTGCCCGCCCCCACCTCCAGGCTCTTCTCGAAGACTTCCCTCGACACCTCCATCATATGGACGATCTCCATTTCGACCTGCCCGGTCGCAGTGGAGGAGTCCTCGGGGAGAGGGTCTCTCAGGTGCCGCGTTACGAAGACGACCTCCGCGTCCTTCTCAGGGACTATCCGCATGACCAGACTCCCGAAGGGCTTTATCCCGGCCAGGAAGACGAGGGAGGTGGAGAGGTTGAATATAAGGTGAGAGTTGGCCACCTGCTGGGCGGGGCTCCCCCCGATCTCTCGGATCAGCTCTGAGAAGGGCCCGAGAAGGGGGAGGATCAGGACGACCCCCAGGAGGTTGAAGAGGAACTGGGCCACCGCCGTCCTCCTGGCTGCGGAGTTCATCCGGATGGCAACGATGAGTCCCGTCGTCGTAGTCCCGATGTTCGCCCCGAGGATGATGGGGACCGCCTCGGCCGGCGTTAAAAGCCCGCTCTGAGCCATTACGACTATAAGCCCCGCCGTCACCGAGCTCGACTGGAATAAGTTGGTGATGACGAAGCCGATGAGGATCCCTATCAGAACGTCATCGGCCATCGCCAGAAGGGCGATGACCTCCGGATCGTCCTGGAGAGGGGCGATCTCGGCGGAGATGAGGTTTAGGCTGAAGAAGACGAGGCCGAAGTAGAAGATCGGCTTTCCGAAGACCCTGTAAGGTCCCCGGACGAGGCCCAGGAGGAAACCGGCGACGACGAAGAGGGGGGCGAAGGCGGTCAGCTTGAAGGCGACGAGCTGCGCCGTGAGGGTCGTCCCAACATTCGCCCCGATGACGAGGCCTATCGACCCCAGGAAGGAGATGGCTCCGGCGTTCACAAGCCCCACAGCTATGACGGTGGTGGCGGTGCTGGACTGGGTGATAGCTGATACGGCGGCCCCCGCCAGGGCGCCTCGGGCGGGGGTGCGGGTCGCATTCTGAAGAAGGGTCCAGAACCGCTCTCCAGCCGCGTGGCGGACCTCTTCGGAGAAACGGTCGATGCCGTAGAGGAAGAGGACGACAACGGGGACTATGGCAAGGAGGAGGCTCCAGTTCATAAAGACATCCCAAATCGACGCATTTTGCAGGGGTTCGGCGGTTAAAAATCTTCCGACTTCGATTAAGAGAAGGCCACGCCCCTCCTGATCGAAATCTTTTTCACCAGGGAGCCCCCTTCGCCCCCTGAATGTCAGAAGAGAAGGCTCAGACCCGCAAGAAAAACTCCAACGGCCGCAAAGGCGAGCTGTCGGAGAAGCTGGGCGATATGAACGTGAACATAAGCGCCCCGAAGTTCAACTACAGGGAGTACATCAGGGTGCTGAAGCTGGCGAGAAAGCCCACCCGGGAGGAGTTCCTTTTGATCTCCAAGATCTCCATCCTGGGGATAGCCCTCATCGGAATTTTGGGCTTCATCATCTACGTCTTCCTCACAGAGCTGCCGAAGGCGATCTGAATTTAAAAAAAGTCTAAAAACGGGGCCGCTGGCCCCGTCCATTGGATTTTCTATTTTATCCCACTTCGTTCAGCCCCCGCAAGGTGGCGCCGAACTCCGACTCGACGATGCTCGAGACGCCCATCGTCTTGGGGTGAAGGTCGATCTCCACCATCACGTGCTGGTGGCCGAGCTCTCGCAGGGGCCGGACCTGCCGCGGGCCGTTGGTGATGGAGAAGACTTCCACCCCTTCCAGCGCGGCCATCGGTACCGCATGGGGGACCCCAGAGATGACGGCAAAGTCGTAGCCTTCCTCTCCGGCCAGCCATTCTGCTACCTCTTTTCCGGCGATGGGGTACTCATCGAGGCCGCCGATGATCCGGTCGATCACAACGCCCCTCTCAAGAAGCCCCGAAAGGATGTTCTTCGCATCCCTCTTAACCTTCGCGAGCCCCTTATTCTCGTCGAGGTTTGCGAGGGTCTTGACCTCAGAGCCTCGATCCTTTGCCACCTGGGCCACGGCGGCGTTGATGTCGGCGAACATGTAGGCAGTCTCCTTCTTGGCGTTGAGGACGTTTATCCCCCTCTTCCCCTCGCTCATGAGACTGAGAAGCCTTTCTGCGGCCTTGTACTTGATCTCGCCCCTCTCGGGTGCCAGGTACTCTTGGCTTGCGGCTCCGTAGAGCCTCTCGACCTCCGTCGCCTTCTCCAGGAGGAACTTTTGCCGGTCAAACTCAGCCCGGTCAATGATCCCCTTCTCCAGGGCCGCCTCCAGGGTGATGATGACGCCTTTGGTGTTGTCCCGGTATCCGGCGTGAACCTCCACCTCGATGACCGGCACATCGAGGTCGGCGTCGACGACGGACTGGTGGAGGTCTTCACCGATGATCATGCTGCTGCAGGTTCCCACGACGCCTATGAGCTTCGGGTCGAAGAGCTCCCTCGCCCTCTGGAGAAGCCGTGTGAGCTGCTCCTGACCGCCGAAGACGAAGCCCGCCTCGTCGAGGGCGGTGGTGAGGGTGTGGACGCCGTCCTCCTCCAGGAGGCGGGCGTGCTTGAAGCAGCAGCCGCTGGGGCCATGCATTATGACGACGTCGACGCCCAGGTCTCTCAGGGTGTAAAGGGCCGCCACGATCGAGCTGGGCCTTGGATGCAGTATCTGAACTTCGCTTGCCACCATGGATATCACCTGAAACATTTAACGCATGATATTAGCCTGTCGCCTTTCACAAGTCCGGTCTTCGCCAGGGATAGACCAGAGTTGAGGTCGGAAGCTGTAAAGGCCGAAAGGCTGGATGCATGAGGCGCCAGCCTATCCCCCACCAAGATCAGGATGTCGACCTCCCTGCGCCGGCGGACCAGAATCTCTATCAAGGCCGGAATCTCCATCCCCTCACAGACCGTCTCAGCCTCCTCTCCGACGACGAGGGCGACCCTCCCGCCACCGCCGATCCGGTCCATAGCCGCCTCGACCCCCGTGGCCCGGAGGCCGGAGTTGGAGTTGTCGAGGACCGAAATTCCGTCCTCCTCCACGCTCTTCATCCTGCCGCCGAGCCCCTCGAAGCCTTCCAGGGCGGAAGCAATCTCAGTGAGGCTCAAACCAGCTACCAGGGCCGCGGCCGCGGCCCCGGAGATGGCCTCCGCGTAGCTTTCGGGATCGAGACCCTCGCCGAGGTCGAGAGTCACCCTCTCACCCTCCGCCCGAATCTCCCTTCCATCGCACCAGACCTGCCCCCTCGGCCCCGGGCCGAAGGTCAAATCGGCCGAGATCCCTACGTCCTCGCCCGCGATCAGCTTAGAGCCCCCCTTCGATAGGGTGACCATCTGGAGCTTGGCGGTGCTGGCCCAGAGGGACCCTCCCGCCACCTTATAGTCGCCGGCAAAGCTCGTCAGGACGCCGAAGTCAGCGAGGCCCGTCCCTCCTAGGGACACCTCGCAGACCAGATCTGTCGCGCCGGTTTCCAAGGCAGCTTCGAAGGCTCGGATCACGTTGGCGGGGGTGATGCTGAGCCCTGAAGCCGCGACCTCGCTTTTGCCCTCCCTCCAGACCTCGATCCCGCGGGTGGTGTGGGACGTGACCGTTCCCCTGGTCGAGAGAATCTGAGCCAGGATTAGGGCCGTAGTGGTTTTGCCCCTCGTCCCCGTCACCTCGAAGGCCCTAAGGTCCCCAACGCCCGCCAGAAGATCGCCGACGGCCCGATGGTGAGAGATCACTTTTTTTTTGAGACGGATCGCCTCTCTGTGGGCGGGGTTTCTTGGCGAAAGGTGGATCGGGGCGACGACGAGGTCGAAGCCCGAGAGGTCCGGCACATTGTGGTAGACCTCGAAGGCCTCGGCCTCGATCCCAGCCTCCCTCATCCTATCTGCGATCAGCCCTGCGCCGTGGATGGTGTCGAGGACCGCTGACCTCGGAGCTACTTCAGGGCTTCCGTTGCTCTCCGGTATGCGAGGGAGGCGATGCATTCGTCCACGCCCAGGGGCTCTGCGCACCTGATCTCCACCTCGTTTCCGTTCAGTTTGCACTTCCCTTTCCGAGAGCTCGGGTCCACGGAGAGCTCATTTGGTATATCCTCCAGGGTGTGTACTCCGTGGGCTAGGAAGATGGGGAGGGCGACGATCGTCTTGACGTTGGTTCCCGAGAAGCTCTCAAGGCCCGTGGCGATGTTCGGCTCGTCCATGTTCAAAAAGGCGATCCTCACGGGGCCTGTATGGCTTTTTCCTATAAGCTCCGCGCACTTTTCCACCATTTCTCTGTTGTACGGCTTGGTGCTGCCATGTCCGAGAACAAGAATCCCTACATCGTCTACCATAAATCTCACCGATGCTACGTTTTTGCATATTTGTATTAACCAGATGGGATTAATAACTAATAAATCCTTTCCCGACGTAAAGTGACTCTGGCCTCCCACCCCCACGAACCTTCTTCGGTGGTCAAAGCCTTCGCTTCGGGCGGAGGAGATAATAAATGGGATAAGTAGACATGAGCCGCATAGCGTATCTTCTGGCCTCAGTTCTCTTAGTTATGCAGACTGCTGGTGGAGTAGAAGTCTTCATGTCGACGCGAGATAGCCTCACCTTCGCCGATAACCTGACCCTGGTGGTGATGGATGTCGAGCCGTGGGCGGGCGCCGGGGAGGGTGTCGTTTGGCTTGAACTGAGAGACGGGCGCGGCCACCTCAAGTCCTCGGTCCTCAGGGCCGGGGAGAGCTTCGTCTACGAGGAGAGGGGAGAGGGGCTGAACCTGACTATCGCCAGGATCTACGCTGGAGGGGAGAAGGATCTGGTGGACCTGGAGCTCGTCTCCGGCGAGGTGGTCAGGGGGCCAGTCCAAAGGCCGCCCAATGGCACAGATGGAAATCGCGACCGAGATGGCCCAACGGGGGACTCGTCCTTCCTCAACTGGGGGCTGGCCGCCGTTCTGGCCCTGATCCTGGTGGCCTGGGTCTACTTCGGGGCGAGACAAAAAGGACGTCGACGGTGACGTAACCTGGGAGGAGCCTAGGAGACGGTTCGACTTCGTTACAGATTAGTAACATATTTTAACTCGACAAGAGATATTTGTTGGGGTAGAATAGAAGAAGAGCCCACCTAGAAGAGCCTCATGAAAAATTAAATATTTCTTTAAATATGGAGTTAGAAAGGATGAAAGGAACTGCAACAGCATTTTTAGTGGGCATCTTGGTTCTTGGTGCTCAGTTGTCCTCTGCTTCAGAGAATGGCGATTCGAGGGAAAAAATGTTCTGCTCTAGCGCTGCGGTCTATCGCGTCTTCCAGGATGATGAGTTCCATTTTCAACTGCTCAGACAGCTGAGCGTCACGTCTTATGGTGGCGCGGACATCAATGAATGCCTGATCACTGCGTCTCGAATCGATCCGGGAGATTTTGAGAGCTGGTATCTGGAGTGGTTTGCCGCCGCAGAGAGCGTTCATCAAATCGCAGACGAGTCTCTGGAGAAGGGACACAATGTCAGCGCTCGGGACGCCTACCAGCGGGCCTCGGGATACTACCGCGCAGCAGAGTTCTTCTTGCATGGAAATCCCGTTGATCCCCGCATCCTTCAGACCTGGGGAAAGAGTCGCGAATGCTTCCGAAAGGCCATCGATCTCGTGCCGCACCCGGTGGAGATGGTGGAGATACCTTACGAGAATACGACGCTTCCCGGTTACTTCCTGAAGCCAGACCCTTCTGATCAGCCCCGGAAGACGTTGATCCTCCAGACCGGCTTTGATGGCACCGCAGAGGAGCTCTACTTCAGCCAAGGAACGGCTGCAGTGGAGAGGGGGTACAACTGCCTGATCTTCGAAGGGCCCGGACAGGGTGGGGTGCTCAGAGAGCAGGGGCTCCATTTCAGGCCGGACTGGGAAAATGTGGTCACGCCGGTGGTGGACTACGTCCTCACCCGAAACGAAACGGATCCAGGGGGCATAGCCTTGATGGGCATAAGCATGGGCGGATACATGGCTCCGAGGGCTGCGGCCTATGAGCATAGAATCGCAGCCTGCGTGGCCAACGGTGGGGTCTACGAGCTGAACTATACCAGAGACTTCAGCCCTGAGGAGATGTACGCCCTCATCAACTACCCGGATGAGTTTGACGCAGGAACCCGGGAGGCGATGAAGAACGATACCAGCCTGAGGTGGAGCATAGAGCACGGCATGTATTCCTTCGGCGTTGACACCCCTCACGAGTTTTTGATCAAGAGCCAGGAGTACAACCTCAAAGACTGCGTCCAGCAGATCAGCTGCCCCGTGCTGGTGGTGGATTCTGAGGACGATTGGATGATGCCGGGAAGAGCCATGCAGCTCTACGACGCTCTCGAGAGCCCCAAGGAGTACATGCTTTTCACCATCGAGGAGGGCGCTGGGGAGCACTGCCAGATGGGTGCCCGTCGGCTCTCCAATCAGCGAATCTTCGACTGGCTTGATGAGACCCTGGAGGGATGCCAGAAGGGCAGCTGAGGGCACAATCTAAAAATCGAGTGATATTCGGTTGTTAAGAACAAAACAGTCTCCCATTTTCCCCTTTTATCTTTAATGTGTTTACGAATATTAGTGAATTCAAATTTATTCTTTAACATAGTTTTTCAAGAAAAGATATTAGTTATAGAATTAAACTAAAATCCGATAGCTCAGGCTAATTAATTAACTATAATGTACATTTATATTAAAATTCCATTACCCTGGATCCAGGAAAGGAATGAACATGAGGAACGCTTCGAGTAACGTTTTTTCAGGTTTTCCGAACATCCCCGCCCTTTTCAGAGCAGACAGCCTCATTTGATCTTCAATTTCTCTGGTCTTTAGCTGTCTCTTCCTGTGGGTCTTGAGGCTTGTAGAATAATAATTTTCTATGGCATTGTTCGTAGCTGGGGCACCATCCACAAAGTAAAACGCTGTAAGATTCGGCCATAGCTCTTTGATTTTCATCAGTCTTTTTCTCACAGCTATCTCGAAAGAGTCTATTCTGCTCATTAAGTGATTAAAATTATTTTTAGCATCATGATGCGGTCTTTGTTCCAGGTTCTGGTTGTTCCTCCTGCGTTTGAGTTCCAGATCATGAGTCAAACTGGCGGCGGCGCACCCCGCAGCAAGC